>CAMOSN010000048.1 GCA_946624935.1 uncultured Lachnospiraceae bacterium | reverse complement strand
CTTTGACGCCGCAACCGCCAGGGATCATCTGGTGGAGAACCTGAAAAAGCTCGCAAAGGAGCAGCATTTTGACAAGGTCGTCGTAGGGATCTCCGGCGGCAAGGATTCCACAGTGACGGCTGCTATCTGTGCCAGAGCGCTGGGGAAGGAAAATGTGTACGGCGTGATGCTTCCGGACGGGGAGCAGAAGGACATCAGCGACAGCATCCGCGTATGTGAGGCGCTGGGCATTCAGAAGCGCACGGTCAATATTGGTGCCATGCATGATGCGCTGAAGGCAGTGACGGACCAGCAGGGAAGCACAGCAGGCGAGGATGAGTTTTCTGTTCCTTACAGCAGGCAGAGCGACATAAATGTTGGCCCGCGCCTTCGCATGACCACCCTGCGCTATATTGCCCAGGCACTCGGAGCAAGGCTGGCCGGGACCGGAAATCTGTCCGAGATTACGGTCGGATACTGCACGAAGGACGGTGACACCTCCTGCGACTTTTCCATGTTCGGCGAGCTGACCAGCGTAGAAGTAGTACAGGTGGGTCTGACCATGGAGGAGCTTCCGAAGGAACTGGTACAGAAAACACCTACCGACGGACTCTCCGGAAAGAGCGATGAGGACAATATGGGTCTGTCCTATCAGGATATTCATAAGTTTATCCGCTTTGGCACCTGCGGCGATGTGCAGATGGATGAGAAGATCGCGGCCAGGGAAAGAGCCAATATGCATAAGAGGGTAAAACCGCCGGTGATCAGCCCGCTCTGATTTTCCCGGAATACCCAGAAGGTGATGGCCCCCTCCTCTATAGGTGGGGGAAACAGAAGCTTAAAGCAGTCCTATGCCTGCAGGCAGATCTGATCCGGCCGCAGGGACAGGACTGCTTTTATACGCGAATACAGGACTGTTTTTATACGCGAAGGCTTTACTTGTTTTTAGGCTCAGATAGTGCTACAATAGATTGAAATTTGCCATTGTGAGGGACATCCGGTATCTGTCCGGGATCCTCTTCGCAGGGTGTGAAGCAGGAGAACAAACATATGAGTTTTATTGAAAAGATTTTCGGTACGCACAGTGACCGCGAACTGAAGCGTATCAAGCCTCTGGTGGATAAGATCGAGAGTCTTCAGCCCACCATGCAGGCATTGACGGATGAACAGCTTCGCGGAAAAACCGCGGAATATAAACAGCGCTACGCAAATGGCGAAACGCTTGACGACCTCCTCCCGGAGGCGTTTGCCACCGTCAGGGAAGCAGCCAAGCGTTCTATCGGCCTGGAGCATTACCGTGTACAGCTGATCGGTGGAATCATTCTTCACCAGGGCCGTATCGCAGAGATGAAAACAGGTGAAGGTAAAACGCTTGTTTCCACACTGCCGGCCTACCTGAACGCACTGACCGGACAGGGTGTGCACATCGTTACGGTCAACGACTACCTGGCAAAGCGTGACGCGGAGTGGATGGGAAAGGTACATGAGTTTCTCGGCCTGAAGGTGGGCTGCGTGCTCAATCCCATGAATAATGACGAACGCCGCGAGCAGTATGCCTGCGACATTACCTATATCACCAACAATGAGCTGGGCTTCGATTACCTGCGTGACAATATGGTCATCTACAAGGAGCAGCTGGTGCAGCGTGACCTTGTGTACTGCATCATCGACGAGGTCGACTCGGTCCTGATCGATGAAGCCCGTACGCCGCTGATCATTTCCGGTCAGAGCGGCAAGTCCACCAAGCTCTATGAGGTGTGCGATACGCTCGCAAGGCAGTTAAAGCGTGGCGAGGCCAGCGGCGAGGTGACCAAGATGACCGCCATCATGGGTGAGGAGATCACCGAGACCGGTGACTTCATCGTCAACGAGAAGGACAAGGTCGTTACCCTGACCGCCGACGGCATCAAGAAGGTGGAGGATTTCTTCCACATTGAAAACCTTTCCGACGCCGAGAACATTGAAATCCAGAACAACATCATCCTGGCACTGCGCGCGAATAATCTGATGTTCAAGGACCGCGATTATGTGGTGAAGGATGACGAGGTCCTGATCGTCGATGAATTCACGGGCCGTATCATGCCGGGACGCCGTTACAGCGACGGTCTGCATCAGGCCATCGAGGCGAAGGAACATGTGAAGGTGAAGCGCGAGAGCAAAACCCTGGCGACCATCACCTTCCAGAACTTCTTCAATAAATATCAGAAGAAGTGCGGTATGACCGGTACGGCACTGACGGAAGAGCAGGAGTTCCGTGACATCTACGGCATGGACGTTGTGGAGATCCCCACGAACCGTCCGGTACAGAGAAAAGATCTGGACGATGCCGTGTACATGACCAAGAAGGAAAAGTACCGCGCCGTCGTCGAGGCCGTCAAAGAGGCCCACGCGAAGGGTCAGCCGGTGCTGGTGGGTACCATCACCATCGAGGTATCCGAGCTGCTTTCCGGTATGCTTCGCAGAGAAGGCATCCAGCATAATGTGCTGAACGCCAAGTTCCATGAGATGGAAGCAGCCATCGTAGCTGACGCCGGTATCCATGGCGCCGTGACCATCGCGACCAACATGGCCGGCCGTGGTACGGACATCAAGCTTGATCCCGAGTCGGTGGCAGCCGGCGGTCTGAAGATCATCGGCACCGAGCGTCATGAGTCCCGCCGTATCGACAATCAGCTGCGCGGACGTTCCGGCCGTCAGGGTGACCCGGGTGAATCCAGGTTCTACATCTCTCTCGAGGACGATCTGATGCGTTTGTTCGGCTCCGAGAAGATGATGAGTGTGTTCAAATCCCTCGGTGTACAGGAAAACGAGCAGATCGAGCACAAAATGCTTTCCAATGCCATTGAGAAAGCCCAGAAAAAAATCGAGAGCAACAACTTTGCAACCCGTAAGAACCTGCTCGAATACGACCAGGTCAACAATGATCAGAGAGAGATCATCTACGCGGAACGCCGCAAGGTACTCAACGGTGAAAACATGCACGATTCCATCATGAAGATGGTGGACGATACAGTGGACAGCGTAGTGGACATGGTGATCGGCGACGATCAGAACCGCGAGGACTGGAACCTGCGCGAGCTGCATGATGTGCTCTGCCCGATCATTCCGATGGCACATGTCACGCCTGAGGAATCGGCGAATGTACGAAACAAGAAGGATTACAAGGAGTATCTGACGGCAAAGGCGAAGGAGCTGTATGCGGCAAAGGAAGCCGAGTTCCCAAGCTCTGAGGAGTTCCGTGAGCTGGAGCGCGTGGTACTGCTCAAGACCATCGACCGCAAATGGATGGATCACATCGACGATATGGATCAGCTGCGCCAGGGCATTGGCCTGCAGGCCTACGGTCAGAAGGATCCGCTTGTCGAATTCAAGATGATCGGCTTCGATATGTTCAACGCCATGACCGGAGCGATCCAGGAGGATACGCTGAAAGTCATCTATCACGTGAAGGTGGAGCAGAAGGTCGAGCGTGAAGAGGTCGCGAAGGTGACCGGCACCAACAAGGATGATACGGCGGTACGCGGCCCCAAGAAGCGTGCGGAAGCCAAGATCTATCCGAACGATCCGTGCCCGTGCGGAAGCGGCAAGAAATACAAGCAGTGCCACGGTCGCAAGACGGCCTGAGCATTTGTATAATGTCCGGAAATCCCGCCAGGGAAGACTGCCTTCTTTCTGCAGGCAGGATTTCTCCGAAGTGGTTTTCGGACCAGGAATCATTGATCAGAACAAAATGACACAGCCGGTGCACCGCGCAGTGAAACAACACTTCGCGTGATGCACAAAAGGCCGGATGAGCAAAGGACCTCCGGCCCGGCGCATTTTCCATAAAAGAAAGAAGGTGACACTGTGGTAGAACTTGACGGTTTCAGGACGACCCTGAACAGCTTTACAAAACCATTAGTGGAAGTGAGGGATTCACTTTGACCTCGTAAATAAGGAGCAGCGGATCCAGGAGCTGGAGCGCGAGATGGAAGCGCCAGGATTCTGGGATGATCCCGAGAGGTCACAGGAAAAAATGAAGCTCCTGGCCAGCCTGAAGGAGGATGTGTCCACCTATGCGAAGCTGAAGGAGCAGTATGATGAGATCGAGCTGATGATCGACATGGGATACGAGGAGAACGATCCTGACGTAATCCCGGAAATCGAGGAAATGCTCGCAGATTTTCAGGAAACATTCGAGAACATCCGCATCAAGACCCTCCTCTCCGGAGAGTATGATGATGTGAATGCTATCGTGACGCTTCATGCCGGAGCCGGGGGTACGGAAGCCTGTGACTGGGCCTCCATGCTGTACCGCATGTACACCAGGTGGGCGGAGAAAAAGGGTTACACCGTGGAGGTGCTGGACTATCTGGACGGTGATGAAGCCGGCATTAAGTCCGTGACCTTCCAGGTGAACGGGGTGAACGCTTACGGCTACCTCAAGTCCGAGCACGGGATTCACCGTCTGGTACGGATCTCGCCGTTCAATGCGGCCGGCAAGCGGCAGACCTCCTTCGTCAGCTGTGATGTCATGCCGGACATTGAACAGGATCTGGATATCGAGGTGAAGGATGATGACATCCGCATTGATACCTATCGTTCCAGCGGCGCCGGCGGCCAGCACATCAACAAGACCTCTTCCGCGATCCGAATCACCCATTTCCCGACCGGGATCGTGGTGCAGTGCCAGAACGAGCGTTCTCAGCACATGAATAAGGACAAGGCGATGCAGATGCTCAAGGCCAAGCTTTTCATGCTCAAGCAGCAGGAGAACCTGGCGAAGGCAAATGACATCCGCGGCGAGGTAAAGGAGATCGGCTGGGGAAGTCAGATCCGTTCCTACGTGTTCCAGCCCTATAAGATGGTGAAGGACCTGCGGACCAATGCCGAGACCGGCAATGTGGATGCCGTCATGGACGGCGGGATCGACATGTTCATCAACGCCTATCTGAAGTGGCTGTCGCTGGGACCGGCACAGGAGGAAGCCTGATTCCGTGCTTTTGTATGACAGAAGTACAGGCGCAGCATTACAGTATCAGCCGGCAGCAGGAAACCGGCTGGACGGAAGGAGAGGTGTGCGTTGTTAAAGGCGCACCGTCTTCCGACAGGAAAGAGAACATAATAAGAATACCTGCCGGATCGCAGGGTGTAACAAGGATGTACAAGGAGGCGAAAAAATGGGTATTATCAGAGCTGCAGTTTCATCGGTCACGGGTGCACTCAGTGACCAGTTCCTGGAAACCGTTGAACCGGAGAGCATGGGAGAGCAGACCGTATTTGTCCGTGGCGTCGTCAAGAACCGCAAGAATGGGAAGACAGGCGGCAGCGTGATCTCCAACGGTTCAGTGATCCATGTTTACGATAATCAGTTCATGCTTCTGGTGGACGGCGGTAAGATCGTTGACTACACCGCGGAGCCGGGCTACTTTATTGTGGATAACTCGTCGGCACCCTCTCTGTTCAACGGACAGATCAAGGAAAGCCTGAAGGATGTGTGGGAGCGCTTCAAGTTTGCCGGTTCCACACCTCTTTCCCAGCAGGTATATTACATCAATCTGCAGGAGATCAAGGGGATCAAGTTCGGGACCCGCAATCCGATCAACTATTTCGACAGCTTTTACAATGCCGAGCTGTTCCTGCGCGCACATGGAACCTATTCCATCAAGATCAGCAATCCGATCCTGTTCTATCAGGAGGCGATTCCGCGCAATGCCGTGAAGGTCAACATTGACGACATCAACAGTCAGTATCTGTCCGAATTCCTCGAAGCACTGCAGGCATCCATCAACAAGATGTCCGCGGACGGGCAGAGGATCTCCTTCGTTGCATCCAAAAGTACCGAGCTGAGCCGCTATATGGCTGAAACGCTTGACGAGAGCTGGAGAGCGCTTCGCGGTATGGAAGTGATCTCGGTGGGAATTGCCAGCATCTCCTATGATGAGGAATCCCAGAAGCTGATCAATATGCGCAATCAGGGCGCGATGATGAGCGATCCGTCGATCCGCGAGGGTTACATGCAGAGCGCGGTGGCGGCTGGTCTTCAGGCGGCGGGCTCCAATGCCAACGGCGCTGCGGCCGGTTTCATGGGCGTAGGCATGGGTATGCAGGCAGCAGGCGGCTTCATGGGGAGCGCCAGTCAGATGAATTATCAGCAGATGCAGATGCAGCAGCAGGCAGCTCCCGCTCAGGCTGCACCTTCCGCAGCGGCTGCTGCAGGTGTGTGGACCTGCTCATGCGGAGCACAGAACACAGGAAAATTCTGCAGCGAATGCGGAAATCCAAAGCCGGTCAGTGACACCTGGACCTGCGAATGCGGTGCAGTCAACAAAGGTAAGTTCTGTCCGGAATGCGGAAAGAAACGTCCGGAATAAGAATCGATCCTGACAGCTGTCGCAGTTCTCTTTTGCGACAGCTGTTTTTCGCATAGGGCTTCCCGGGAAACCGTTATTTGCCGGCAGCTCTTTTCGGTAAGCGTGAATACCAGGTAAGCGGCCCGCGCCCATGAAACCGATGCATCGCATGGATTCATGGGTTTAAGGGTCCTGTTTTGAATCCCGGGGTCAGGAGGACGATGACAGAATGAGCGTGGTTCTTTATAAGTGTCCCAATTGTGGCGGCGAGCTCGTATTTGATCCTTCGCTGCAGAAATATACCTGTCCGTACTGCCAGTCGATTTTTACGCAGCAGGAGATCGATTCCTATGCCGTGGCGGGAGCGCAGGGCAGGGAGGAAGAGGACGCACAGAGCGGTCAGCCGCAGGATGAGAGCGCTTCGCAGGAGCATGCGAAGGAGGAGCAGTCCTTTGAGGGGGCTGTGTATTACAGCTGTCCCAGCTGCGGAGCACAGATCATTACCGACGCGACGACGGCTGCGACCTTCTGCTATTACTGCCACAATCCGGTCGTGCTGGAGGGCAGGCTGTCCGGGGCATTCCTGCCGGATCAGGTACTGCCGTTTCAGATCGACCGTGAAAAGGCGGTCGCGATGTTCCGGGAGAAGATCGGTAAAAAGTGGTTTGTTCCCAGGGCCTTTTTCAATGAGGAGCAGATCGAGAAGCTCACCGGAATCTACTATCCCTACTGGGTGTACAGCTGCCGGATGGACGGACAGATGGAAGGGACCGGTACGAAGGTCCGGGTATATATGGCCGGCGACCGGGAGATCACGGAAACCAGCATCTACGGGGTAGCACGGGCAGGGAAGATCACGTTTGACCATCTCACGCGCAACGCCCTGAAAAAGACGGACCGGCTCCTGGTGGAGAATGTGCAGCCGTTTTCTCTGGAGGGCATGCAGCCCTTTTCCATGGGATACCTGTCCGGTTTCCAGGCGGAAAAGCGTGATATGGAAACGGATGCCTTCGCCGGGGAGGTGCACAAGGCGGTGGAGGGGTATGCCTCCAATGTTTTACGCGATTCCATCAGCGGCTACAGTACCTTCACTACCAGTTATAAGAACTTTGTAACGGAGGAGGAGCACTGGAAATATGTCCTGCTCCCCGTGTGGGTCCTCACCTATGCGGGCGCAGGCGGAAAAATCTATTATTTTGCCATGAACGGTCAGAACGGCAATGTGAGCGGTTCTTTTCCAATCAACTGGGGAAAGCTGAGCGCTGTTTCGGCCATGATCTTTGCCGTGATAACGGTACTGGGTCTTTTGGGAGGGTATCTGCTATGAAGAAATACAATGCTTTTTCAGCCATCCTCCCGGGATCGGAAGGCGCAGCGGCCTTCCGGCGGGTTCTGATCCTGGCGTGTATGGCAGTTCTGCTTTTTTCGCAGCCGTTTCGCGCGGAAGCAGTGACGATCGTGGATGATGCGGCACAGCTCCTTTCTTCCGAGGAAGAGGAAACCCTCTATACGCAGATCGAATCCCTGTCGGCACTGCTGGACCTGGATGTGATGGTCGTTACCACAGAGGATGCAATGAACATGTCCAGCGAGGAATATGGCGATCATTATTACCTGGAGCACTGCTCGGGGGACGATGGCGTACTGTATCTGATCGACATGGAAAACCGCGAGATTCACATTTCCACCTCCGGGATCATGATCTACTATCTGACCGATGCGCGGATCGAGCAATGCCTGGATGACGGTTATGAATATGTGTCCGGGAGCAGGTATGCTTCGGGCTTTCAGGCGATGATCCGGGATACGGTCTCCTATGTGAAAAGCGGGGAAGGTGCGGATTATACCCGTGACCGGGACACCGGGGAGATCATATGGCTGAATGATCCCGGAAAAAAGAGGATCACTACGACAGAAGGCCTTCTGGCAGGACTACTGGGACTGCTGGCCGGAGGCGGAACCATGGCCGGGGTGTTTGCCCGCTACCGGATGAAGACCGGCGGCTATCAGTATGATTACCGCAGCAACCATGGCCTGAACCTGTATCGGAGAAGTGACGATTTCCGTACAAGAAGGGTCACCTCGCGCAGGATTCCCAAGAACAGAGACGGCGGCGGAGGCTTCGGCGGCGGAGGCGGGAGTACAACGCATTCCTCCGGCGGACATTCCTTTGGCGGCGGCAGCAGAAAATTCTGAGGACGGCAGCTTATGGCAGATACAATACCGAATATGGAACATTCTCCAAATGAGGAGCAATACTACGTGGTTACGGCCCGCGCTGTGCCGGAGGTCCTTCTGAAGGTAGTTGCGGCGAAGCGGCTTCTGGACACGCGCAAGTGCGATACGATTCAGGAGGCAGCCGATCAGGCCGGTATCAGCCGCAGTTCTTTCTACAAATATAAGGATGATATTTTCCCGTTTCATGAAAAGGCGCGGGGAAAAAACATCACCTTTGTGCTGGAAATGAAGGATGAGCCCGGGCTGTTGAGCGATGTGCTGAAGATCGTCGCCGATCATCAGGCAAATATCCTGACGATTCATCAGAGTATCCCGATCGGGGGAATGGCCTCTACAACGATCAGTGTGGACATCCTTCCGATCACAGGAAACGTCTCGGACATGATCGCACTGATCGAACGCATGGAAGGCGTACTACATCTGAAGATCCTGGGCGAAGAGCGATAAATCGGGCGGGAAGAAAGACAGAAATGACAGCCCCAAAAGACAGACTTTACGAAAAGTGGGGCCTGGTATAAAAAAGAACCACGAAGAGAACGAAAACCATTACACAGAGAACGGAAACAGATTGGAGCAGTACAATACATGGACATTATAAAGCATCTGGCAGAGGAACTGGACATTCACACCTGGCAGGCAAACGCCGCAGTGACTTTGCTGGATGAGGGAAATACCGTACCTTTTATTTCGCGTTACCGCAAGGATGTGACTGGCAGTCTCAATGATGAGCAGCTTCGCCTTCTTTCCGAACGGCTGGAATATCTGCGCTCTCTGGAGCAGCGCAAGGAGCAGGTCATCGCTTCCATCACCGAACAGGGGAAGATGACGCCCGCCCTCGCACAGAAGATCGGGGAGGCACAGACCCTTGTGGCGGTGGAGGATCTGTATCTGCCGTACCGCCCGAAGCGGCGCACGAGGGCAAGTATTGCCAGAGAGCGCGGCCTGGAGGGACTGGCAAAGCAGATCCTGACCGACACTTCCCTGAAGGATCTGGATCAGGCGGCACGCGCCTATGTGGATCCCGAAAAGGAGGTGCCGGACTGCGCCGCTGCGCTGGCAGGAGCGTCCGATATTCTGGCGGAGGCGATCGCTGAGCGTGCAGCATTCCGCGACTGGGTGCGCAGGACGACCCTGCGGGAGGGGATGCTCTGTGCAAAGGCGAAGAATCCGTCTGTTTCCACGGTGTATGATACCTACTACGATTATGAGGAAAAAGCATCCACAGCGCCCGGACACCGTATTCTGGCGATCAACCGCGGAGAGAAGGAAAAGATCCTTACTGTAAAGATCGAAGCTCCGGAGGAGAAGATCCTGAGCTGGATGGAGAGCCATGTGCTGCGCAGCTGCTCCGCTCAGGCATGCGATTTTTTGAAAAAGGTATGCGAGGACAGCTATGGGCGGCTGCTCGGACCGGCAGTGGAGCGCGATGTGCGCAATGAGATCACGGAAAAGGCACAGGCAGGGGCCACCCAGGTGTTCGGAAAAAATCTGAAGCAGCTTCTGATGCAGCCGCCCATTGCGGGAAAAACGGTACTGGGCTGGGATCCAGCCTTCCGCACCGGCTGCAAGCTTGCGGTCGTGGATCCCTCCGGAAAGGTGCTCGATACAGCTGTGATCTTTCCGACGGCGCCGACCAGCGCGGCAAAGCAGGCGGAAGCGGAGCGGGTACTGACCCGTCTGATCGACACCTGGCATGTGGATGTGTTTTCAGTCGGCAACGGAACGGCATCCCGGGAATCCGAGAGCTTTATCGCACAGTTCCTGAAAAAGTATCAGGAAAAGTCCGGTCGACGCGCACCGGAATATGTGATCGTCAGTGAGGCCGGTGCTTCTGTGTATTCCGCCAGTAAGCTTGCGACGCAGGAGTTTCCGCAGTTCGATGTGGGACAGCGCAGCGCTGCCTCCATCGCAAGAAGGCTGCAGGATCCCCTTTCGGAGCTGGTCAAGATCGATCCGAAGGCGATCGGCGTCGGGCAGTATCAGCACGATCTGAATCAGAAAAAGCTGAGCGAGACGCTGGATGGGGTCGTGGAGGACTGCGTAAACGCAGTGGGAGTGGACCTGAATACGGCATCAGCAGCACTTTTGAAATATGTATCCGGTATTTCCACTGCGGTTGCAGGAAATATCGTGACGTGGCGTGAGGAGAACGGACCGTTTCGCACCCGGAAGGATCTGATGAAGGTGCCCAAGCTTGGAGCCAAGGCCTTTGAACAGTGTGCCGGTTTCCTGCGCATTCCGGGCGGTGCCGATCCTCTGGATGCTACCGCAGTGCATCCGGAAAGCTACGCTGCGGCCAAAAAGCTGCTCGAGGTTCTGGGCGTTAATGAAAAGCAGCTTACGGGTGGTGGAATCGCAGGGCTTTCCCGAAAGATCATCGATCCTGCCTCCATGGCAGGACAGCTTGCAATCGGTGAGATCACGCTGATGGACATTGCCCGTGAGCTGGAGAAGCCTGGACGGGATCCGAGAAGTGATACGCCCGGGCCGATTCTGCGCAGTGATGTACTGGAGATGAAGGATCTGAAGCCGGGAATGATTCTGAAGGGAACCGTCCGCAATGTGATCGATTTCGGCGCGTTTGTGGATATCGGCGTTCATCAGGACGGCCTTGTACACATCTCCCAGATGAAGTCGGGCAAGTTTATCCATCATCCGATGGAGGTGGTCAGTGTGGGAGATATCATTGATGTACAGGTGCTGAGCGTGGATCTGTCAAAGAAGCGGATCGCGCTGACCATGAAGATTCGGGAAACGCTGTAACAATGGTACAAAGCTGCAGGCGCTGCGCAGTCATAAGAGAAAAGCATCTGAATGAGAATTGAGGCAGTATGAGCAAGGTAAATAAGGTTGAACAGGTCACAAACAACCGGTTTTTGAATTATTTCTCTCTGGAGGCACAGAGCAGAGGCGGGAAGACATTTCCCTACTATATGGCCTCCAGAAGTATGGACATCGCACATCTGCGTATGAACGATCCTGAAAAAGGGCCGGATGGTGTGGCGATTTTTGCCGTGCATGGGCAGGCAAAGGATAAAGTAGTGCTGATCCGGCAGTTCCGGTATCCGCTAGGCGGTTATATTTATGAATTCCCCGCCGGACTTGTGGAAAACGGAGAGGATTACCGCGAGGCCGCCGTGCGCGAGCTGCAGGAGGAGACCGGGCTTACGCTGCATCCGGTGCAGGCGGATCCCCTGTTTGAAAAGGGATATTTTACGACTATTGGCATGACGGATGAGTGCTGCGGGATGGTATACGGCTATTGTGACGGCACCCCCAGTCTGCGCGGACTGGAGGCCACCGAGGATCTGGAGGTGGTCCTGGCGGACCGGAAGGAAGCTGCCAGAATTCTGCGCAGGGAGCGCGTTGCATTAAACTGCGCCTATATGCTGATCCATTTTCTGGAGAGCGAAGGGGATCCACTGCATTTTCTTCAGGCCCTGCCGGAGAACATGAACTGAGGTACACAAAATCTGTTTCCTGTTTGGAAATGCAGCAAGAGAGATAAACATAGAATACGAAAAACCATGCATTAACAGAAGGGCAAGCGAGTCTTGATTTAGGAGTACAGGATGGTATATGAAACCTGGTCCCGGGAGGAAACCTTCCAGCTGGGAAAAACATTCGGAGAGCAGGCCTGCGCCGGACAGGTATGGGCGCTGACCGGCGATCTTGGCACGGGCAAAACCGTGTTTACACAGGGATTCGCAGACGGTCTTTCCATCACGGAGGATGTGTGCAGTCCCACCTTTACGATTCTGCAGGTCTATGAGAGCGGCCGTCTGCCGCTCTATCATTTTGATGTATACCGGATCGGCGATCCGGAAGAGATGTACGAGATCGGTGTCGAGGAATACTTCTACGGGCAGGGCGTGTGCCTGGTGGAATGGGCCGGCATGATCGAGGAGCTGCTGCCGGAGGGCTGTATTCAGGTCGTGATCGAGAAGGATCCGGAACAGGGATTCGATTATCGAAAAATTACGGTGAGCTCAGTTTGACAGAAAACAAAGGAGAAAAGATGACCATAATCGCACTTGACAGTTCCGGCACGGTGGCCACAGTTGCCATCGCCCGGGATGGACGCCTGCTGGCGGAATACACGGTGGACAACGGAATGACGCATTCTCAGACCATGCTTCCCATGCTCGACGCGATCACGAAACAGTTAAACCTGAAAATGGAAGAAGTGGATGCGGTGGCGGTTGCCGACGGTCCCGGATCCTTTACGGGTCTTCGCATCGGCTGTGCCACGGCTAAAGGAATCGGCCTTGCCATCGGTAAGCCGGTGATCGCCGTTCCGACGCTGGAGGCACTGGCCTGTAATGTTTATGGGACACAGGAGCTGGTCTGCCCGATGATGAATGCCAGAAGAGAGCAGATCTATACCGCCCTTTATGCGTTCACGCAGGAAAAGGGGGAAGTCCGGTCACAGCTGGAAAATGGGGAGTACGCTCTGGAAGTGCTGGAGGATCAGACCGCAGAGGATGTGCGGGAATGGTGCCATGTGATCAACAGCTACGCGCGGCCGACGGTCCTTCTGGGGGACGGCGCCGACGATTTTCGCTCTATCCTTGAGGAAGAACTGCAGGTACCGTATCGTTTTGCACCTCTTCATCAAAACCGGCAGCGCGCCGGGGCCCTGGCTATGATCGCCATGCAGTATTACAAACAGGGAAAGATTCAGGACGCTGCACAGGTGCGTCCGGTGTATCTGCGCAAATCCCAGGCGGAGCGGGAGCGCGAGGCGCGTCTGGCAGAAAGTGGGACAGAGGGACGTTCTTTCTGTCCCGCTCCGTAGGAGAACAGCGGAATGTCGGAAACACAAAAAGCGGAAACTCAAAAAGCGGGAACTCAAAAAAATGAGATAGCAAAGGCAGGCCTGATCTGGACAGAAATGTCAGAAGAGGATCTGGAGGATGTGGCCAGGATCGAGCAGGAAAGCTTTTCGCAGCCGTGGAGCATTGACAGCTTCCGGGATGCCATTCATTCCCCGGATCTTTACTACCTGACAGCCCGGGAGGGTTCAAGAACGGTCGCATACGGAGGATATGTGCGCTCCTTCGAGGAGGCGTGCATCACCAACTTTGCAGTAGAGAGCGCATTGCGCGGAAGAGGAATCGGTTCCTTTCTGCTGGGGGCGCTGATGCAGCGCGGCAGGGAGCAGGGAATCGAGCGGTTCACCCTCGAGGTGCGCGTCAGCAACGAAGCGGCGATCCGGCTTTACGAAAAGCATGGGTTCCGCTCTGTCGGGATCCGAAAGAACTTTTATTCCTTCCCGAAAGAGGATGCGCACATTATGTGGACGGAGGAACACTTCTTATAAAGCGGTTCATGTAAAGCGGTTCATGAAAGATACCGGCTGACTGCTTTATTCGAAATGCAGAACGAAAAGGATTTATAATTATATGATAGATGTTTGTTTACTGGGCTGCGGCGGAATGATGCCGCTCCCTTACCGCTGGCTCACGGCGCTGATGGTCCGTTACAACGGCAGCAGCCTGCTGATCGACTGCGGCGAAGGCACGCAGATCGCCCTGAAGGAGAAGGGGTGGAGCTTCAAGCCGATCGACGTGATCTGCTTTACCCATTATCACGGCGACCACATCAGCGGACTGCCCGGACTCCTTCTGACCATGGGGAATGCCGAGCGCACAGAACCTCTGACACTGATCGGGCCGAAAGGTCTCGAACGCGTCGTCGGCAGTCTGCGGGTGATCGCACCGGAGCTTCCCTTTGAGATCTGCTATCAGGAGATTCAGGGACCGGAGCAGGAGTTTGCACTGAACGGATACCGTCTGCGCGCATTCCGTGTCAACCACAATGTACTGTGCTACGGTTACACGCTGGAACTGGACCGGGCCGGGAAGTTCGACGCCGAAAGAGCGAAGGCGCAGGAGATTCCACTGAAGCTCTGGAGCGTTCTGCAGAAGGGGAATACCATCGAAGCGGACGGAAAAATGTATACGCCGGACATGGTACTCGGCCCGCCGCGAAAAGGAATCAAGCTGACCTACACGACCGATACCAGGCCCACCCAGTCCATCGCAGTCAATGCGGCCGGATCCGATCTGTTCATCTGTGAGGGCATGTACGGTGATCCGGAAATGAAGGCAAAAGCCGTCGAGCATAAGCACATGACCTTCGAGGAGGCTGCTCATCTTGCGCAGAAGGCTCAGGTAAAGGAATTGTGGCTCACTCATTACAGTCCTTCACTGGTCCGTCCCGAGGAATATATGAAACGGGTGACCGACATTTTTGCCAACGCCTGCCCCGGAAAGGACGGAAAATCCACAGAGCTGAAATTTGGGGATGAGGCATGACGGGGCAGCCCTGTATCTTTGCGTATGACGGATGGGTTTTCGGATACCGGAAAACGATAACAGCTCAATAAATACAGAAAACGAAATCATTCATTGTGACATAGCCTGCACACCCTGCATCGATTGACACTGCGTACTGCCGATCGCAAAAGAAGCGTTCTTTTGCCATTCGCTGTGCGCCATGCAGGATGGGCGGGCGGGAGACAAGCATGGAAAAAAAGAGAGTACTTGCGATCGAAAGCTCCTGCGACGAGACCGCAGCAGCCGTGGTGGTGGATGGAAGAGAAATCCTGTCCAATGTAATTTCATCACAGATTGATCTGCACACATTATATGGAGGAGTCGTTCCGGAAATTGCCTCGAGGAAGCATCTGGAACGAATCAATCAGGTCATCCAGGAAGCCCTGGATCAGGCAAAGCTCACATTGCAGGACATTGATCTGATCGGCGTCACCTATGGCCCCGGTCTGGTCGGTGCGCTTCTGGTGGGTGTGGCTGAGGCAAAGGCCATCAGCTACGCCTCAGGCATTCCGCTGGTCGGGGTGCATCACATCGAAGGGCACATCTGCGCCAATTATCTGCAGTATCCGCAGCTGAAGCCGCCCTTCGCATGTCTGGTGGTTTCCGGCGGGCACACGCATCTGGTACTGGTGAAGGACTACGGAGAGTATGAGATTCTGGGGCACACCCGGGATGATGCAGCCGGAGAGGCATTTGATAAGGTGGCCCGTGCCATCGGCCTGGGTTATCCGGGCGGACCCAAGATCGATAAAACCGCCCGGGAGGGCGATCCGGATGCCATCCATTTTCCGCGCGCGAAGATCGCGGGCAACGCCTATGACTTCAGCTTCAGCGGGCTCAAATCCGCCGTGCTCAACTATCTGAACGGATGCAGCATGCGCGGGGAAAGTATCAGCGTGCCGGATGTAGCGGCCTCTTTCCAGAAGGCTGTAACCGATGTGCTGGTGGAGCATGCTATGGCAGCGGTGGAGGAATACGGATTTACCCGTCTGGCCATCGCCGGCGGCGTTGCCTCCAACAGCGCCCTGCGCACAGCCATGGAGGAAGCGTGCAGCAAAAAGGGCGTGGAATTCTATCGACCGGCACCAATTCTGTGCACGGATAACGCAGCCATGATCGGATCCGCCGCTTACTATGATTATTATGTGCGCGGTTTAAGGTCGGATTTTACCTTGAACGCGGTGCCGAACCTGCGGCTGGGGGAGAGGTGATCCCGGAAGAATTTTCGGGAAGAATTGGGTTCACTTCACGGCGGGTAAGCACTCGTTCGAATGGATTTTGATCAATTTCACATAAGGAGACGCAAGGAAACATGGCACAAATTATTGTAAATGCAATTGTCCTGGCCGCCGGCAAAGGAAGCCGGATGGGCATGGACACACCGAAGCAGTACCTGATGGTCCGGGGAAAGCCGATCCTGTATTATTCCCTGAAGACCTTTGAGGAATGTAAGGCGATTGATGGCATCATCCTTGTTGCCGGAGCAGATGACCTGAACTACTGTCGTGAAGAGATCGTGGAGAAATATGGTTTTTTGAAGGTAAAAAGCATTGTTGCCGGAGGGAAGGAGCGTTATCTCTCCGTTTTCGAAGGGCTGCATGCAGCAGAGGGCTGCACCTATGTGATGATTCACGACGGAGCACGTCCCTTTGTCACGGAGGAGATTCTCCTGCACAACCTTGAGACCGCAATGCAGAAGGGCAACGCCATCACAGGCATGCCGGTCAAGGATACGATCCGCATCTGTACCCCGGAGGGGAAAACCATCAGTACGCCCGACCGCAGAGTCGTGTGGCAGGTGCAGACTCCGCAGACCTTCCTCTACGAACCGATCTGCAAAGCCTACCAGGTGATGATGGAGCGCGGTCACACTGACGGCATCACCGACGATGCCATGGTCGCAGAACGCTTCGCACAGATTCAAACCGTCATGTGCGAGGGATCCTACCGCAACATCAAGATCACATCCCCCGAGGACCTCGAGTGGATGCGGATGCAGCT
>CAMOSN010000047.1 GCA_946624935.1 uncultured Lachnospiraceae bacterium | reverse complement strand
AAACGTCAAACAGAGAACTGTCCCCTGTTTGAGGCACTGCGGAAAAACATATACTCTTTTGCGGTGCAGAACACAAAACCCCTGCACGCGCTTGCGTGCAGGGGGCTGATACCTATGCCTGTGCCCGGATGTATCACCGTTTTTAATAGCGGAACACGGCTACGCCGTAGGGCGGCAGATCATATGCGAAGGAATAGGGCTTGCCGTCGCATTCGGATTTCTCCGCTTTGTACGTGGCGGGCTGCTCCTGTCCGCTTCCGCCGTATTTGGCCTCATCACTGTTGAGCACCAGGGTGTATTTCGTGTTCTTGACGACGCCGACGCGGTAATCGGGGCGTGCCATCGGGGTGAAGTTGATGACGAACAGCAGGTTGTCCTTCCCGTCTTTGGAATGGCGCAGGAAGCTGAAGATGCTGCGGTCCGCGTCGTCGGCGTTGATCCACTCGAAGCCTTCGGGCTCGTTGTCGAGCTCGTAGAGAGATTTCGAATTCTGATACAGATGCATCAGATCGGCCACATAGTTCTGCAGCTGCTGGTGCTTTTCTTCTGCGAGCAGATACCAGTCAAGCTCGCGCTCCTCGCTCCACTCCTGGAACTGTCCGAAATCCTGTCCCATGAAGAGCAGCTTCTTGCCGGGGTGACCCACCATGAAGGAGTAGCCGCACTTGAGGTTGGAGAATTTATCCTCATAGATTCCGGGCATCTTGTTGATCATGGAGCACTTCAAATGCACCACCTCGTCATGGCTGAGTACGAGAATGTACTTCTCGGAATAAGCATAGGTCATGGCGAAGGTCATCTTATTGTGGTTGAACTTGCGGAAGTAGGGGTCGAGCTTCATGTAATCCAGGAAGTCGTGCATCCAGCCCATATTCCACTTCTGGGAGAAGCCCAGGCCGTCATCCTCGGGCGCTGCGGTCACGCCGGGCCATGCGGTGCTCTCCTCGGCGATCATCATCACCCCGTGATGCTTGCCGCGCACCACACTGTTGAGATGCTTGAAGAACTCGATGGCTTCGAGGTTCTTGTTCCCGCCGAATTCATTGGGAACCCACTCGCCGTCCCTGCGGCCGTAGTCCAGATAAAGGATGGAAGCCACGGCGTCCACACGCAGTCCGTCCACGTGGAAGTCCTCGATCCAGTAGAGGGCGTTGCCGATCAGGAAGTTCTTGACCTCGCTCTTGCCGAAGTCGAACACCTTGGTGCCCCATTCCGGATGCTCGCCCTTGCGCGGATCGGCGTATTCAAATTCGGGCACGCCGTCGAAATCCGCCAGGCCGTGTGCATCCCGCGGGAAATGGGCGGGTACCCAGTCGAGGATCACGCCGATGCCGTTCTCATGGAAATGGTTGACCATCCAGGCAAAATCCTGCGGGGTGCCGTAGCGGGAGGTGGGGGCATAGTAGCCGGTCACCTGATAGCCCCAGGATCCGTCGAAGGGATGCTCGGCGATGCCCATCAGCTCCACATGGGTGTATCCCATCTTTTTCACATATTCCGCGCAGCGCTCAGCGAACAGGCGGTAGTTGTAGAAGCCTGCCTCCTCCGGTCCGTGGGGATGCTTCATCCAGCTGCCCGGATGCACCTCATAGATCGAGACGGGGCTTTCATCCTGCTTATAATTCTCCTGCTTTTTCATCCAGGCGTCATCCGTCCAGGTAATATCGGACAGGTCTGCGATGATGGACGCCGTGCCCGGGCGGAACTCCGCCTGATTGGCAAACGGATCGGCCTTATAAAGCTTCCGTCCGTCCTGCGCGGTGATCAGGAATTTGTACATATCCCCGACCTTCGCTTCCGGAACAAACAGGTCATATATTCCAACCGGGCCAAGCTTCGTCATCGGATGGCTTTCCTCATTCCAGCCGTTGAAGCTTCCGATCACATGCACCGCCTGCGCGTGCGGCGCCCACACAGCAAAGTAGATTCCCTCCTGACCATCCTTTTCCGCCTTGTGTGCACCCATTTTCCGATAAATGTCATAGTGCACGCCCTGCCCGAAATAGTACTGATCCAGATCGCTGATAAATACGCTGAATGGCTCCTGCGGCGCCTTTTTCACTTCGGAAGAAGCTCCGGATGCGCTTCCGGCTGGCGTTGTCTTCGCTGCTGTACCTGCCGCAGCTGCTGCCTTTGACGCTGTCTTCCCGGAAACTGCCGCTGTTTTTGCGGCGGGCGCAGCTGCCTTCTTTGTGCCCTGTGCCTTTGCCTTCGTCTTTTTTGCTGTTGTGGTCTTTTTCATGAGAATCCCCTCCCCGGCGGAAATGATCAAACTGCTTTCTTTCGCCATAAATGTTCCTTCTGCGGTTTATTTTACACTATCCTGATGGTCCTATCAAGCGCACTTCTTGAGAAAAGCGCTTAATCTGATCCTCGGCAGATCCCTTCCTGCGAAAGCGTTCTGCAACTGCCGCAGCCCTTCCCGGGACAGCCTCTCACATCTGCCGGATGTGATACAGCGCTGCACCGCCTGCCGCAAGGCGAACATGGATCTGGCCGTTTTCCACGGCACATTCCTTCCCGGTTTCCAGGTCCGTAAAGCATTCCGTATGGAAGGGAAGACGGATCCACAGCTCGGCCTCGTTCTCATCATTGTTCACGGCGGTGACCACCGCTTCCCCGTCCCGTACCCTGGCAAAGGCGTACTGCCGGTTGGTCAGCAGCAGTTCCTGATAGCTGCCGCGGCTGATGACTTCGTGCTCTTTGCGGCATTTTCCGAGAAATGCAATAAACTCCGCCAGTCCCGGCACCGCCGGATGCTCGCGCATCTGCTCAAGATCCAGCGCCGGCCGGAGCGCGGCGTCACCCCACTCCTTCTGCCCCTCGATGCCCCATTCAGAACCATAATAAATGGAGGGCAGGCCCGGCAGCGTGTACAGCAGCGCGTGCACCGGCTTCAGATGCCGCTTATCGTTCAGTTTCGTGGCGATGCGCGCCACGTCATGGTTGTCCACGAAGCTGTAGAGCGTTCTGCCGCGGTAAATGCCGCCGTTCGCATCGAACTGCCGCCGGATGGTGTGGGCAATCTCGAAATAGTTGTGGTCGTTATGGCCGGAATACAGCCCCTTATGCAGCTCATAATTCGTGACGGAATGGAGCATCTGATCGTTTGCCCAGCGGGCGTAATCCCCGTGGATCACCTCGCCCATCAGCCAGAAATCTTCCTTGAGCCCGCCGCAGATCCACCGCATTTCCTTCATAAAATCGAAGTCCAGGCAGTCGGCGCAGTCCAGACGGATTCCATCGATATCAAACTCGCTGACCCAGAACCGGATCACGTCGAAGAGGTAATCCTTCACCTCCCGGTTGCCAAGGTTCAAATTGATCAGGTTGCCGCAGTTACGCCAGGATTCATAGCTGAAACCGTCATTATAGGCGCTGTTCCAGTCAAAGTTGATCCCCTTGTACCACCAGCGGTAAGGCGAGCTCTCCCGGTTCCGGCGGATATCTTCGAAGGCAAAGAATTCCCGGCCGGTGTGATTGAACACACCGTCCACCACCACACGGATTCCCCGGCTGTGCGCCTCCTCCACAAACGTGCGAAAATCTGCATTGTCCCCCAGGCGGCGGTCGACCCTGCGGTAATCGATCGTATCATACCCGTGACTTGACGACTGGAAAAGCGGACCGATATAAATGCCTTCGCAGCCAAGGGCCGCGATGTGATCCAGCCATGGGATCAGCTTCGGCAGCGTGTGGTTCACCGGCGCATTGCAGTCGTTTTGCTGCGGTGCTCCGCACAGTCCCAGGGGATAAATGTGATAAAATGCTGCTGTTTCATACCATTTGCTCATTGACAGTTCCTGCTCCTTTCCGTCTGTGCGTTCGCTCGATTATACCCATCCTGCCGGAGGAAGTCAAGATTTGTAAAATTTTGGAAAAACCCGGAAAAGGATTTGTCTGAAACCCTTTTCTGTTGTAATGTAGATTTACCGGACGTAATCGTATCGATTTACCGGAAATTGTTTCAGCCCGAAACGGACTCAAGTATTTTTACAATCATCACACAATCAACATGCGATCATCATAAGGAGCGCCTTCATGATTAAAAGCTTCATTCAGAAATGTTCCTCCATCCTGGTTTCACGACGCACGCTGATCGGGTCTGTCGTTCTGGTTCTGACCGTACTTTGCGCCTGCCTGATCCCGTTTGTGCCCATTCACACGGATATGACGCAGTATCTCCCGGCGGATTCGAATATGAAGCAGGGGATCGATCTGCTTGCGCAGGATTTTCCCGAGATGGAAAATCCCAGTACGGTGCGCGTGATGTTCACCGGTCTGTCGGAGGCGGAAAAGGATGCTGTCCTTGATCAGCTTTCCGCGATCGAGTTTGTAGACAGTATCTCCTACAATGCCCTGGATCCCCGCTGTGAGGACGGGACTCATTCCCTGTACACCCTCAGCACCTCCTTCGGGTACAAAACCTCCGAGATGAACAGCATCCGGAGTGCTCTGAAGAAGGATTTCCATTCCTACAATATGGTCTTTTCCGTAGATGATCCGGGCGGAGAGCTTCCCATGTGGATCGTTGCGCTCGCCATCGTCATTGTTGTAGCAATTCTTCTGGTCATGGGACACTCCTGGGTGGAACCATTCCTCACCCTCATTGTCGTCGGCGCAGCAATCGCAATCAACTCCGGCATCTCTTATTTTTCAGGCGGGATGTCCGATACCACCTGGTCGGTGGCCGCGATCCTGCAGCTGATCCTCTCTCTGGATTATTCTGTCATTCTGCAGAACCGTTATCGGCAGGAGAAGCAGCGTGATCCCTCCTGCCCAATAGAAAAAGCTATGACCCATGCTCTGGTCAATGCGTTCTCCGCCATCGCCAGCAGCTCCCTGACTACCGTCGCCGGCCTTCTGGCTCTGGTGTTCATGAGCTTTCGAATCGGAAAGGACATGGGCTTTGTGCTGGCCAGAGGCGTTCTGTGCAGCATGCTGTGCATCTTCACACTGCTCCCGATGCTTCTGCTCTCCTTCGACAAACTCATCAGCCGCAGCGTTAAAAAAACACCGCAGCCGGACCTGTCGAAGCTTGCACGTTTCCAGTATCGTTTCCGTTATCCGGTTCTTGCAGTGCTGGTCATTCTCTTTGCCGCGGGATATCTGCTCAAAAGCAGTGCAGGGATCTCCTTCGCATTTAATTCTACCGCAGCGATCGACAAGGTCTTCCCGCCGCTCAATCCGGTGATCGTACTCTATTCCAATGAAGACGAGGAGGCTCTCGCGGTTCGTGCCCGCGCACTCGAGGAGGATCCTGACGTGTACAGTGTGAACGCATGGTCCACAACGATCGGCCGCTCCTTTACTTCCCGGGAAATGAAGGAAATGCTTCCCACGATCGCGTCCTCCATGGGCGTGGCTGTCCCGGAGGCTGCTGTAGATCTGATGTATCTGGGAAAGAGTGCCGATGAAACGATCAGCGTTCCGGAGCTGATCTCGATGGCCCAGAATCTGCTGGAGGGAAATCCGCTCTTCAAATCCCTGCTCAGCGATGAAATTCAGGATCTGCTCCTGGATGCCCAGAACCTCCTGGCCGATGGACAAAAAATGCTCCGGGGCGAACACTATTCCCTGATGCAGGTCAATACCACGCTTCCTCTGGATTCGGAACAGACCTTTGCCTTTATCGACCGGGTGAATGACGACCTGACGCAGGAACTGTCCAGTCCCTTCTACCTGATCGGCAACAGTGCAATGGGCTGGGAAATGTCCAAAACCTTCCGGAATGAATTAAACCGCATCACCCTCCTCACGGCCGGCGCAGTGTTCATCGTGGTGCTGTTCACCTTCAAAAGCCTGGTCATTCCGGCTGTGCTGGTGCTGCTGATCCAGACTGCAGTGTATGCCACCATGATCATCATCCATCTGCAGGGCTTCTCGATCTACTACCTGGCTCTGCTGGTGGTCCAGAGTATTCTGATGGGTGCCACGATCGACTACGGGATCCTGTTCACCAGCTATTATCGTGAAATGCGCAGCACTCTGCAGCCGCCCGAGGCGCTTGAGCGGAGCTATACGCATTCCATCAACACGATTCTCACCTCCGGCAGTATCATGATCGTCGCCACCCTGATCCTTGGCTATGCGTTTTCCAATCCCGCCATCGGCCAGATCTGCCACACCATCGCTAAAGGCGCCGCCTGCGCCGTGGTGCTCATCCTGCTGATCCTGCCCGGCGCACTCGCCGCACTCGACCGCTTCGTTTCAAACAAGGGACGGTTCTCTGTTTGAAACACGCCGCAGCTCTTTTCCGACACTCACCAATGTGAAATGGAACAGGGACGGTTCTGTGTCCCATAAAAAAATGGGACAGAGAACCTGTCCCATTTTTTTTACCAGTCTTCCTCCTCAAAGTCGCCGCCGTCGTCCCAGGCTTCTTCCTCTTCCCAGTCGCCGCCGTCGTCCCAGGCTTCTTCCTCTTCCCAGTCGCCGCCGTCGTCCCAGGCTTCTTCCTCTTCCCAGTCGCCGCCGTCGTCAAAGCCGCCGTCATCCCAGGATTCACCATCATCCCAGGCTTCACCGCCATCTCCACCGTCTTCAAGGTCCAGGAAGCTGTCATCGATCTCGAAGTCATCCTCAGCGAATTCAAAGTCATCCCCTTCGCCCTGCTCGATGAATAGATCATCCTCATAGGCGCCCGCACCTGCCGGGCTGCCGGAGCCTCCTGTCTGTCCGGAAGCGGACACCGCTTCATCGGCATGTCTGGTGCGCATTCCATCCTTCACATTGGCGCTGCTTTCCGCTATATATTCAAGGCGGTCGAGCCCTTCGAGCACCTGTACCTTCCCGTATTCATCCGGCGCAGAGATCCTGACCTTTCGTTTCTCAATGCGGTTATTCGCATTTTCCACCCAGGCATAGGTCTCGCCGTCCTCCGTGGTGAAAAACCGCTCGTCGATCCACAGCCCTTCCGTCCTGCCGGCCTGCCCCATATCCGGTTCGATGTAAAGATGCTGCCCGACCAGAAGCCCGTCCTCCTTTTCCAGCTCCACATAGTAGGTATAGCTGGAGCCGGAGCTGCCTGAGCTGTCGGAATAGTCCTCCCCGGTATCAGAGCTTTCTTTATTACTTTCTCCCGGCTTCTTCACCCGGCTGATCATGCCGTACCAGCACACCTCCGGATCGACCCGCGAGTAGGCGATCACACTCTGCCCCTGGAAGATATTCGAAATATTCGCCTCCGTCGCCGTTCCCTTGAGCAGCAGGTTCTGCGATTCCGCGATGGTAATCGTATACTGGCTTACATCGGAAGAATCGCTGTCCGAATCGTCGTCCCCCGATCCGGTCCCTTTCTGCACCTTTGTGACGATCCCGACATACTTGCTTTTGACCTCTTTTTCACTGGTCATCTGCTGCAGCGTTTCGATATTCTTCTCCCGCTGCTCAATGTTATATTCATTCTGCGCAATGGCGTTCTTTGTCTGCTCGATCTGCACCTTTCGTTCTTCCAGTTCCAGGCCCCTAAGCTTCGGCAGCTCAGCCTCCGCCTTCTGGATGCTCATCGTTCGGGTCTCGATGTCCAGCTTCATCTTTTCGATGTCATACTCCTGCGACTGGATCGTCATCTCATCATTTTCATCGTCATACCGCATCAGGACAGTCCCTTCCTTCACGGCGTCGCCCACCTTTACCAGGACCTCAGACACCTTCCGGCTGGAACTGGAGGTCACCTTCCGTGTCTCCTGGCGCTCCACTGTCACCGGGTATTTCACAATACCGCTGCGCTGAGCGGCGGCAGAAATCGCTGCCGCAAGATACGTATCCGCGATCCCGGAAACCGTACCGGCAGATGATGACACCTGCTGCTCACTGACCTCCCCCGGCCGGGATCCTGATAATACCTGATACCAGATGCCGCCTCCCGCGCCTGCCGCGCAGGCCAGAAGCAGTGCAACCACTACACCCCTTTTCATAGTTCTCCTCGCAATGCTGTTCTATCCGCGTATTCGCGCGTCGATCCCCGTCTTACAGACGTCGTTCTGACCGGCTCGCTTTCCGTCTTTTTATGTCTTCCGGTGAAAATAAGCAGTTTTAGTATATCATGCAGTTTCTCCCTTTTCCCGGAGGAACTTCCTTGCAAATTCTTAAAAGTCCATTAAGGAAGCGCCTGCCGTTTCCGGCGGGCGCTTTTCGTTATGCCCGGTCACCCGGGGCGTCAATTTCCTGTCCCATTTTACCCTCTCAGGGTGCTTGTGGGAAGTCCGGCGGAGGTGACGGCCGGCGCGCTTTCTGTCGGCGTTTCCACCTCTGTCTGCGGTGAGGATGGCACCGAAGCTGCTGCCACGGGAGCGGTTACTCCAGGGATCGTTTCGTCATACACGACAACGGGATAATAGTTGTAGACCTCTTCGTAGATGGCTTTCGCTGTATCGAGCGGCAGGTTGACACAGCCGTGAGAGCCCCAGGACTGGTAGATGTTTCCCCCGAACTCCGACCGCCACAGGGCATCATGCATGCCCTGAGAATAGTTGAACGAGATCCAGTATTCCACGGGCTGCTCATATTTATTGCCGTACACATCCTCATCCTTCAGCACGGAAGGGCTTGCTTTGTACATGACCTGGAACACACCCGGCGTCGTCTGACTCACGCCCTGCTGCCCCGTGACACAGTCCGACTCCACGATCAGACGGTCATCCTCAAACAGAAAGACCTTCTGCTGCGGAATGTCCACCTCGACATACTTTTTTCCTACCCCATTTGTGCCACTGTACACCAGACCGCTGCTCCACACCGGGTCGCATACCTCTTCTCCCGCCTGAGCTGCATCCTTGATAGCCTGCACGGTCTGATCCACATCCATGTGCCAGCCGCAGTTTGACGTTTCGAACTGCAGAAGCCGTCCGTCATGCGTGGTAAAATTCACCGTTCCCGGCTCGGAGTCATATTTTTCCTTCAGGCCCTGAACGTAGGCATACATGGCATCCGTATCCCACAGGTACGCTCCCTTATAGGTCCGGCGCCACATTGCTGTCTGCTCTTCCATCAGGACTTCGCTGCTGCGGTCAAAACGGATCCGCATGAAAAACGGTGCAGCCTGTGACAGCGACCATCCCTGATCGCCCGGTTCGTCCAGTACCCATTTTCCATCGGCTGCCAGACCTGCCAGGGATTCCTGATCGCCCAGACCTGCCAGTGCTTCCTTCGCAGCAGCCTTGCGCGCAAGCGCCTCCGCCTCCTCCGGAGAAAGCTCCGACATTCCTTCATAAACCGGGATGTCCTGTTTTTTTCCTTTACCGGAACCACATCCGGTAAGCAGCAAACCACATAACAGTACAAACAGCCCCGCCAGCCTCCCGGCTGCGGAGCAGCGCAGTCCATTCTGTCCGTCAAAATGATGCAAGCTAGATCTCCTCTTCTGTATGGTTCTTCACCCGTCCACCTGGCTGGAACTGTCATCCCGGCAGAGCGCGACGGCCACATAGTACTTTCATTATACACATGCCCAACCAGAAAACAACCTCAATTATTGGCTATTTCCAGGAAACTGTGGTGGTGTAATAGCGTTTCGAATAAAGCTTTTCCTGCAGATCGGCACAGCGCATACACAGGTAGTATGTCCCCTTTTTCAGAGCCTTCTCGGAGGTGAGCACATTCTTCTTCGCTCCGGAAAGCTTTACGGCGACCGGTGTCCTGGAAGCATCGGTCAGCACCGCCAGGGAAGCGTATTCGCTTTGAATGGTGATTTTCTTTTTCCCGGTGAGCCTGATCTTATACCACCTGGGGAAATTATAATCCGGCGTCTGCGTAATGACTGCCTTTGTGCCCTTCTTCAGCGCCAGCGCGCGTTTTGCCGAATAATTGCTGCCCGGCTTTTGCTGCGTAAAGGTATATTTCAGGGTCTCCTTCTCCGCCCCGGAAAAGTAATAGACACCCCTGCTGACCGGGATCGTGACGACTGCCTTCTTTTTTCCGCTGAAAAACCAGTCATCCACAATTTCCTCCGCTTTCAGACTGGCGTACATGCTCAGACTCAACCCGGAAATCCTGCTTTTTCCTTTCCTGAGTGTCACCTTCAACACTCCTTCGCCCGGGACCTTCACCCGATACCGGTAATAGGTCCAGATCGTTTTCCCTGTTCCTTCTTCATAAACATAGCCGGTCTCCTTCTGTGTGACGGACTGACCCGCCGCAAAAGGTACTGCCACGTATTTCGATGCAGCTGCAGCGGACGCGTCCTTTGCGTTGAAGCAGCATAAAATCAGTATTGCCAGTATGGTCTGCAGGCATCTTTTTCCAAATGTCATCGATTGGCTCCTGTTCTTACTGAAAATGGTTTCTTCTGCTTATCCGGACTCTCCATCCGGAATGCTCACTCAAACTGCTCCTCCAGAATGCTCATTCAGAGTGTTCATTCAGAATGCTCATCCCAGCAGATGACGGCAGATGATCCGGTCACTGCTGTAATGGATATTCGAGAAGCAGATTCCGGAAACCGAGTTGGCCGCATGCACGATCGTATGATTTCCTATATAAATGGCGACGTGATGGATATATCCGGTCCCGTTCTGGAAAAAGACCAGATCCCCGGGCTCGAGCTCTTCCTCGCTCACAAGCTCTCCATACATCGCCTGCGACTGTGCAAAATGCGGCAGCGTGATTCCGTAGCGTGCATACACCAGCATGGTGAATCCGGAGCAGTCGCATCCGTCTGTCAGGCTTTCACCGCCCCATACATAGGGATTGCCCACGAACTGGCAGGCATAATTGACCAGCTCCTGACCCACCGAGGTCTCAATATAAATCGAATGATCCCGGGCCGTCACAAAATCCGCTCCCTGCGCACCTCTTGGTGCTCTTCGAGCTGCTTCCACAGCTACCTTCTCGGCAGCCTGCGCCGCTTCGGAAGCCTTCTGCGCCTTTGCGACCTTTTCCTCCGCTGCCTTCTGGTCCTCGTCAGCGGCACTTTGCGCTGCGGCTTCTTTTTCAATTGCTTCCTTCAGCGCCTCGGCTGCTTCCTTACCGCCTCCCGCTTCCCGGAAGGAATCCTGGACCGCCTCAAGCTCCATCTGCACCTCCAGAAGTGCCGCCTTCGTTTCAGAAGTGGCCAGCAGCGCCTCCTGCGCTTCTTCCCACAGTGCACTCTCCGCAGCAGCCGTTTCATCGGCTTCGCGGATCTGCTCCATCCGTTCCTCTTCGGCAGCCAGTGTTTCCGCCGTGCTGTACGCTGTCGAGATCCTGACCTCCTCCTTTTTGGTCCATCCCTCCACGCCGTAAGGTGTGCGGACCTTAATCCAGTCCTCGCCCTCCTCCAGCACGGTCAGGAAGGTGGATTCTCCCTCCGCGGCCACCATCTCGGTCGTGTCATCCGCCTCATAATATACCGTTGCGCCGCCGGGAAGCACCTGTGCCTCCAGGTAACCTGCCTGACTCATCAGGCTGCCCGCTTCGTCGCCCACCGCGACCAGGTCCTCGGAAACATAGCCCCGCACTCTGCCGGAGCGGATTTTGACCCATCCATCCGCCTCCCCGGACTTCATCACCGTTCCGATTCCGCCCGGATACAGTTTCCCGAGAACATCGCCCTCCTCGGATGGCGTTTTCCGTACATTGATATAGCCTTCCGCCGTGGAAACGACGATCTCCCTGGCACTGTCTCTCCCGGCGCCATCCCCGGTGCTTTCCGCCGCCTGCATGCGAGACGCTGCCCCAAAACACACAAGCGCAGCGCTGAATGCAAGCGCCGCTCTGGCACGTTGATTCATCTTCTTCATCTCCCTGCTTAAAACCCTTCTGAATTATTACCTTTCATAATCCCCCTCTTTTTTGTCCTTGTCAAGTGTGATCTTGCTCATGACCGCCCGCGAATCCTGTTCATGACCGGCCGCAAAGAAATGGCAAAAACGTCCGGGATTTTTTGATTTTCGTTTGACTTTGCCCCGCACCATTGATATCCTATTTATGTATCACTCTTGGATTACAGAGGCTCTTTGTGGAGGGCCCCTGAGAACAATCATTTATACAGGAGGAATTTATGAAAACAGCGAAAACACTGACGTATCTTGGAATGACTGCTGCAATCCTGACCGGGGCTGCCTTCAGCGCCTGCGCTGCTGAACCCGTCCCCGTGGAAGATCTCAAAGTCGGTATTATCTACATCGGCGATGAGCAGGAAGGATACACCTACGCGCACATGCTTGGCATCGAGGGAATGAAGGAAGCACTCGGCCTGGCGGACGATCAGGTGATCGAGGTCTTTAACATTCCGGAGGATGAGACCTGTGCCGAGAAGGCCATGGACCTCGCCGATCAGGGATGTCAGATCGTATTTGCCAACAGCTTCGGCCATGAGGACTATATGATCGAGGCAGCTGAACAGTATCCCGATGTACAGTTCTGCCATGCAACCGGTTATCAGGCCGCTCTGTCCGGACTGGAAAACATGCACAACTATTTTACCTCTGTGTATGAGTCCCGCTATGTGTCGGGCGTTGTCGCCGGCATGAAGCTTGCCGAGATGGAAGCAAACGGCGCCTTTAAAGAGGAAAACTATGCAGAGGACGGCTCCATTAAGATCGGTTATGTAGGCGCTTATTCCTACGCGGAAGTGATCTCGGGCTACACCTCCTTCCTGCTTGGTGTTCGCAGCGAATTCCCGAATGTCACCATGGAAGTGAAATACACCGGCTCCTGGGCGGATCAGGCACTTGAAAAGGAAACTGCCGACGCTCTGATCGCCGATGGCTGTGCTCTGATCAGCCAGCACGCCGACACCACCGGTGCCGCCACTGCATGTGAGGCTGCAGGCGTTCCCCATGTCGGCTACAACGTGGGAATGCTCGATGTGGCTCCCACCTGCCATCTGACCTCCGCCTCCATCAAATGGGCTCCCTACTACACCTATGCTGCGCAGTGCATCATCGACGGTACGCCGATCGACACCGACTGGTGCCAGGGCTACAGCGAAGGCGCTGTATGGATCACCGATCTGGGCGAGTCCATTGCAGAAGGTACCGAGGAAAAGGTTGAGGACACCTGGAATGCGATCTCCGAGGGACTGCTCCATGTGTTTGACACCTCCACATGGACCGTAAACGGCGAGACCATCACCTCCACCGCCGATCTGGAAGGCTTCAACGGCGTGGAATACATCAACGAGGATGGATACTTTATGGAGTCCGAGCTGGCTTCTGCTCCTTCCTTCTCCTTCGTCATCGACGGCGTAGTCGAGCTGAACCAGGTATTCTAAATTTCAGAAAGCAATCATTTCAGGGCTGCTGCTTTTTAAGCGGCAGCCTTCTTTCTTCACATGAAGGGAAAAATCCATGACTCAAACCAGTGCAACAACCTCCGCCCCGGAAAAAGACGTCCCCTTTGCCATTGAGCTTCGGGGCATCAGTAAGTATTTCGGGAAGGTTGCCGCGAATGAAGATATCTCTCTGAGTGTACGGCAGGGAGAGATTCTCTCGCTTCTCGGCGAAAACGGCAGCGGAAAGACCACCCTGATGAATATGCTTTCCGGCATCTATTTTCCGGATCGCGGGCAGATTTTCGTGAACGGAAAAGAGGTCGTCATCCGCTCCCCGAAGGATGCCTATGAGCTGGGGATCGGCATGATCCATCAGCATTTCAAGCTCATCGATGTGTTCACCGCTGCAGAAAATATCATCCTGGGAATGGACGGACAGTCCGGCCCGATCAATATGAAGGCTGTCAGCAGCAGTATCAGGGAGCTGATCGACCGTTATGGCTTTTCTCTGGACTTAAACCGCAAGGTGTACGATATGTCCGTTTCCGAAAAGCAAACCGTAGAGATCGTGAAAATGCTCTACCGCGGCGCTTCCATCCTGATTCTGGACGAACCGACCGCAGTACTCACCCCGCAGGAGACGGATCATCTCTTTGACGTTCTGCGGAAAATGCGTGAAGACGGAAAATCGATCATCATCATCACCCACAAGCTGCAGGAGGTTCTTTCCCTCTCCGACCGGGTCGCCATTTTGCGCAAGGGAAAATACATCGGAACCGTATCCACGGCCGAGGCGACCCGCCAGTCTCTCTCCGACATGATGGTCGGGGAACGGGTATCGCTGGATATCGACCGCCCCGACCCGGTCAGCCCGAAGCTCTGCCTGAAGGTGAACCATCTCACCTGCTACGATAAATACGGGGTAAAGGCACTGGATGATGTGAACTTTTCCGCATACAGCGGCGAGATCCTGGGCATTGCCGGCGTCGCCGGAAGCGGCCAGAAGGAGCTGCTTGAATCCATTGCCGGCCTGCATCCCTGCGACGGGGAATTTCTTTATACGGACAATACCATCGGCGCTACCGTCGACCTGCACGGGATGGATCCGCTCACAATCAAAAAGTTCGGTGTAGCGCTCTCCTTCGTCCCGGAGGACCGGCTCGGTATGGGTCTGAACGGAAATATGGGAATGACCGGCAACATGCTGATCCGCTCCTACCGCGAAGGTCCCTTCCACACCATCATGGAGCAGCGCCGGCCCAGGGAGCTTGCGGAGGAGATCCGCAAAACACTCGGTGTTGTAACGCCCAGTCTGAACACTCCGGTGCGCCGTCTCTCCGGCGGAAATGTGCAGAAGGTCCTTGTGGGCCGTGAGATCGCCAACGCGCCGCGGCTTCTCATGACCGCCTATGCGGTGCGCGGTCTGGACATCAATACCTCCATGCTGATTTATCAGCTTCTGAACGAGCAGAAGCAGAAGGGAGTCGCAGTCATCTATGTCGGGGAGGATCTCGACGTACTGCTCGCCCTTTCCGACCGTATTATGGTGCTGTGCGGCGGTCATGTCACCGGTATTCTGGATGCAAGGACGGCCACAAAGGAAGAGGTCGGCCTGTTGATGACTACACACGGGGAGGAATGATCCAATGAATGAAAAATCTACTGCCAGAGAACCCTTCGTGCGTGTCGTCCGGCGTGATGAGCTCCCGATGTGGAGACGTTTCGCCATCCGCATCATTGCTGCGCTGCTCTCGCTGATCGTATGCGCGCTGTTTATTTTTCTGGTCACCCGGAGCAACCCTGCCTCGGTGTATAGAAGTCTGGTGGACGGTGCAATCGGCACTACGAGACGTACCTGGAGCACGCTGCGCGATACTGCGATCCTGCTGAGCATCGCGCTTGCGATCACCCCGGCCTTCAAGATGCGCTTCTGGAACATCGGCGCAGAGGGGCAGATCCTGGTGGGCGGCATTGCCACCGCTGCCGTCATGCGCTACTGCGGCGGCCTCAGCCCCTTCCTTTTATTTACGGCCATCATTGCCGCCTCGCTGGCTGCGGGCCTGGTATGGGGTCTGATTCCGGCCGTGTTCAAGGCCATCTGGGGAACCAACGAAACGCTGTTCACCCTGATGATGAACTACATTGCCATCCAGCTGACCTCCTTCTTCAGTATCGTGTGGGAAGCCAAAAAGGGCAGCGGTACCATCGGTACCATCAATTCGGACACAAAGGCCGGCTGGATTCCCACCTCCTTCCTGGAGAGCCTGTTCGGGAAATCCAATTACAGCATCATCGTGCTTCTGGTCCTGGTGCTTACGGTGGCGATGTACATCTATCTCAAATACACCAAGCACGGCTATGAGATCGCGCTGGTAGGGGAAACCGAAAATACTGCCCGTTACGCGGGTGTGAATGTGCGCAGGGTCATCATCCGGACCATGGCGCTGTCCGGAGCGATCTGCGGCCTGACCGGCTTTATGATGGTTTCCGGCAGTTCCCACACCATTTCCACCAGCACCGCCGGCGGAAGAGGATTTACGGCAATCATCGTGTCCTGGCTGTCCAAGTTCAACCCCTTTATCATGATCGTCGTGTCCTTCTTCCTCTCCTTCATGAGCAACGGAGCAATTCAGATCGCCAGTGAATTCAAGCTCAACGAATCCGCCTCGGAGGTCATCACGGGAATCATCCTGTTCTTTATTCTGGGCAGTGAATTTTTCGTCAACTACCGGGTGATCCTCGGAAGGCATCATGAACGGCAGCCACGCAGCGCCGGAAAGGAGGGACAGGCATGAGCTTTTTATGGGCAGTCTTTAAAAACATCTTTTCCGTGACCTTCGTCCAGCGCGCCATCACACAGGGAATTCCCCTTCTGTACGGTGCCACCGGCGAAATTCTCACGGAGAAAAGCGGTAATCTGAACCTGGGAATCCCCGGTATTATGTACATGGGCGCCATCGGCAGCCTCGCCGGTGCATTCCTGTATGAGCACAGCACCGCTTCCCCCATCGGGATCCTCGGAATCGCATGCGCCATTCTCGGCTGTCTGCTGTTCTCTCTGCTCGGGGCGCTGATCTACTGTTTCCTGACCATCACGCTCAAGGCAAACCAGAATGTCACCGGTCTGGCCCTCACCACCTTCGGAGTAGGCTTCGGCAACTTCCTGGGCGGCTCCTTCTCCCGCATCACCGGGATCGTCGGGCAGACCACGGTATATGCAACCGGGCAGGCCTTCCGCGCAAAGATCCCCTTCCTGTCGGATCACCTCGGGATCGTCGGGCAGATTTTCTTCTCCTATGGCTTTCTGACCTATCTGGCCGTCGTGATCGCCCTGGCCGCCACCTTCTTTCTCACCCGCACCCACACAGGTCTCAACCTGCGTGCGGTCGGCGAAAATCCGGCTGCGGCGGATGCGGCAAGCATCAACGTCACGCGCTATAAGTACCTGGCCACCTGCATCGGCGGCATGATCAGCGGCCTTGGCGGCATGTACTTCGTCATGGAATACCTTGGCGGCACCTGGCAGAACAACGGGTTCGGCGACCGCGGATGGCTCGCCGTAGCACTCGTGATCTTTGCGACCTGGAAACCGGCCAGAGCCATCTGGGGCTCCATCCTGTTCGGCGGACTGTACATCATGTTCACCTACGTTCCTCTGGGACAGGCCATGCAGGAAATCTTCAAGATGCTCCCCTACCTGGTGACCATCTTCGTACTGGTGCTCACCAGCCTGCGCCGCAAAAAAGAAAACCAGCCCCCGGCAAGCCTGGGACTGGCGTACTTCCGCGAAGAGCGCTGAAACGTATATGTTTTTCC
>CAMOSN010000046.1 GCA_946624935.1 uncultured Lachnospiraceae bacterium | reverse complement strand
AGAATGGGACTTTTTGGAAGAAAAAAAGAAGTACGCGCTCTTTCGTATTCCAGGGAGGAAAAAACACCGGTGATCCGGTGCAGTATCTGTAATGGGGAGCAGGTGGGAGGCCTGAAAAATAAGGCAACGGGAGAGTTTGAGGAAGTCATGCTGATCAGGGACGGGCATGATCTGGAGGTATTTCAGAGGATGGTGGGAGAGCAGGAGATTCCGAAGGAGTACTGAGATGTGACGGGGCTTCGGAACTTGATGAAACAGAAAAAATGTACGGGACTTGATGAAACAGAAAGAGATATACAGGATTTGATGAAACAAAAAGAGATGGATACGTATTCGAATAACGCGGCAGAACGTAAACGGGCGCTTTTTGAAACGATGCCGGTGGGCCGCGCACTGGCGACGATGGCGGTTCCGACGATCATCAGTCAGCTGATCAATCTGATCTACAATATGGTGGACGCATTTTTCATCGGACGGACGGGGAATTCCTACATGATGGCGGCGACGACGGTCACGCTGACGATGGTGATGATGAATGTGGCCTTCTCCAATTTGTTCGGAGTGGGAGGCGGAAGCCTTGTGGCACGGCTGATGGGGGTGCAGAAAACGGATGAAGCCAGGCGTGTCAGTGCGTACAGTGTATACGGAGCGATCGTGCTTTCGCTGGTGTATTCGACCCTGATCGGGCTGTTCATGAATCCGGTGCTGAGCTTCCTGGGCGCGTCCGATGCGACATTGGGTTATGCCCGTCAGTATACACTGTTTGTGATCGTGATCGGAACGCTTCCCGGGATTTTGTCGATGGTCCTGGCACATCTGCTGCGCAATGCAGGTTATTCCGGAAAGGCAAGTCTGGGATTAAGCGGCGGAGGAATCCTGAACATCGTTCTGGATCCGCTGTTCATGTTTGTGCTCCTTCCGAAGGGTCATGAGGTGGAAGGCGCTGCCGCCGCGACGCTGATCTCCAATGTGCTCGCCTGCATCTATCTGTTGCTTGCATACCACAGGGCGTGTGGGGAGGCACCGCTGAGCCTTCGCCTGGCGGATGCGTGCCGAATCTCGAAGGGGAACCGCAGGAGCCTGTATTCTGTGGGTGTGCCCTCGGCGATCCTTACGGGACTGTTTGATGTGGCAAACATCTGCGTGAACATCCTGGCGTCAGCGCACAGCGATCTGGTGCTTGCAGGCATGGGAATCGTTATGAAGGTTGAGCGGATCCCCAATGCGGTCAACGTGGGACTCTGTCAGGGAATGCTTCCCATTGTGGCCTATAATTATTCCTCGGGCAACGAAAATCGCATGCACAAAATCATCCGTACGGCACGGTTTGCCGGACTTACGGTGGCCGGAATCAGCATCGCGGCGCTGATGACCTTTGCAGAGCCTCTCCCCAGGCTGTTCCTGAGCACCTCGGCAGGAGATGTGGAAGCAGCATTGATGACTGTGGGCTATGCGGCGGTGTTTCTGCGGATCCGATGCCTTGCCTCACCGTTCCAGTTCCTGAACTATCACACCTCCTTCTGCATGCAGGGAATGGGAAAAGGAAAGGAGACCATGCTGCATGCGATTGTGCGGGAGCTGGTGTTTTACATTCCCCTGATGTTTCTTCTGGACCGTCTGTTTGGCGAGTATGGCCTGGCCTCGGCGCTGCCGGCAGGGGAAGCGTGCGGCGCATGCTTCGCGCTGCTCTTGCTGCGGCATATCCTGAGGAAAGCGAAATCAGAAAACAATCCGTGAAGTCCTGCATCAGCTTGTGGAGGATGGAGTCCTGACGCTCAAAGATGCCGCAGCACGTGCGGGTATGTCGGAAGAGGATTTCCGAAAGCTGATACAGGAGAGAAAAGAGTAGATCAAAAAGGAAAAGAAACGAGCCACGGGACCTGTGCCCGTGGCTCGTTGACTCTGTGTGTTGGAGCAGAGAACTGTCCCCTTGACACATTCAAACAGAGAACCGTCCCCTGTTTGAACCCGACAGGCAGGCAATCGCGATCCCCTTGCGTACGGCATCTTCCACTGTGTGGAATTCATAGGAAAACCCATGCCGCTCTGCGGCGAGATCGGACATAAAGGCTTCCAGCATGTGGCGGAAGTCTTTTTGTTTTGTAAAGGTGGATCCTTCGGCGGTGATGAAGGCCGGGAGAGCCGGAGCGCTTTCTGCATCGGAACGCATCAGTGCTGCGGTAAGCGTAATTGCGCAAAGGCAGGCACTGCGCGCAGTGATGCCGTCGAAAAGGGCATATAAAAAGGCGCGGTCTGATTCTGCGTCCGGTGAGAAAGTACATGCGGATGCGATCCGGCCGGCGTGATCCGAGCCGAAGGGGTCGGTCGAAAAAGCGCTGATGTCCATGGAGGTGATGCGGGAGGAACGGGCGATTGAGGGAGAATCCGTCTGCATGATCTTCTCGTAAGTGGTCGGTGAAAGCGCTCCTTCAAGCATGGCCGTCCGCAGCACGCACTCCATCAGCCCGCCCTGGTAGCCGCCCGAGACCATCTTTTCAAAGCGGTCCGCGCCGGTGTCGATCATGCTCTGATCGTAGAGATCATCGATATCGCCGGTGGGGAACCCGCAGTAAGCACCGGATTCGACGTTGATCATATAGCCGCTTTCTTTTTCGCGATAGCACAGATTGGTGCCGGTGCCGTAAATGAAGCCGATGGCTGACGAACCGGAACCAGGATGTCCGTCCTGTCCTCCCAGTGCGGCAGCGACCGTGTCATTTACGACCGTGATGTGATAACGGTCCGCTTCCATTCCAAGATCAGACAGGGCTTCACGGAAGCTCTGACCGACCTTTTTCCCGATCATGTCCTTTATGCGGATCTGCTTGCCTCCGGCGCACATGACGGCATCCTTATCCCTCTGGGGAATCGTGGCAAGGGAAAAACAGATGCCGATATGATCCGTACAAAGATTGGCGCGGACTTTCTGTGCGATCTCGCGGAAGAAGCCGGCGGTATCCGTTTCCTCCTGTACCCCTGGCGTGAGGAAGGAGAGAAAGCGCTCCATGCGCAGGATGCCTTCCGGTCCAAGGGTGACCACTGCGCTGCGCACATTGGTGCCTCCGATGTCGATCACCGTGACCGGCGTCGGACGGACAGGGGTACGGAAGGATCCAATGTAAGAGGGAATCATTTTGACCCGGTTTCCATTCCGGTCAAGAATGCCTGCACGTACCTGATCCATTTCCGTGAGCAGCTTCTGCAGCTCCGCTTCCATATCGATCTGGTCAGCGCACATATGATGGCGTCTGAGAAACTGCTCTGCTGCGGAGCGCGCCCTGGCTGCTCCGGGAGTTGCTGGTATCATGGAATTCTCCTTCCTGAAGGCATCATCTGTACTTTCAAGGCTGAAAGCACAGGCTGTTTTTTCGTGACGGAAAGCATGGCTATTCTTTTACGCCTCCGGCAGTCATACCCATGACGATGTATTTCTGGAAGAGTACCGTGATCAGGACCGGAATCAGAGAGCCGAGGATGCCGGCAACGCTGATCATTCCGTAGTCAATGGTGAATTTTCCGTTGAACTCCTCGATTGCGATCGGCATGGTCTTCGAGGTAAGGCTGGATGTGAAGATCAATGCATAGAAGAACTCGTCCCAGCTCATCAGAAATGCCAGTATGCCTGTCGCGATCGCGCCCGGACGGGCGATCGGAAGGAAAATGTAGATCAGTGTCTGCAGACGGGTCGCGCCGTCCACCTGGGCGGCTTCCTCAAAGGATTTGGAGATGGACCCGAAGAAGTCCTGCATCACCCAGATGATAAACGGGATGATAAAGGACAGGTAAAGGATCACCAGAGGCCATTTTTTATCCAGCCAGCCCAGTTTGTTGTAGATGCGGTACAGCGGAATGATCAGGGCAGCAGGCGGGAGCATGTAAGTGAACAGGATCATCAGCATCAGACCGTTTTTGCCGCGAAAGCGCACATGGGCGAAGGCATAAGCGGAGAGGGTGCCGATAATCAGGCTTAGAATCGTTACCGCGGCGGCGATGATAAAGCTGTTTTTCAGTGCCACGCGGAATACGTAGGCAGGATCGCTGGTCGTGCTGCTTTTGAAGATCTGGGCATACCGTTCGAACGTGATCGTCTCCGGAATGAATTTCAGCGGTTTTGCCGTGAGATCCACCGGCAGCATAACGCTGGAGAGGAACATCCAGGCTACCGGGGCGAGGACGACGACGGCGAGCAGCAGGCCGAGAAACATTTCCAGAAGGGTGAGCCGGCGTCTGCGGGCGGACATACGGGGCCCTTTCTCATTTCTTTTCATGCCAGATCCCTCCTTTTCATCATGCGCACGTAGAAGACCGTCATCAGTGCGACGACAATGGCGATCAGGTAAGCGTAGGTCGCGGCATCGGAATAGTTGAGATTCGTGAAGGCCTGCAGGTAGGTGTCATACATCAGCGTTTTCGTGCTGTTGGCGGGACCGCCCCGGGTCATCAGGTAGAAGATGTCGAAGGCCTTGAACTTTTCTACCGTACGCATGACAACGATCACCATGATGGTCGGGCGCAGCGCGGGAAGGGTGATGGCTCGAAAGCGTGCGATCATACCGGCACCGTCGACTTTTGCTGCCTCATAGATCGTGTAGTCGATCCCCTGCAGCGCCGCGAGGAAGAAAATGACCGCGAGCGGTGTCATCTTCCAGGCGTCGGCGATGACAATGCACAGCATCGCGGTTTTGGGATTGCCGAGCCATGACTGGTATGAGGAGATCAGATGCAGGCGCTGCAGGAGCGCGTTGATCACGCCGTATTCTCCATTGAGCATCAGCTTCCACAGGCTGCCATTGACGACCGTCGGGATGGCCCAGGGAATGATGATGATCGAGCGCAGGAAACGCACGCCGGGAAACTTCTGGTTGAGCAGCAGGGCGATCAGAAGACCGAAGACCGTTTCGATCGCGGTAGAGGCGATGGTGAAATACAGGGTCCGCCCCAGATCATCCCAGAAGGCCTTTGACGAAAGCGCTTTGATGTAAAAAGACAATCCGGCAAATTCGCCCATGTGAGAGGAGAGCGGGTTGATGTTGACCAGACTGTAGATAAAGGTTGTAATGATCGGAATGATGATCACGCCGAACACCACGATCATGGATGGAGCGATCAGGCCGAAGGCGTACCGCTCCTCTTCTTTTCGTAACCGCAAGATATTTCCTCCGATCCGGAATTGATTCAGAATATAACTGGTGGAAGAAAAAGAGGACCGCCGCCTGTGGCGGCAGCCCTCTTTGGAAGGCTGTTTGACTGACTGTGTTTAGTTATTTGCCAGCTCCTCGGCAAGCGCCTGCAGCCCGTCAAGAGCATCCTTTGCGGATTTCTGCCCAAGCAGAACAGACTGGATCTCCGTCTGCATGGAGGTGGACAGCTCGTTGTAATATGGAACCATCGGGCGGTTCACGATGTAATCGAACTGCGTCTGGGAAGCGGCCACCACTTCCGCCCCGGCGGTCTCGATCACCTGATCATCGGTGTAGAGGCTCTTCCAGATCGGCAGCGCGTTTGCACAGTATTTTGCCTGCATTTCCTTTGAAGCGAGGAACAGCATGTAATCCCATGCTTCATCCGGATGCTGGCAGCCGGCAGTGATCATCAGAGGCATTCCGCCGTTCACGGTAGCGCTTTCGGCCTTGTCGGTGCCGGGAATCGGAGTGATGACGCCCTGGCCGACAACGGAGGACTGGCTTTCGTCATTCATGGAAGCATACTGATAGGTCCAGTTGATGGCGAACACAGCGCTGCCTGCGGCGAAGGTAGAAAGAACGTCGTCCTCGATCATCTCCAGACTCTTGGGATTGCACAGACCGTCGGTAAGCGTTTTCGCCATGAAGTCCAGAGCGGCGATATTCTCCTCGCTGTTGAGGGTCGGAGCGTTGTTCTCATCGACGAATGCGCCGCCGAACGAACCGGCGATGCAGGTGTAATCACAGATCAGGCATTCTGCCTGCGCATAGCAGCCGACGATGGGATATTCACAGATGCCGGCATCCTTCACCGTCTGAGCATCCGCGATCAGTTCATCCCAGGTGGAGGGTACTTCCTCAATGCCTGCTTCCTTCAGGAGAGCGGTATTGACGAACATGTATTTCACATCATTCAGCCAGGGCATACCGTAATACTTGCCTTCGTATTTGGTTGCATCCAGGGCGCCCTGATAAATATCGTCCAGGTCCAGCGCCTCCACACGGTCGGTCACATCCATTACCAGTCCGGCTTTCGCAAACTGTGCGGGCCAGATGCAGTCGCCCAGGATCACATCATAGCCGCCGCTCTGTGCGGAAGTGAGGATCTTGGGAGCCAGCTCTTCATATGCCACAAAAGTGGGATTGACCTGTATGCCCGTGCTCTCGGTAAAGGCCTGGGTCATCGCAGTTACATCTTCCTCACTGTAGCCGGCCTGCTTCATGAAGAGGGCGTTGAGCGTAACGTCTTCTGCCATTGCGGGAACAGCCAGTGCACTAAGCCCAAGAATCGATGCCGCAGCGAAAATTCGTATCTTTTTCATAAAATCGCTCCTCCGTTTCATAGATTTGTTATCAGAAATCAATAAAATTGTAGTACAGCGGAGGGGGGATTGCAAGACTTTTTGCAGATATTTGATTGAAAATCTCCTCTGGCACCTATCATCTTTTGTGATATCATAAAATGCAAAAGCAAGTCATATTTCATTTCTCGGCAGTAAATACTGCATCACGTGGAAGTCTCCACAGGAAGAGCCACGGGGACAGGTCCCGTGGCTCCGTAAAAAAGGCTTCCTGCATATTGCGGAAGCCTTTTTGCTTATGTGACTACTCTTTTTGAGTGGGACAGAGAACCGTCCCCTGTCCCATTTAGAACAGGATCTGCCAGGGCAGGCGGTTGGCGTCGAGGCCTTCCTGGGTGATGCCTTTGCTTGCGCCGTATTTTTCGATGCTGTATTTGTCGATCTCAGTGCACATGTCGGCGTAGACGCCCGGGAATACGGAGCCGGGGCCGCCCTGTGCGATGCAGGGGATGAAGTATTTGTTGCCGCATTCGTCGATGGTCTTGCGGATGACTTCGCGGTTGTTTTCGTTGGTCCAGCCGTCATAGTCTACCAGACGGTTTTCGATGCCGCCCATGAAGGTGATCTTGTCGCCGTATTTTTTGATCAGGGACGGGATGTCGTTGGTGGAGAAGCAGCCCTGCCATACGTCGATGCCCATTTCGATCATGTCGGGTACGAGGGTAGCGGCGTAGCTGTCGGAGTGATGGAATACCAGTTTCACGCCGTGATCATGGTAGTAGCCGTAGATTTCCTTGTAGGCATCCACATAGAATTCTTCCCACATGGCCGGGCTCATGAAGGTGCTCTTCTGGCTGCCCATGTCATCGTGATGGAACAGTGCGTCCGGATGCAGATGCGAGCAGATGCCCTCGGCCAACTCCAGTTCCCACTCGGTGAGGTACTTGATCAGGTCGTGCATCTCATCGGGATACTCGTAGAGGTTCATCAGGGTGTTGCTGATCTCGCCCAGGTGGTGGCACTGCTCGAACAGGCCGGGGGCGACGAAGGCTGCCTTGTAGGCCTTGGTGGTGTCCACTGCGTTGTACTGCTCTTCAAAGATTCCCCATTCTTCATCGGTGAATTTCAGGGAAGGTGCATGTACGTAATCCTGCCAGTGCTCGATGTCCTGGATCACGATCTTGTCCGGGGTGTGTACCGGGAAGGCACCGGGGGTCCCGAACGGGAAGCTGTTGGTGATGCCCCATGCGTTTTTGACGTTCATCATACCGGGCTGCAGCAGCGGCGATTTCATCATAAAAGGATGGAAAAGCAGCTGGATGGCTTCGTACTGATTGACAAACCGGTCAGGGTTTCCGCCTTTGATGACTTCATCCATATTTTCTCGGGCTGTTAACATTTTTTCATACCTCCTGATAAATAATTCACTAAATCATATAAAACTGGGACGAGATTTCCCGCAAAATCTCACAAATGCATCATATCACATTTTTATGTAAGCGGGCAGAGTGAAAAAGGCAGAAAAAATCTTTCGTACAGAATGTAGGAAAAGCATCTGTATTTTCCGAATAAAGTGTGGTATGTTATAGAGGATTGGAGTCTGTTAAAATTAGTGTATCGAAAACTGATCATTGGGGGAAAATGCATATGATTATCATTGGTGAGAAGATTAACGGCTCGATCCCTTCCGTAGCAGAGGCGATCGCGAACAGAGATGCGGATTTTATCAAGCAGCGTGCCATTGCGCAGGCGGAGGCGAACGCAACCTTTATTGACTGCTGCGCATCCGTTCCGGAGGCAGAGGAAGTGGAAACTCTGAAGTGGATGATCGACTGTATCCAGGAGGTTACGGATCTTCCGATCAGTGTGGACAGCCCCAGTGCGGACGTTCTGACACAGGCTTACAAGTTCTGCAAGCGCCCCGGCCTGTTCAATTCAGTTTCCGGTGAAGGTGATAAGATCGACAAGATCTTCCCGATCATGGCGCAGCCGGAGAATAAGGCATGGCAGGTGATCGCACTTCTGTCGGATGACACCGGTATTCCGAAGTCCGCTGCGGACCGTCTGAAGGTGTTTGACCGGATCATGGCCAAAGCCAAGGAATACGGCATCAGCCCGTCCAGGATCCACATCGATCCGCTGGTTGAAATGCTCTGCACGTCCGAGGACGGTATTGCGATGAACGTGGAAGTAATCTCCAAGGTTCGTGAGATGTATCCGACGATCCACATTACGGCGGCCATCAGCAACATCTCCTTCAATCTGCCGGTTCGTAAGCTGATCAACCTGGGCTTTACCGTTCTGGCGATGAACGCAGGTCTGGACAGCGGTATTCTGGATCCGACCAACCGTGACATGCTGGGCCTGATCTATGCAACGGAAGCGCTTCTGGGCATGGACGACTACTGCATGGAATATATCGGCGCGTATCGTGAAGGACTGATCGGACCAGTGAAGAAATAATTTTAGCAGGCAATTACCTGCCGAAGGCTTGCATCGGACGGACGGTATCTGCTTAGATACACCAGTATCTGTATGGATACGCCGGTATCTGCAGAACGGCAGCCGGGAGCAATGCTGCCAGGCATGCTTCTTTAAGGCTTTCGCCTTCCGGTAAAAAAACATTGCGGGTGGCCGGGTGCAGGATAAGTTGTAATAATTTTCAGGAGGATATGAAAAATGAGTGCAATGTTGGATGAACTTGCTGCAAAAGTTGCAGCCGGAAAAGCAAAAATCGTTCCCGGACTGGTACAGGAAGCTCTGGATGCAGGCGAGAAGCCGGTTGACTGCCTGAACACCATGATCGGTGCAATGGACGTTGTAGGTGAGCGTTTCAAGAATAATGAGATCTTCGTTCCCGAGATGCTGATCGCTGCAAAGGCTATGAAGAAGGGTGTTGAGGTTCTGAAGCCGCTTCTGGCTGAGGAAGGCACCACCAATGCAGGAAAAGTTATCATCGGTACGGTAGCAGGCGACCTGCACGATATCGGTAAGAACCTGGTAGCCATGATGATCGAAAGTGCCGGCTTCGAAGTGATCGACCTCGGCGTAGACGTTCCCCATGAGCGCTTTGTGGAAGCATATAAAGAGAATCCGGACACCAAGATCATGGCTCTGTCCGCTCTGCTGACCACCACGATGCCCGCTCTTCGCGATGCGGTTGCTCTGCTCAATGCCCAGGATTTCCGCGGCAACATCAAGATCATGGTTGGCGGCGCTCCGATCACGGCTGAGTTTGCTAAAGAGATCGGCGCAGATGCCTATACAGAAGATGCTGCATCCGCAGCAGCAAAAGCAAAAGAGCTGGTTGGACTTGCATAAGAGAGCTGGGACTGGCTTTTACGGCCGGCAGTTTCCTTCGAGACTGCCGGCTGTTTTCCGTTTCCGGGAAAGCAGGGCCTGACGTGCGGAAAAAGGCATCACGATGGAGAAGACCGGCCGGCCTGGGATGGCAGCGAGGAGGGTGGAATGGCATTCAAAGTTCACTTTATACGGGAAGGGATCACGGAAAATGCGGCGCATGGAGAACTGGCGGCGGATGTAATGCGGCGCGCCGGAATCGAGCTGGATGAGCCCTGCGGGGGCAGAGGAAAGTGCGGGAAATGCGCTGTGCTGCTGAATGGGGAGCGGGTGCTTGCCTGTCAGGCCAGGATCGAAGCGGATGTGGAGATCGAAACATACCCGCCTGCGAATGAGAATGCGCAGATCCTTACGGATTCTGCTTTTTCGGATGCTGCCGGGCGGGAGCTGCGGCCCGTGGTCGTGCAGAAAAAGATCCATATGGAAAAATGCCCGCTGGGGAAGAGTATCTCCGACTGGGAGCGTCTGGTAAATGCTGTTTATGCGGCATGTGATGAGGATGCTGTTTATACGGCATGTAATGGGGCTGCTGCTTATGCGGGATACGAAAAGGATGCTGCGCATCCGGGAAAATCGGTGCGGGGGCTGACTGGCAGAAATAAAGAAAGTGTGCCGGTAAACTTACGTCTTGCATCGAAGGCCGGACCGCTTGCCACCGAGCATGGCGGGCAGCTGTGGGCGGTGCTGTGCGCCGGTGAGATCCTGGAGATCAGCGGGGAGCAGCAGGATGTGTATATGGCGGCCTTTGATATCGGTACGACCACGGTGGCGGGCTTTTTGCTGGACGCTGCGGATGGCAGGGTGTGCGCCGAGGCAAGCTGCCTGAATCCGCAGGTGAAATACGGCGGAGATGTGATCAGCCGCGCCAACGAGACGCTGGAGCATGGCGGAGAGGCGATGGCGGAGTGTATCCGGCAGGCCGTGGATGATCTGATCGGTGAGATGGCGGAAGAATCCCTGGTGGACCGGAAGCAGATCTATGCGGTGAGCATTGCGGGAAATACATGTATGCACCATCTGTTTCTGAACATCAATGTGGATTCGCTGGTGCACGCGCCCTATGCACCGACCGTCTCCCAGAAGCTGATTCTCCCGGCGGCGCAGGTGGACCTGCACATTCATCAGGACGGAAAGCTGTTTATGCTGCCCAATATCGCCGGCTTTGTCGGAGCGGACACGGTGGCCTGTCTGATCGCGACGGATCTGGCGGAGCAGAAGGACTGGACGCTGCTCATTGACATCGGAACAAACGGGGAAATGGTTCTGGGGAAGGATCACCGGATGGTGGCCTGTTCCACGGCGGCCGGACCGGCCTTTGAGGGTGCCGGAATCAGCTGCGGCATGCGCGGCGCGCAGGGCGCGATCAGCAAGGTGGCCTGGAACGGGGAAGAGCAGCGCTGGGATTATGAAACCGTAGGAAACACGCCGCCGAGAGGCATCTGCGGATCAGGACTTCTGGATCTGGCGGCGCAGCTTCTGGAGAGTGGGCAGATGGATGAGACCGGGGCGCTGGAGGACGACGATCAGGTCGTGGTGGCGCCGGGCAGCGATAGCGCCGATGGGAAGGATGTGACTCTGCTGCAGAAGGATATCCGTCAGCTGCAGCTCGCCAAGTCCGCCATCGCCTCCGGTGTGCATCTGCTTGCAAGAAAAATGGAGATCGAGGTGGACGAGATCCGCCAGGTGTGGCTGGCCGGAGCCTTCGGCAGCTTCATGTCGCCGGAGAGCGCCTGCAGGATCGGGCTGATCCCCCAGGAGCTGGAGGGAAAGGTGCGCGCCATCGGAAATGCCGCCGGAGAGGGGGCAAAGCTTGCGCTCCGGGACCGCGGGTGCTGGGAAAAGGCCGGCGCGCTGGCGAAGGAGGCGGATTTCCTCGAGCTGGCAACCATGCGGGAATTCCAGGATATGTTCGTGGATGAACTGCTGTTTCCGGAGTGAAGCGAATGTGTGATGTGATTTGGCGGACTGTAATGGCCGACTGCGCTCAGTCTGCCTCCGGCAGGATCGCATCTGACAGGATGGGAACTGCCGGATTCGAAGTGGTAGAATCATTACTGTCTGGATTTTCAGGGACAGGAGGTTAAAATAGTAAGATGCTGGATTATGAGAATCTGATCAAATTGGGAACAGAGTGCGGTTTCAGCCATGTGGGTAAGCTGGATGTATCCACCATACAGCTGATGCCGGAGGTGCGGAAAATGTGCGAGGCGAATACCTGCCGCATGTACGGGAAGAACTGGTGCTGCCCTCCGGGCGTGGGAACGCTTGAGGAGTGTAAGGAGCGGATCGGCCGCTACAAAGAAGGAATCCTGGTACAGACCGTCGGAGAACTGGAGGATGCCCTCGACGGTGAGACCATGATGGAGACCGAGGCAGCGCACCGGGAGCACTTTGAGGCGATGCGGGAGAAGCTTCTGAAGGATTACCCCGGAATGCTCAGCGTTGGCGCGGGTACCTGCACGAGATGTAAAGAATGCACCTATCCGGATAAGCCATGCCGCTTCCCCGACAACACCTTCGGCTCCATGGAGGCATACGGCATGTTGGTCACACAGGTATGCCAGGCCAACGACATGCAGTACTACTACGGGACGAATACCATCGCTTACACAAGCTGCTTCCTGATCGCGTGAGGTGGAAGGTGAGTCAGAGGGGACGGTTCTTAATGACTCACTTCCCTTCTGACTCACTTTTGCGTCCCTGCAGACTGTGGAGAGGAGCGTTTAGACATGGACATGAAGATGGGGCAAAGCTCCCTCAAATCTTTTTATATCATGCAGATCCTGCTGGATCGGACCGACGAGACGCACAGCCTGAACGCCACGCAGATCGGGCAGATCCTGCGAAGTGAATATGGCATTTCCGTCGATCGCCATACGCTCTATGCGGAGATCGAAAAGCTTTCCAATGTCGGAATGGACATTATCAAGCTTGAGGGAAAGACAAACGGATACTATGTGGCGTCCCGTCAGTTTGAGCTTCCGGAATTAAAGCTGCTGGTGGATGCGGTCCAGTCCTCCCGGTTTATTACCAGGAAAAAGACCGAGGAGCTGATCGAAAAGCTGGAGACGCTGTGCAGTAAGGATGAGGCAAAGCAGCTCAGCTCGCAGGTGGTGGTGTACAATCGGCCGAAGGCGGGAAACGAAACGATTTATTACAATGTCGACAAGCTGCATTCCGCGATTTATCACAACCGGCAGATCAAGTTCCGGTACGTGGAATGGACGGTCAGCAAAAAGCAGGAATACCGCCATGGCGGAGCGTTTTATTTTGTTTCGCCGCTGCATCTTGTGTGGGATGATGAGAATTATTATCTGATCGCGTTTGATGAAAAGGCCGGACAGACCAAGCATTTCCGTGTGGACAAGATGCGCAGCATGGAGCTTCTGGAGACAAAGAGAAGTCCCGAATCCCAGAATGACCAGACGGATCTGGCCGGGTTTGCCAGGAAAACCTTCGGGATGTTCGGAGGATTGGATACGCAGATCCGGCTGAAATGTAAAAATCATCTGGCCGGCGTCGTCATCGACCGGTTCGGAAGTGATGTGTGGCTGATTCCGCAGGATCAGGAGTATTTCACTGCCATTGTGACGGTGACGGTCAGCCCGCAGTTCTTCGGATGGGTGACAGCGATCGGCAGGGACATGTGGATCGAGGGCCCGGAAGAGGTGAAGGCGCAGTACCGGCAGTATCTGGCGGAAATCGTGCAGGCATACGATGACAGCCGGGAACATCGCGATGACGACGAAAAACCGTGACAGATAAATATTAAGGGCAGCGAAGGAAGGAAAATCGTTTATGTATGCTTCTACATCTTCGAGCAGCCGTGACAATCTGCTGCGTGCGATCCGGTTTGAGCGGCCGGATTACATTCCGATGACCTTTCATATCAATGCGGCGTGCTGGACGCATTATGAGCAGGATGCTCTGCTCGACCTGATGGAGGAGCATCCGTTTTTGTTCCCCGGATTCGAACGGCCGGCGACCCCGTTTGTGCCGGAGTATGACGCCAATGCCCGGGCCGGGGTTCCCTACACCGATGATTTTGGCTGTGTGTGGACGACGGCGATGGACGGGATCGTCGGGTCGGTACATCAGCATCCCCTGGCGGATCTTTCCGCTTACGGGCAGTACCGGTTCCCGGATCCGGAGCACAGCATGGGACTGGGACCGATCGACTGGGATGCATTTGATGCGGAAATTGCCGCACAGAAGGCGCGGGGCGAGGCAACCTACGGGGATCTGCGCCACGGGCATACCTTTCAGCAGCTGTGTGATATCCGCGGCTATGTCGATACGATCTCGGACCTGGCCGACGAGGAGCCGGTGATCATTGACCTGCTGGAAAGGCTGTGCCAGTTTAATCTGGCGCAGATCCGGCATTTCCTGAAGGCGGATGTGGATATCGTGCGGATTCCCGAGGATCTGGGAATGCAGACCGGTCCGATGATCAGCCCGGGTCTGTTCCGGGAATACATTAAGCCACTCTATCAGCGGATGCTGGAGCCGGTGCGCGAGGCTGGCAAGATCATCCACATGCATTCCGACGGAAATATCCGGGTGCTGGCGGATGATATCATCGAGGGCGGCGTGGACATCATCAATCTGCAGGACATGGTGAACGGGGTGGACTGGATCGCGGAACGCTTCCGGGGGAACACCTGCGTGGACCTGGATATTGACCGGCAGAGCATCACGCCCTTCGGGACGCCGGAGGAGATCGATGCACACGTCCGCCGGTGCGTGGAAACGGTGGGGTGCCGGGAAGGCGGACTGATGCTGATTTACGGGCTTTATCCGGGCGTGCCGCTGGAAAATGTGAAGGCGCTGATGGACGCGATGACGCGGTATGCCTATTATTACGATTGAATCATGCCCTGTGTATACATGCCCAGTGTATGTGCATTGAAGCTTTCTTCCGGCGTGGACGGTCGCGTGAAGAGTAAGCGCTGGAACAAACCGTCATCGATTGCCCTGAAAGGATGTGCTTGACGAAAGAGGGGACATCGTCTATGCTTTTGGCGAAGCAGCGCGGCAGGCGGCGTTCCGGCAGAGATGCGGAATGCATGATAAGGAAGTATTCCTGGAAATGCGGTGTGCATAAAAGGAAAGTATTCCGGGAGATGCAGTGTGCATAGAAGGAAAGTATTCCGGGAGGTGCGTCACGCATGGAAAGAAGCGTACCGGGAGAAGGCTGCAGCGTGAAGAAAATACAGCTGAAATAAGAGCAGGAGGAAGACATTGGATTACGCAAAAGAATCATTGAGACTTCATGGAGAATGGAAGGGCAAGATCGAGGTGATCTCCCGCGTTGGCGTGGAGACGAAGGATGATCTGTCACTGGCCTATACGCCGGGCGTGGCAGCACCCTGCCTGGAGATACAGAAGGACATCACAAAAAGCTATGAGCTGACCCGCCGCCACAATCTGTGCGCAGTGATCACGGACGGTTCGGCTGTACTCGGCCTCGGTGACATCGGCCCGGAGGCCGGAATGCCCGTCATGGAGGGAAAATGCGTGCTCTTTAAGGCCTTCGGAAATGTGGACGCATTTCCGCTGTGCATCAAAACGAAGGATGTCGACGAGTTCGTCAACACGGTGTACCTGCTGTCCGGCTCCTTCGGCGGCATCAATCTGGAGGACATCTCCGCGCCGCGCTGCTTTGAGATCGAGCGCAAACTGAAGGAAAAATGTGATATCCCGATCTTCCATGACGACCAGCACGGAACGGCCATCATCACACTGGCCGGACTGACCAATGCTCTGAAGGTCGTGGGCAAGAAGAAAGAGGAAGTGAAGGTCGTGACCTCCGGTGCCGGCGCGGCTGCCGTCTCCATCGTCAAGCTGCTGCTCTCTGCCGGTTTTAAGAATGTAACGATGTGCGACCGGTCCGGCGCCATCTACAAGGGCAGAGAAAAGGGCATGAACTGGATCAAGGAGGAGATGGCCGAGGTGACCAACCTCGAGCGGAAGGCAGGGACTCTTGCCGACATGCTGGTCGGCGCGGACGTGTTCATCGGCGTATCCGCTCCCGGACAGGTGACCAAAGAAATGGTCATGACCATGAACACCGACCCCATCATCTTCGCCTGCGCCAACCCGACCCCGGAAATCTTCCCGGATGAGGCGAAGGCAGGCGGTGCAAAGGTGGTATCCACCGGCCGCAGCGACTATCCCAACCAGATCAACAACGTGCTGGCCTTCCCGGGCGTATTCCGCGGAACCTTCGACGTGCGCGCCAGCGACATCAACGAAGAAATGAAAATGGCCGCTGCAAAGGCACTGGCAGAGCTGATCAGCGACGAAGAATTGTCCGAGGACTACATCATCCCGAAAGCCTTCGACCCCAGAGTGGGTGGGGCCGTCGCGAAAGCCGTCGCACAGGCCGCCATCGATTCCGGCGTAGCCAGAATATAATGAAAATGGGACAGGGGACGGTTCTCTGTCCCATTTTTTGGTCTCAAACAGGGGACGGTTCTCTGTTTGAGGTTTTTTGTTGTTTAAGCGCACGAAGTGCCGGAGGGAGCGGGGACTATTAACACTCGACACGGGCGAAAAGAATTAGGAAAAAGCAAAACTTAGATGCCTGGCGCGTGAAAAGAATGGTGGCGCAGGCGAAAAGAATTGGGAAAGAGCAAAACTTAGATGCCCAGGAAAAAAAGGCTGGCACTGCGGAAAAACATATACAATAGTAGGTCAGCAATAATATAATAGAGAGGGCAAGGAAAAGGTTTAGGGAGCTTGGAGTGATTATGAAGGATTCAATGTACACCCGCTGGGGGCGTGCGCTTTCGCCGGAGCATGTTTTGCAGGAGTATCCCCGCCCGGGGCTGGTGCGGGAGAGCTATCTCAATTTGAACGGTACCTGGGAGTATGCGTTTACGAAAACGGAGAAGCTGCCGGATCGGTATGAGGGACAGATTCTGGTACCGTTTTCGCCGGAGGCGCCGCTCTCCGGGGTGAATCGTCAGCTTCAGCCGGACGAGGTGCTGCATTATAAACGGGTGTTCCGAATAGAGGCATCTGACGATGACGAAAGTGAAAGCCGGGATAGGGAAGCAGCGTTCCGGGAAGGAAGCACCGGGGAACGGGATGTGAGAGTGGCCAGACCGGCAGGGGTGCCGAAAAGGCGCTGGCTGCTGCATTTCGGTGCAGTTGATCAGATGTGCAGTGTGTATGTGGATCACCGGAAGGTCGGGAGCCACACGGGCGGGTATTTGCCGTTTACGTTTGACGTGACGGATGCG
>CAMOSN010000045.1 GCA_946624935.1 uncultured Lachnospiraceae bacterium | reverse complement strand
AGTGAGAAATGATCAGCATTTCTCACGAATGGAGGGGTTGCCCGAGTGAGCAGGTCGCAGACGCTTAGTTCCTGGCGGCCCCTCCGATCGGTATCCCGTTGCCCCCGGTCCCTCCGGCATTTCGTCCGCTTAAGAGATAAAGTAAAATTCAAACAGAGAACCGTCCTCTGTCCCAAAACATCTACTTTACAAGAAAACGGAACGTGCTATAATAGTGAGGTATGTTCTTTTTACGCTCATAGAGCAGGGAAAACAAATGCGTGACAGCACGCGAAAGGAAAACGGAGGTTGGTTCTTATGTATAAAGGGTTGAAGAGAACTGCTGCAGCGGCCCTGGCCGCGGTTCTCGCAGTAACGGCACTGGCAGGCTGCTCGAAGAAGGAGCAGGCGGAAAGCGAAGCGGCTGCAGCTGCAGCGGCGGAAGCGGAAGCGAAGGCAATGGTTTCGCTGGGAGATGCAAGTGTCAGCGCCGGTGCATTCAACTTTATGCTTCGTTATAACATGGCTACGGACTGGATGAGCAGCTTTTACCGCTCCATCTACGGCCAGGACATCGATGTGTGGGCGTACGACATGTACGGCAACGGAGAGATCTACGGTGACACCGTGAAGAATAATGTGCTTCACGAGGTACAGCATCTTCTGCTGGAGCAGGCGCACATGGATGAATACGGCGTGTCCCTTTCCGATGAGGAAAAGGCAGCGATCACCGAGGCTGCGAAGGCCTTCATCGATGAAAATGATCCGGAAATTCTTGCCAGCATGAGCGCCACGCAGGAGAACGTGGAGCAGATGCTCACTCTGCGCACGATCCAGAACAAGATGGAAGAGGCCATGTCCGCCGATGTGGACACCAACGTATCGGATGAGGAGGCCGCTCAGAGAGCCGTTTCCTATGTAAGCTTCACCGCATCCACTGAGGCCGAGACCGAGGAGGAAACCGAAGAGCTCTCCGAGGCTGTACAGGCAGTGGAAGCTGCTGATCTTGAGGAAGCCGCAACCGAGGCTGCCCTTCAGGAAGAGACCGCAGTGGAAGTGGCTGCCGAAACGGAGACCGAGGTGCACGCGGAGATGGAAACCGACGTGAAGACCAAATCCTCCGATGAGACTGAGGCCCTTGCCGAAACGGAAGAGGCCGCTGCGGAAGCCGCAGAACCTGAAAGCGAAGCAGGTACGGAAGCGGAAACCGAGGATCCGGCCATGGTGGCTGCCAGAGAGAAGGCAATGGCGGATGCTCAGGCCTTCCTCGAGAGCGTAAAGGGAATGGATACGGATGCCTTCGAAGAGGCTGCAGCACAGGCTTCGGAGAACGGAAGCCATACCTCCAACGGCAAGTGGACCTTCGGCAGCGATTCCACCTATCCGGATGCACAGATCATTGAAGCAACGGAAGATCTTGCGGACGGCACGCTGGTTGACCACGTGATCGTTGTGGGTGACACCTACTACGTTGTGTTTGTGACCTCTGCGTTTGACCGTGAAGCAACGGATGAGCGCAAGGAGGAAATCGTCGAGGAACGCCGGCAGGCACGGATCACCTCTCTGCTTGAGACCTGGGAAGGCGGCAGTGAGGAGGCAGAGACCTCCGATGAGACGGAAGGTGCAGCACCTGTGGAGGCTGCAGAGTTTACGATCGACGAGGAGGCCTTTGCGGCACTTTCCTTCGATTACCTGCTCTATCCGGAGGAGGAGACCGAGGCGGAATTTGAAGAGGTTATGACCGAGGAGCTTACCGAAGGCCTTACCGAGGGCGGAACGGAAGTTGTTACGGCCGGCTGATCGACTGATTACAGGTGGTAAGAGGCGTCTTTTGACGCGCTCAGCCCGGATGGAAAAACAAAGAGACTGCTGCACCCATGCGGCAGCCTCTTCTTGTATCCGGAGAATTTCGCTGCTTGTTTCCGGAACATTCACTGCTTGTAGCTGGAGAAATCATTTCTTGTAACTGGAGAATGAACTTATGGAAGTAAATGAGAATTATGAGGAGCTGAAGCAGTCGACCAAGACGGTCCTGCAGGCGATCACTTCGGATGATCTGTATTACGGTCTGTGTCTGCTGGGCCTGATGATCCTGCTGATCAAGTTCATCGATCTGCTTTTTCTGCCCTTTGCGAAGAGAAAAAGCCTGCTGTTTCCATTTTTCAAGGCGTGTCTGAAGGTATTTGTGGTGATTACGATCGGCATGCGCATCTGCGCGATGGTGCCGATTCTCTCGGATTTCACCAGTCAGATTCTGATGTCCTCCTCTCTGATCGTGGTGGTCCTCGGATTTGTGTTTCAGGAGGGCCTGAGCAATATCGTACACGGCTTCATTCTGTCGGTGTTCAAGCCGTTCAAAAACGGGGACCGTGTGCACGTCAATATCGACGGTGAGAGCATTACCGGCTTTATTGTGTCCATGGACGCCCGGCATACGGTCATTCAAAATTTGGTGAATTCCTCCCATGTGATCATTCCGAATGCAAAAATGGACACCTGCCTGATCGAAAACACCTATTATGACGGCGACCGGACGGCTTCCGCCTTCCTGGATGTCAGCATTACCTATGAATCCAATGTCAAGCGGGCGATGGAGCTAATCTCGGAGGCGGTGATGCGTCATCCGGCGGTGGCAAAGCTGCGCAGGGAAAAAAACATTCAGGATCCGGTGCGGGTGATGGTGCGGGAGCTCGGCGAATACTCGGTCGGACTGCGGGCAGTCGTTCTGACCAAGACAGTGGACGAGAACTTCGGAGCCTGCAGCGATCTGCGCTATGAGCTGGTGCAGCTGTTTCAGCAGGAGCCGGACATTCACTTCGCCTACCCGCATGTGGTGATGGTAAATAGTGCGGATGATTCGGGGAAAACAGTTGTCAGCCGCAGTGAAATCCGTTAAAATTGTCAGTGACAGATATTTTTTGCTCATAATTGCGAAAGGAGGGTTTTTATGAAAGAAAGGATCACACGGAAAAACAAATTGCGCACGATGCTGATCGGGCTCATCATGACTCTGGTTCTCCTGACAGGTTCCTTGTGTTACGCGCAGGAGGCGCCCGCGACGCAGGACCAGGCGCTGACCGTAACGGCCAGAGCGTCCCTGGAGGGAGACAATCTCGGTGCAGTTGCCAGTCTGATCGAGAGCGGAAGCGTGAAGTTTGCCATAGGATCAGGGGAGGAAGAGGTACTCGTCAATGCCGGCGTCAGTGTCGGAGACGTTGATTTCCTTTCTCTTCTGGCATCTCTCACACCGGAGAAGATCGCAGTGCAGATCCCGCAGGCCGGGGAGAACGTGTACGAGATGTCCATGGAGAAGGCAACGGAGTATGTAATGCAGCTGATCTCCCAGATCCAGGACGATTCCGGGAACACGGTCGATCCTTCGGTACTGGTTCCGCAGATTTCTACCGAGCTGATCAGTGAGGCAGTCGCTCCTGTGATGGAAGTGGCAGGGGAGCACATTGTTGCATGCACCACCATCACTGAGGAAGGCTTTGCACTGGAAAAGCTGGGCGCTTCCGTTGAAAGCGGCACGGTGTATACCTATAAGCCGAGTGCGCAGGAAATTGAAGCCGTTCTGAACAAGCTTGCGGATGCCGTGGAAAACAACGAGGCACTGGATCAGTTCATTGCACAGCTGGCAGAGTATATCCGCGGCCTGCAGGGCGTAACGACCTTTACCGGATCGGTCAGCGGCAGCCAGACCGAGTTTGACGCTCAGCAGATGGCCGATCAGATCGAACAGGTTTATGCAGAGCTTCCCGCACAGATGCGCGAAAACGCAGCCGAGATCGGCCAGATGCTCGAAGCAATGGATGCGACCGTGACCGTCGGCGTTACCCCGGAGGGTATGCCCGGACTGATCGAGCTGCGTCTCACCCAGGGAGAGCAGGTGCTGCGTGCAGCCTTTGAGCTTGCGCAGGATGGCGCGAATGCGCAGTATTATCTTGGAATCGCAATCGATCAGGAAGAGTACGCGCTTTCCGGCGAGCACATGGTGGAAGGAACACAGGTGTCGGGTGCAGTCCATATGACCGTTGCGCCGATGGGTGAGATCCTTTCCGTGGGCTACCAGATGGATCTTTCCCAGAGATCACTTCTCGGCGCCTGGTACGGAGAGTACTCCTTCGAGATGGCAGGCGGACCGAGCGTGTTCGTCAGCGTGGAAGCAGGCGCTGAGGAAGGCACCGACACGATCACGATCCATGTCGAAGGCCTGGAAGTGTTAAACGGCGGTTCTTCCGAGGGAACGCCGGGCGCCGTCACCGTGTGGATCGACGCCAGCACGCAGAACACCGCGGTCGCACCGGAAGGCACCACAGTGGATGTCACCGACTACACACCGGAACAGTTTGGTGAGCTCTTCAATCAGATCAGTGAAAGCATCACCGGTTATCTGAACCAGTAAAACAGGGGAATGGAATGGCTCCATGTCTGCCGGACGGCAGGCATGGAGCCATTCTTTTTTTCAAACTCATCCGGCCTTTTTCTTCAAAATTTCGCTGGTAGTATTGCAGTAATCGCGTTAAAATGGCATTAGGAGATTTTTGGTTTGCAGATACGAAAAGAAAACGGAATTTCTGCCCGGGAAACGAAAAGCCCGGGCGGAAACCGGGCGGAGAAGAATCATGAAGATTGCAATCATGACTTTTTATCAGGAGGACAATTACGGAACAGTCCTGCAGGCAGCGGCGCTGAGCCGTTATCTTACCCAGCTCGGCCACCAGGCAGATCTGATCCAGTATGTTTCCGATGGAAGAATCCAGACCATCCATAAGGATTCGGCCCGAAAGGAGTTCTCGAGGAGAGTGCGGGAGGAGCTGCGGGAGGAGCGCAACCCTCTGATCACGGGAAAGCTCAGCGGAGAAAGCTTTGAGCAGTTTCGCAGAAAGCACCTGACGGAAACCTTTGCATGTGTTACACTGCCCGATCTGGAGCGCCTGAATGAGATATACGATGTGTTCATCTGCGGAAGCGAACGGATCTGGTACGCAACCAGCTTTGATTCGCATCTGTTCCTCGACTTTGTCCATGATCCCCGTCGGATGATCGCTTATGCGCCGTCCCTTCTGCGTGAAGGGATGCAGGATCTGCATGTCCGGAAACGGATGGGCGAGCTGATCAGCCGGTTTTCCTTCCTGTCGGTGCGCGAGGAGATCGGGCGGAAGCTTCTGGATGAGTATTTTTCAATTCACACTGAGGAGGTCGCGGACCCGGTTCTGCTTTTGAATGGCAGAGAGTGGGAGGAATTCTTTATCAACGCGGAGAAAGAACAGCCGGAGGATTCCACGGATGGAGCCGGTCCGGAAGATGACGATGGGGCGGAGCGTGTGCATTCTGAGGGGGAAGGAGAGCGTTCTTCAGAAGGCATTTCCGCAGGAGGCATCGCTTCGGAAGGCGGAGAAGCGTGGAATGCTTCGGAGGATGGACTGACGAGGAGCGCTGCAGTAGAAGAAGAGATCCTTTCGGAGAAGGTAGAAACTGGTTCTGAAGAAGGGGAAACGATTGCTTCCGAAGAGGAGGAAGAGATCGCTCCGGAAGAGGAAGAAGAGATCGCTCCGGAAGAGGAAGAAGAGACCGCTCCGGAAGACGAGGAAGAAATTGCTTCCGAAGACGAGGAAGAGACTGCTCACGAAGATGGGGAAGGGATCACGGCGGAAGCGGTAAATGTTCCGTACATGTTTGTCTATTTTCTGTCCGGGAAGGAGGCCTACTGGAATGCGGCGTATAAGCTGGCTCAGCGGCTGGGGCTGGACGTGAAGGCTGTTCCGGTGTACGAAAAGGATCTGAGTCGTCCGGCATCGCTGAATACGCCGGTGGATCCCGCAGACTTCGTGCGGCTGATCCGGGATGCCTCTTATGTATGTACGGACTGCTATCATGCGACCCTGATGGGGATCGTGTTCCAGCGCGAAATGTGCTGCTTCAATCGCTACCCCGATGGGGATATGAGCGGCAGAAATATCCGGATCCGCCAGATTCTGGATGCAGTCGGGATGCTGGACCGTCTCTATGATGACAATACTCCGCTGGAGCAGTATCTTGAGAAGACGGATTTCATACCGGTGCAGTATAAGCTGGATGCGCTGCAGCTCAAGTCCCACGCCTTTTTGAAAGCCTCTCTGGCACAGGTCCAGGCTGCAGAGAAGCGAGAGGAGGACAGGGTGTTCCATGTACGGGAAGCCTACCGCCTCTGCTGCGGATGCGGAGCATGTCAGGCAGTCTGTCCGCAGGGAGCCGCTGTCGTGTCCATGCAGGCAAATGGCTTCTATGAGGCGGTTGTGGACGAGGAAAAATGCATCCGGTGCGGACGATGTACCCAGGTATGTCCGATGCGGGAGGAATGCAGAGGCATCCCGCTGGAGGATGGGGCCCTGCTTTCCTATTCGGACGAACAGGCCGCCGTACGCGAGGCCTCCGATGCGGGCGGCCTGGCCAGACGGCTGACAGGCCTTCTGCTGGATCAGGGCTATATCATCGCAGGATGTGCATTTGATGAGAACCTGCTCGGGGCACGGCACATCCTGATTCATCCGGATGATGAGATCGGAGCAGGTGAAGCGAAGCCTGCCGAACCCGGGAAGCCCACCGTGGAAGCGACTGCGGCCGCGAGCGGAGCGCCGGCAGCCGGGGAAGTGACCGGGGCGGTGAGTGCAGCATCGGCAGTCGGGGAAACATCCGGGGCGGTGAGCGCAGAATCGGCAGCCGGGGAAGCGTTTACGGAGGAAGAAAACGGGCGGAAAGAACCGCTGACGGAAGAAGCAGAGGCAGTGTGTGAGGACATCATGTGTGAGGACGCAGGGAGTGAGGACCCGTCGAGTAAGGACGCGGCTCATGAGGCCGCTGCGCTTGAGGACACGATGAGTGAAGACACGGCGCTGAAGGATCAGGAATCCGAAAGCGGGGAAGCGCCCTCAGAGGAAGCGCTTTCAGAGGAAGCACTCACAGAGGAAGAGAGCGCCGGGAAAGCATTCTCCGAAGAAGCACTCTCCGAAGAAGCGTTCTCCGAAGAAACTTCCTCCGGAGACGTGGAAGCATTTTCGGCGAGTGCGTCGGCGGTAAAGGTGGAAGCTGCTTCCAGCCTGGCAGATGACGAAGCACAGGAAGACGCTTTCGGGGAAGAACCCTGTGACGATGAAGAAGACCTGTCAGAGGATTCGTCCGGGCAGGAAGAAGCCGCGCCGGAAATCGTCCGCTTCGAAGAGAAAGCGACCAGGGAAGAGCTTCTCAGTGCACTGCAGGGAATCAAGCTTTCCCAGAGCGATTTCTCCGCGGTGTGGACCCTGGAGGCGAACCGGGAGCATCCCGCGCTGATCATCGGCGCGCCATGCCAGATCGCAGCCGCAAGAAAGGTGTTTGAGGACCGCAGCGACATTCTTTATATGGACTTCGTGTGCGGTGGTGTACCGACGAAGCTGCTGATCGAGAAATACCGCCATACCTTCCGCGGGAGAGGCGGCATCAGCCAGGAACGGTTCCGGATCCGGCTGCGCTATAAGAACCAGGATAAAGGCAATCAGTATATTCTGATTACGGATGATACGAAAGAAAAGATTATTCCCATGCGCAAGGATGCCCTGTGCAGAATGCTGGACATGGGGGGATGCTGCTCGGAGGCCTGCTTTAACTGCCGCTGGAGAGACCGCTCCTGCGCGGACATCCGGATCGGAACGGCGGACGGCTCGGGCACCGGAGAGAAGGAGCCCGGCGTAATGCGGATTCGTACAAAGGGAAATGAGGTGCCCTCTCTGAGCGCAGGATGCTTCGGCAGCAAGAAGGAGGATGTGACCGCACTTTTCTGTATGACACCGCAGGGGAAAAAGATGCTGGATCTTCTGATGACTTCCGGGTACTGGGAAGGACTTCACCGGCAGCGCAAAGAAGTATATCTGCAGGATCTGCGCACGGTCAACAATCCGGTGCCGGTATATTATCCGGAGCTGATGGAAATGCTTGCGGATGAAAATACGCATCTGAAAAAGATCCTCAATGAATATGCCAAACCTGCGGAAAAGCGGGAGAAGGTTCTGCGCAGAATGCAGCGCTTTACGAGAGCGGGACGCAAACGCGCCAGACAGTTACGCGCCAGAGCGCTGCGCGCGAAGAGAATGGAGGATCGGAATGATCAGTAGATACGTTGTTTATTTCGCGACCGGGGAGCAGGAAGAGAGCTACCAGTCGGAGGCGGAGTTTGAACAGCTGGAGACCGCGATGGATTTTGTGGAATTCTACCGGATCCGTTATCCGGCGAGACGCTTTCTGATCCGCGGCATATCCTACAACCGCTCCGGTGTGCGGGTGGGGGAGACGATCGCATCCTGGGAACCGCTTCCGCAGCCGCTGCGCCGGGAGGCGGCCATGGACCTGCTGGCATGGCTGGAAACAGAAGATCCGCAGGAATAAAAGGTTGATGACAGGAGGACTGCTTACATAATGGACCGAAAGAAACCGAAATGGCCGTATTTTCTGCTGGGAGATCTTCTTCTCGCAGCAGTTGCGGTCGGACTGATTTTTGCCGGAGGACTGGATCGAAACCGTGAGATCCATGGAAGGAAGGATACAGCTGGCACGAGGGAGGAGGAAATGACGCAGGCGTCCGAAGCGGCGGGCGAAGAGCTGGCGGAAGCGGCCACACCCACAGCGGATGCGGTTCCTGAAGCCTTTTTCCCGCACAGTACGGACACGACCGATCCTTCGCGTCTGATCACTACGACAGAGATCATTGAAAACGATGCGGTTTTATCGGATGGAACATTCGAACCCTGGTATGATATTTCCTTTGGAGACCCTGCGGAATATACCGACGTCGATGGCATTGTGACCTTCCGCGGTGATCCGTTTCGCAGCAGCCCGGTTTACGGAACGGCTTCCCTGAAGGAGTATGCGATCGAGGGGGTGTGGTCCGCACAGACCGGCGGGCTGACCTATCAGAACGCCTCCTGGTCGGGAAGCGGCTGGACCGGGCAGCCTCTGATCGAGCGGTGGCCCAAATCTGTCCGGACACATATGAATATGTATGACTGGGCCAGAGAGAAGGATGAACTGGTGGAGGTCATTTATGCCTGCATGGACGGGTATGTGTACTTCCTGGATCTGGAGAGCGGGGAGCCCACCCGGGATTCTCTGTATCTGGGCTGGACCTTCAAGGGCGCTGGAGCCCTCGACCCGCGGGGTTATCCGATCCTGTATCTGGGCGCAGGGTACGACAGTAATGAGGGGACCAGCCGGGCCTTTATCATCAATCTGCTTGACTGCTCCGTCATGTACACCTTCGGAAACGATGATCCCTGGTCGTGGCGCGGACATCTGAGCTTTTTCGACGCCTCCGCACTGGTGGACGCCGCCTCGGACACTCTGATCTATCCGGGTGAAAACGGCCTCCTGTACCTGATCCACCTGGGGACGCAGTATGACGCACAGGCCGGAACACTCAGCATCAATCCCGACCGCTTCGTGCGGTGGCGCTATAACGGCGTGCGCAGCGACGCCTCCTCCTTCTGGCTCGGAATGGAGGACAGCCCGGCCATATACGATGGTTATCTGTTCATCGCAGACAACGGCGCCAATCTGATGTGTCTGGACCTGAACACGCTGAAGCTTGTGTGGGTGCAGGACATCCTGGATGACTCCAACTCCACACCGGTCCTTTCCGTGGAGCACGGGAAGCTGTATCTGTACGTCAGCACCTCATTTCACCTTGGCTGGAGGAGCACCACCTCTGCCACCGTGCCGATCTGGAAAATCGATGCCCAGACCGGTGAAATCGTGTGGCAGACCGACTACGAATGCTATTCGGAGGAGGGAGTATCCGGCGGCGTCCAGTCAACCGTCGCACTCGGACAAAACAACCTCTCCGACTTTATCTACGTGACCGTATCGCGGACCGGAGAGATGAACGACGGCGTGCTGACCTGCCTGAGCAAACGGACCGGACAGGTCATGTGGGAACACAAGGCCGTGTACGCCTGGTCCTCACCGGTGTGTGTATACAACGAGGACGGAAGCGGCGTAGTCCTGTACTGCACCTGCGGCGGACGCATGTACATGCTCGACGGCTACACCGGAGAGGAACTCAGCACATTCGACCTGAGCGACGGCGCAATCGAAGCCTCCCCCGCCATATATAACAATCGGGTGGTCATCGGCACCAGAGCGTGCAAAATATGGGGACTTGAACTGAAGTGAGTGTTCGATCTTTTCGGAAAAGGAGGAGTTTGAATGGATCCGAAGGAGGCACTGGAAGGCCTGAAGAAAAAAGCACTGTCCGATCACGCACTGCGGGAACGTCTTCTGAAAACGCGGGAGAGCAGCGATCCCTACAGCACATTCTGCACCATCGCCTCGCAGGAAGGCTGCCCGATCACACCGATGGAGCTGGTGGCCCTGGGAGAGGAAAGCTACGCCGAAATCCGCCGCAGCACAAACGGCGGCGGGGAGAACTCCCCGCTCCTCGAGTGGGAGGACGACTACTACGAAATGTTCCTCACGGGGCTGATGTAAAATGGGACAGAAATGGGACAGAGAACTGTCCCCTGTCCCATTTTAGCGCATTTGCTGTGCAAGCTGGTACAGCCGGTAGTACATTCCCTGCTGTGCCAGGAGCTGTTCGTGAGTGCCCTGTTCCTCGATGCCGTTTTCGGTGAGGACGAAGATGCGGTCGGCGCCGCGGATGGTGGACAGACGGTGTGCCACGGTGATGGAGGTCCGTCCCTTTGCCAGTTCCCGAAGGGCCTGGGCTACTGCGTATTCGCTTTCGTTGTCCAGTGCGGAGGTGGCCTCGTCAAGGATGAGGATCGCGGGATCCTTCAGGAACACGCGGGCAATGCTGATGCGCTGTTTCTGTCCGCCGGACAGCTTTACGCCGCGCTCTCCGATGTAGGTATCATAACCATCCGGCAGTGTGCTGATGAACGAATCGGCCCCTGCCTTTTTTGCTGCTTCGATGATTTCCTCCCGGGTGGCGGTGGGCTTTCCGTAGAGGATGTTGTCGGCCACGGTGCCGGAGAACAGATACACATCCTGCTGCACGATGCCGATGTTTCTGCGCAGGCTTTCGAGCGTGTAATCGGATACCGGAACGCCGTCGATAGTCAGTGCACCGGCCGAGATGTCATAGAACCGCGGGATCAGGTTGCACAGCGTGGTCTTGCCGCCGCCGGAGGGACCGACGAGGGCGACCGCTTCGCCGGGAGCGATCTCCAGGTTCAGGTGATGCAGCACGCGCTTGTGTTCATCCTCATATTCAAAGGAGACATCCTCAAACCGGATCGCGCCGCGGGGCTTTTTCATTTCCTGTGCGCCGTCATGGCTGAAGATTTCGATGTCGGCGTCCATGATCTGCAGAAAACGCTCAATGCCGGTCATGCCGCGCTGGAACTGCTCGGTGAACTCCACGATCCGGCGGATGGTGGCGATCAGCATGTTGACATACAGTACGTACAGGACCAGGTCAGCCGGAGCGATGTGCCTTCGCAGCAGGAAATAGCCGCCGGCCAGGATCACGATCAGATACATCAGCCCCTCAAAGATGAGGGTCGCAGCCTTAAAGACGCCCATGTACCAGTAGGTGTCTTTTTTGATGGAGAGAAATTTCTGATTGTCCTGCGTAAACTTGTGCATTTCCACCGCTTCATTGGCGAAGGCCTTGACCACCCGCTGCCCGAGCAGACTGTCCTCGATGCGGGCATTGAGCTCGCCGATCTGCACCCTCTGGCGCCGGAAGGCCATGCGCTGCCAGCGGTTGAGGCGCACGCACACAAAGAGCATGACCGGAATGACGGCGAACAGCAGGAGTGTGAGCGGGATATTGATCCGAATCAGGATCAGGAAGGAAATCAGCGCCTTGACGAAAGCGATGAAGAACTCCTCCGGACAGTGATGGGAGAACTCCGTCACATCAAACAGATCGTTGGTCAGGCGTCCCATGATCTGGCCGACCTTCGTGTTTGTATAGTAGCGGTCCGACAGGGACTGCAGATGTGCATAGGCATCCCGGCGCATGTCGGTCTCCACACAGGCCCCCATGACGTGGCCGGTGTGGGCCATATAAAAATTGGCCAGGCAGTCCACCGCGCGCAGCAGGGCGTACAGGAGGGCCATGTGCCAGATCAGCTGCCAGGAAAGCAGCTCAAAGTGGGTGGTGCCCGTATCGGTGATATGTCGGATAATGAGCGGAAGGACCAGCTCGCACACGGTCGTGAGTGCCGCGCAGGCCAGATCCTTGATCAGAATCGGTACATAGGGGCGGTAATAGGGTGCGAAACGCCGGATCAGAGTCTTTGTGGAATAGTTTTTCTGGTCCCGGCCCTCTGCGGCCGGCTTTGGGTTTTGAAGCAGCATGTGAAATCTCCTTACTTTTCCTGCATTGTACCCTTCTGTGCCGAAAAAGTCCAGCCGCAGCCGCCCGGTTCGCTGGAAAAGAAGCACTGTTACGTAAAATGGGTCAAAAATTCTTTGTAATTATGGGGATGATGTAGTATAGTTTATAATGATTGTCTGCAGATGGAAGACGTTTGTCCGTCGAACAGCCTTCCTGCAGGCGAAAACGATATTACAGTAAGGAGCAAGACAAAAATGGAGATGTTGTTGTACACCCTGAGAAGAATCGGTATCTCCATCATGACCCTGCTGCTGGTCGCAGCCATCACCTTCTTTCTGATGAATGCGATCCCGGGCAGCCCGTTCATGACAGAGAAATCAACCCCTGAACAGATCGCGATGGCAAACGCAAAATACGGACTGGACAAGCCTGTGATCGTACAGTTCGGAAACTACCTGAAGAACCTGGTCAAAGGCGACATGGGCGTTTCCCTGAAGATGCAGGAGGGAACAGCAGTGACAAAGATCCTGTTCTCCCAGGGAAAATTCACCCTGTCCATCAAGCTGGGACTGCTGGCGCTGCTTGTGGCAGTCATGCTCGGCGTGCCGATCGGCGTCATCCAGGCGTATTACCGGGGCGGATGGGCGGATAACATTCTCCGCGTGGTCACGACGCTCGGTATCGCCATGCCCAGCTTTGTTGTGGCGACCCTGATGCTGTTTGAATTTGCGGTGGCGCTCGGATGGCTGCCGGTACAGTCCAACAGCCTGGAGACCGTCGCGTCCTATGTGATGCCGGTGCTGACGCTGGCGCTCAATCCGCTGTGCCGTATCGCCAAGCTCACCAGGACCAGTATGCTGGATTCCATCAGCCAGGATTATATCCGTACGGCCAGAGCCAAAGGCCTGAAGACGAAGATCATTCTGTTCAAGCACGCGCTGCGAAATTCGCTGATCCCCGTCATCACCTACCTGGGACCGCTTACCGCAGGCATCATCACCGGCGCGCTGGTGGTCGAGCAGATCTATCATATTCCGGGTCTCGGAAACTATTTCGTCACCAGCATCCTCAACCGTGACTATCCCATCATCATGGGAACCACGCTTCTGCTGGCGGCCCTGATCATCTTTATGAACTTTATCGTGGATATTGCCTATAAGCTGGTAGACCCGCGGATCAATATTATCAAGAAAGGAAACTGACGAACAATGGATGGAAAGAAAACGTTTCAGGTATTTCATACTGATACTGATTCGATCCTGAGTCAGAATCCGTATCAGAACGAGGACTTTTCGCCGGCCTCCGCCGATGAGAAAAAGTCCATGGTGCATATGCACAAAAGTATTTCCTACTGGCAGGACGCCTGGAGAAGATTCCGGAAAAACCCGGTGTCCATGGGAGCGCTGATCGTGTTCTTTGTGATCCTGCTGTACTCGTATGTCGGACCGTATTTCATTGAATACAGCTACGAGGAACAGTACCGCAGCGCGCAGAAGCTCGGCCCGATGCAGTACTCCGAGATGGAACAGATGGTCCGCGACCTGGTGGCCAAGGGTGCGGACGGCGTGTACGCCACGTCGGTCAAATCCGGTTCCCTCACAGCCATCAAGAAAGGGGACTGGTACATCGAGCATAAAGGAAAGACCTATGCGTTCAATCTGGAAAAGACGCTGGAGAAAGGCACCCTGGTGCTGGATGCGGACGCTGCAGACCCGGTGTACATCGGAAAGGACAAGGATTACGAGAACGGCGCCTTCACTGAGGTGACGGTGGTGGAGACCACGGATACTCCCGCGGAGGGAGCACAGCGCCTGGAACTGTCCGACTCTGTTTTCCCGCACTTTTTCGGAACGGATTCCCAGGGTCGTGACCTGATGGCCCGCTGCATGTACGGCGCCCGCGTATCGATCCTCATCGGTATCGTGGCTGCCCTGATCGTTCTGGTGATCGGCGCGATCTACGGTTCCGTCTCCGGTTTTGCTGGCGGAAAAGTGGACGCGGTCATGATGCGTATCGTCGACCTGATCTATTCGGTACCGGATGTCCTGATCGTGCTGCTTCTGCAGGTGGTTCTGAAGGAGCCGCTGCAGCTGTGGTTCGACAGCTCTTCTTCCCCGATCGCCAAGGCGCTGAGCACCCTCGGTGTGGGAATTGTCAGTATCTTTATCACATTCGCTCTGCTGTACTGGGTCGGAATGGCAAGAATCATCCGCGGCCAGGTGCTGCAGCTGAAAGAACAGGAATACGTTACGGCGGCGACCGTGCTGGGCGCTTCCTCCTCGAGGATCATCCGCAAGCACCTTCTGCCGAACTGCGTGGGCCAGCTGATCATTCAGACCTGCCTGCAGATCCCCTCCGCGATCTTTCTGGAGTCCTTCCTGTCCTATCTGGGACTTGGCGTTTCGGCCCCGATGGCGTCGCTGGGTTCCCTTTGCTCGGACGCCAAGGAAACATTCCTGCTGTTCCCGTACCGCCTGCTGTTCCCGGCGATCCTGCTGAGCCTGATCGTGCTTACGCTGAACCTGGTGGGAGACGGCCTGCGCGACGCGCTCGATCCGAGACTGAAGAACTGACGGGATTATGGCATAAACGCAGAAGAAGGAGATAGGATATGTCAGACGTTTTATTGGATGTAAAAGATCTGAGAGTCACCTTTTTCACGCCCGCAGGGGAAGTGAAGGCGGTGGACGGGATCAGTTATCAGATAAAAGAACACGAAGTAATGGGCATTGTGGGCGAGTCCGGCTCCGGAAAGAGCGTGGAAGCGTATTCCATCATGGGACTGCTGCAAAAGCCCGGCAGGATCACCGGCGGAACGGTGACCTTTGAGGGAGAGGATCTGCTCGCCTATACGGAGGCCCAGCGAAGGGAATTCCGCGGCAACAAGGCCAGCATGATCTTCCAGAACCCAATGACCTGTCTGAACCCGGTGTATACCATCGGAGATCAGCTGATGGAGGCACTGCGCTGCCACCACAAGGAGATTTCCAAGGCGGAAGCCCGCGCCCGCGCGATCGAGATGCTCGAACTGGTCGGGATCAACAACGCGGACAGGCGTGTGGATCAGTATCCGCACGAATTTTCGGGCGGCATGCGCCAGAGGGCGATGATCGCGATGGCGCTCATCTGCAACCCGAAGCTGCTGATCGCGGATGAGCCGACGACAGCCCTGGATGTGACGATCCAGGCGCAGATCCTGGAGCTGATGAAGGATCTGCAGAAGAAGACCGGCATGGCGATCATCTTCATCACCCATAATCTCGGCGTGGTGGCGGAAATCTGCGACCATGTGAGCGTGATGTATGCCGGACACATCATGGAGCAGGGAAAGGTGGACGACATCTTCTATTCCCCCGCCCATCCCTACACCAAGGGCCTGATGCGTTCGATGCCGAACCTGGACGACGAAAAGGGCAAGCGCCTGATCCCCATCGAGGGTACCCCGGTGGATCTGCTCGACCCGCCCAAGGGCTGTGCGTTCGGCCCCAGATGTGAAAACTGTATGAAGGTATGTCTCACAAAGCAGCCGCCCACTGTCACGGTGGGAGAGGGCCACACGTCGGCCTGCTGGCTGCATGTGAAGGAGCAGAAGGCTGCGGCCGGATCCGCTCCGGAAAGCAAGGAGGTGTAAGCATGAGCGAGTCCCGCAAAAAACTGGTGGAGACAGTAAAGCTGCGCAAATACTTTCCGGTGAGTGCAGGTCTGCTGAAAAAGAACTATGTACAGGCGGTGCAGGACGTATCCCTGTTTATCTATGAAGGCGAGACACTGGGCCTGGTGGGTGAGTCCGGCTGCGGCAAGACCACCTTCGGAAGAACCGTCCTGCAGCTGTATACCCCGACCTCCGGGAAGATCGTCTACGATGGAAAAACCATCTTCGACAGCGAAGCCGGCATCCATGAAAACATGCTTCCCTATCGCCGGAAGATGCAGCTGATCTTCCAGGATCCTTCCGCATCCCTCGACCCGCGCATGACCGTGGGTGAGATCGTCGGAGAGGCACTGGACATCCATAAGCTGTACCCGGGGAAAAAGGACCGCACCGACCGCATCAACGAGCTGCTCACAAGAGTCGGCCTGAACACCGAGCACGCCAACCGCTTCCCCCACGAATTCTCCGGCGGACAGCAGCAGCGTATCGGAATTGCAAGAGCCCTGGCCGTGGAGCCGCAGTTCATCGTATGTGACGAACCGATCTCGGCCCTGGACGTATCGATCCAGTCGCAGGTGGTAAACATGCTTGAGGATCTGCAGGCACAGATCGGACTGACCTACCTGTTCATCGCCCACGATCTGTCCGTCGTGCGCCACATTTCCAACCGGATCGGCGTCATGTACCTGGGCTGTCTGGTGGAGCTGGCCGAAAGCTATGAGCTGTGTGCCCACCCCATACACCCCTACGCCCAGACCCTGCTCTCGGCAGTACCGCTCACCGACCCGGAGAAAAACCGCCACAGACAGCGCATCCTGCTCGAAGGCGACATCCCCAGTCCGCTCAACCCGCCGACCGGCTGCCGCTTCCACACCAGGTGCCCCTACGCCACCAAACGCTGCAGCGAGGAAGTCCCCGAGCTGAAGGAATACTCCCCCGACCACTACGCCGCCTGCCACATGCTCGAAAAATAATGGGACAGGGAATGGGACAGGCTTCCTTGCGAAAAGGATGTAACAAACCCGGGGAAACGCTTGCACGGCATCACTGTGTGGTGTAAAATATATTTGTTCGCTGCGGTGAGCATACGCTGTCGTGCCTTTTGACGGCGTACTGTTTCCCGTAAGTAATAAATTTAAAAAGCAGCTTCCAAGCTGCCGGAAAGAAGGAGGAACTATTATGAAAAAGGCTTTAACGATGGCTCTGGCTGTTGGCATGGCAGTTTCAGCAATGAGCGGCGCAGCATTTGCGGAAGAAGGCGAATTTAATGTAAGAGCCTGCATCGCTTCCGAGCCCGAGACTCTGGATCCCAACCTTGAGTCTTCCGTGGACGGCGCGACCTACGCAATGCATCTGTTCGAAGGACTGATGAAGTATGTGCCGACTGAAGATCCCGCAGCTCTGGACGGCGACGACAAGGTCGACCTTCTGGTGACCGATTATGGTCAGGCGGAGTCCTACGACGTATCCGAAGACGGACTGACCTACACCTTCCATCTGCGTGATGATATCACCTGGAGCGATGGCGAGCCTGTGACTGCAGCCAACTTCGAGTATTCCTGGAAGCGTATCGTAGATCCTGCCAATGCAGCGGACTACGGCTATCTGCTGGGCGGCATCGTTGAGAACGCAACCGCGATCCAGAACGGCGAAGCAGATCCCGACACCCTGGGGATCACAGCCATCGATGACAAGACCCTTGAGATCAAGCTGGAAGCTGAGTGCCCCTACTTCATGGGCATCTGCGCATTCGCAGCTCTGATGCCTCTTCGTCAGGACATCATCGAAGAGTATGGCATCGAGTGGACCAATCCGGGCAACATGGTATCCAACGGCGCATATGTGCTGAGCGACTGGGTACATGACAGCTACATCGAGATGACCCGTAACGACAGCTACTACGATGCAGCAGCAGTTGGCCCCGACAAGATCACCTGGTATCTGAACAACTCCGAGACCTCTCAGCTGGCAGCTTTCCAGGCAGGCGAGTACGACTTCTTCGATTCCGTACCGGTTGACCAGATCGCTTCTCTGCAGGATCAGGGCATCGCCCATGCAGCTCCGCAGGTTGGTACCTATTACCTGTATCTGAGCGCTGATCAGATTCCGGACTGGAGAGTACGTGCAGCCATCTCTCTGGCAATCGACCGTGACAACATCGTTGAGAACGTAACCCAGGGCGGACAGACTCCGGCTACCGGCGTTACCGCAGCAGGTATCACCAACAGCGCTGATGAAGAATGGACCGAGACCTACGGCGACTTCACCACCATGGCTCTGGCAGAAATGTATCCGGACTACGATCTGGAGACCTATTCCGGACGCTGCGAACTGGCTCAGGCTCTTCTGGAAGAGGCAGTTGCTGATGGATATGACACCTCCGCTACCATCGACTACGAGTACAACACCAACGAGGCTCACAAGGCCATCGGCGAAGCCGTACAGTCTGACGTAGCATCTGTTCTTGGCCTGGACATCAGCCTGAACAACTCCGAGTGGCAGACCTACACCAACAACCTTGGCGAAGGCAAATTCGGTATGGCAAGACTTGGCTGGATCGCAGACTATGATGACGCCAGCACCTACATCGAGCTGTTCACCAACGGCAACAGCTACAACTACGGTAACTGGGTAAATGACGAGTACACCGATCTCGTTGCACAGGCGAAGGCACTCCCGGGCGGCGAAGAGCGTGACGCTCTGCTGGTAGAGGCAGAAAAGCTGATGTTCGGCGAAGGCGGCTTCCCGATCGCTCCGATCTACTTCTATGTACAGCAGTACTGCATCAACGACAGCATGACCCATGCTGCATGGACTCCGCTTGGATACTTCCTGTTCACCTATGCACAGGCAGCTGAATAAAGCATACGAAACGCTTTGCTGATGCAAAGGGCAGTGTAAATGTCCTGAGGGAACCGCATGTAATGCGGTTCCC
>CAMOSN010000044.1 GCA_946624935.1 uncultured Lachnospiraceae bacterium | reverse complement strand
GCAAGCGTATCTCCATCAAGGATACCCGCGGCATCATCGACGCGATCCTGAACGGTGACGTGCTGAAGGCTCCGACCAAGAAGATCCCGATCTTCGATTTCGAGGTTCCGACCGAGCTTCCGGGTGTTGATCCCGCGATCCTGGATCCGAGAGATACCTATGCCAACGCTTCCGAGTGGGAGGAGAAGGCTAAGGATCTTGCAGGAAGATTCATCAAGAACTTCCACAAGTACACCGGTAACGAAGCAGGCAAGGCTCTGGTAGCAGCAGGCCCGCAGCTGTGATCGTGTAAACTGAATGATTAAATGAAACGTCACTCCCTGGGGTGTGCGACAATCCCTTTATTTTGAACCTACATTTACTTTTATGGGATTCCTAAATCGCTATGGTTAATGTCAGGCCTCCGTTTGCAGTGGAAGGCAGCGGCTATAGCTGCGGCAAACCCACCTAGCTTTGCTAGGAGTCAAAATTGGGGAAACGGCACTCTGGGGAGTTTCTTTATGCCTTACAGAATGTCTTACGGAAGATGAGCAGAAGAAAAAAGAAAATGCTGGAGCAGCTGTCCGAGGACGAGCGGCGCCGATATGATGTCGGACGTACCAGATATGTTTATCTGGCCTCCAGGTTCATCAAAAAAATCCTGTCCGACCGGATTCCGGTGTATGCGGCACAGGCAGCTTATTATGTGATCATGAGCGCAGCGCCCATGCTTTTTTTGCTGCTCACTTTTCTGAAGTACACACCGCTCAGTGAGGAGATGATTCTGGAAACGCTTTCCATTATCCTGAACGAGGACTTGATGGATTCGGTCCGGGCCTTTCTGAGCGGCGTGTATCACGGCTCGTTCCGGTTCGTTTCTTTTGCGGCACTGTCTCTGTTCTGGGTGGCTGGAAGCGGCGTTATGGGCCTGACCAAAGGACTCAACTGTATCCATTCCGTGAAGGAAAACCGTAATTATCTGATCCTGCGTGCACGCTCCTCCTTCTACGCCGTACTCCTGGTCGTGGCTTTTATCATCGCGCTGGGAAGCATGGTGTTCGGGATCCGCTCCATTTCGTTTCTTTCCAGGATCTTCCCGTTTTTCAATCCGGATGAATATATGTCCTCCGTGCTGGTCACTCTGATTGCACTGATCGTCCTGACCTGGGTGTTTAACGCACTGTATGTTCTTCTGCCCAATCGGCGGGTGCGCTTCTTCAGCCAGATTTACGGCGCGATCTTTACAACGATCGCATGGTGTGTATTTTCACTGATTTTTTCCATTTACCTCGCACTGGCGAAAAACCTGTCCATTCTGTACGGAGGACTGATCACCATCGTCATGACACTGCTGTGGCTGTACATCTGCATGTGGCTGTTCTTCCTCGGAGGCGAGATCAATGCCTGGATGGAGAACTCCGACGGGTTCCCGTTCTAAATAGGAGCCACGGGGAGAGCCATGGGGACAGGTCCCGTGGCTCCCGCTTGACATTTTCTGTACGGGTGTGTTAGACTAGAGCACGTGTGATAAAAACGATGATGGTGCACAGTAGAGGTTCCCGTCCTCTTCAGAGAGAAGCGTCACTGGCTGAAAGCGCTTTGCGGCTCCGGGAGTGCCTTGAATTTCACACCGGAGTTCCGGCTTTGAAACGTGAAGTAGAGGCTGGCGTTTGCTGCGCGTTAAGCAGAATTGAGGTGTCTGCTGCATTCGGCTGCGTTGTTTTGCATGCCTGAGGATGCAACAGGAATCAGGGTGGTACCGCGGAATGTTCGTCCCTGCTATGGCTTTTGCTGTGGCAGGTTTTTTTATGGCTGAAAAAGGATGTCTTTCCTTTGAAACAGGGAATGACCGCGAGATCGATTTGAAAGGAGAACAGGATGAACAGTCAACTTCAGGAGATCAGAGAGCAGGCGATGAAGCGGCTTTCGCAGGCGGATACGCTGGATCTGCTTAATGATGTCAGAGTCGCTTTTCTTGGAAAGAAGGGTGAACTTACCGCTGTGTTAAAGGGCATGAAGAACATCAGCCCGGAGGAGCGTCCCGCCTTTGGCCAGATGGTCAATGATACCCGTGCGGCGATCGAGAAGCAGATCGAGGAGACGAAGAAAAAACTGGAGGAGAAAGCACTTGAGTGCCAGCTCGCGGCGGAGGAGATCGATGTAACGCTTCCCGCGAAGAAAAATCCCGTAGGACATCGTCATCCCAACCAGATCGCCCAGGAGGAAGTGGAGCGTATCTTTATCGGCATGGGTTACGAGGTGATCGAAGGACCCGAGATCGAATACGATAAATACAATTTCGAACTGCTCAATATTCCTGCGAACCATCCGGCGAAGGATGAACAGGATACCTTCTACATCACAAAGGATATCGTGCTGCGTACGCAGACTTCTCCTGTGCAGGCCAGAGTCATGCAGCAGGGCAAGCTTCCGATCCGTATGATCTCTCCGGGCCGCGTGTTCCGTTCGGATGAGGTGGATGCGACCCATTCTCCGTCTTTCCATCAGATCGAAGGTCTTGTCATTGACAAGGATATCACCTTTGCGGATCTGAAGGGAACGCTGGAAGAGTTTGCAAAAAAGCTGTTCGGGGAGGAGACGAAGACCAAATTCCGTCCGCATCATTTTCCGTTCACCGAGCCCAGTGCCGAAGTGGATGTTTCCTGCTTTAAGTGCGGCGGCAAGGGCTGCCGGTTCTGTAAAGGCAGCGGCTGGATCGAGATTCTCGGGTGCGGTATGGTGCATCCGCATGTACTGGAAATGTGCGGGATCGATCCTGAGGAATATACCGGATTCGCATTCGGCGTAGGCCTGGAACGTATCGCACTTCTGCGTTATGAGATCGATGACATGCGTCTTCTGTACGAAAATGACGAACGTTTCCTGAAACAGTTCTGATCCGGAAAGGAGGAAAAAATGAATACTACATACTCATGGATTAAAGCATATGTGCCGGATCTGGATGTGACTGCCCAGGAATATACGGACGCTATGACACTCACAGGAACCAAGGTGGAAGGCTTTGTAAAGGCAGATGCCGATCTGGATAAGATCGTGATCGGACAGATCAAAGAGATCGAGAGACATCCGGATGCGGATAAGCTGCTTATCTGCCAGGTGGATATCGGATCTGAAATCATCCAGATCGTTACGGGTGCCCCGAATGTAAATGTCGGCGACAAGGTTCCGGTGGTACTCGATGGTGGACGCGTTGCAGGCGGGCATGACGGAAAGCTTACGCCGGGCGGTATTGAAATCAAAAAAGGAAAGCTGCGCGGAATCGAATCGAACGGGATGCTCTGCTCGATCGAAGAGCTTGGTTCCTCGAGAGAGCTGTATCCGGAAGCTCCGGAAAACGGAATCTACATTTTCCAGGAGGATGTTCAGGTCGGCAGTAGTGCTGTACATGAGCTGGGTCTGGATGATGTGAACTTTGAATATGAAATCACCTCCAACCGTGTGGACTGCTTCAGCGTGATCGGAATCGCAAGAGAGGCAGCGGCCACCTTCCGGAAGCAGTTTGTTCCGCCGGTGGTTACGGCGACCGGCAACGATGAGGATGTGCATGACTATGTGAAGGTGACGGTCAAGGATCCGGATCTGTGTTCCCGTTATACGGCAAGAGTTGTCAAGAATATCCACATTGCGCCGTCTCCGAAGTGGATGCAGCGCAGACTTGCCTCGGCAGGCATTCGCCCGATCAACAATCTGGTGGATATCACGAACTATGTCATGGAAGAGTTCGGTCAGCCGATGCATGCCTTTGATTATGACCAGCTTGCCGGACATGAGATCGTTGTACGCCGTGCCGGGAACGGTGAAAAGTTTACAACGCTGGACGGTCAGGAGCGGACCATGGACGAGAACGTTCTGATGATCTGCGACGGTGAGAAGGCAGTCGGCATCGCCGGAATCATGGGCGGTGAAAATTCCATGATCACGGATGATGTGAAGACGATGCTGTTCGAGGCTGCATGCTTCGATGGAACGAATATCCGTCTGTCCTCCAAGCGCATCGGCCTGCGCACGGATGCATCCGCAAAGTTTGAAAAGGGTCTTGATCCGAACAATGCCGAGGCGGCGATGAATCGTGCCTGCCAGCTGATCGAGGAGCTTGGCGCAGGCGAAGTGGTCGGCGGGATGGTGGATGTCTATTCCGCAAAGAAGGAACCTGTCCGCGTGACCTTCGAACCTGAGAAGATCAATGCGCTTCTTGGAACGAACCTTTCGAAGGAAGAAATGCTCGGCTACCTGGAAAGCGTTGAGCTGGCCTACGATGCACAGACGAATGAGATCGTAGCCCCGACCTTCCGCCACGACATCTTCCGGACGGCGGACCTTGCCGAGGAGGTTGCCCGCTTCTATGGATATGACAACATTCCTGTGACGCTGCCGAAGGGCGGTGCCACCACCGGTGGAAAGTCCTTCAAGATGCAGATCGAACAGATCGCCCGTGAGGTTGCAAGATACAATGGCTTCTCCCAGGGCATGAGTTATTCCTTCGAGAGTCCGAAGGTGTTTGACAAGCTCTCTCTGCCGGAGGATGCACCGGAGCGCACCGCCATTAAGATCAGCAATCCGCTGGGTGAAGATTTCAGCATCATGCGTACGATCTCGCTGAACGGCATGCTTTCCTCCCTGGCATTCAATTATAATCACCGCAATAAAAACGTGCGCCTGTTTGAGCTGGGGAACATCTATCTGCCGAAGAGTCTTCCGCTGACCGAGCTTCCGGATGAACGGATGCAGTTTACGCTGGGCATGTACGGTGAGGGCGATTTCTTCTCCATGAAGGGTGTCGTGGAGGAATTCCTTGAGCATGTGGGAATCACCGGCCGCAAGACCTATGACACAGAGCAGAAGAAGCCGTTCCTGCATCCCGGAAGACAGGCAAGAATCCTTTCCGGCGACGCAGTGCTCGGATATCTGGGAGAGGTACATCCCAGAACTGCAGCCGCTTACGGAATCGGGGAAAAGGCTTATGTCGCAGTGATCGACATGCCTGTCGTGGTATCGATGGCTTCCTTCGATATCAAGTACAACGGAATCGCCCGCTTCCCGGCAGTGACCAGAGACATCAGCATGCTCGTTCCTAAGAGTGTCAAGGCAGGTCAGATCGAGGATCTGCTCTGGCAGAGAGGCGGCAAGCTTCTTGAGAGCGTAGACCTGTTTGACGTATACGAAGGAATTCAGGTGAAGCCGGGCTACAAGTCCATGGCCTACAAACTGGTACTGCGCAGCGCGGAAAGAACACTGGAGGATGCCGACATCAACGGCGTAATGAAGAAAGTATGGAACGGACTGGAGCATATGGGAATCGAGATCCGCTCCTGAAATAATCTGAAAATGGGACAGGGGACGGTTCTCTGTCCCATTTTCATGCGCGTTCAAACAGGGGACGGTTCTCTGTTTGACGTCGCTGCGCTGTCTAAAACGGATGAAGGCGTTTATTGATCGTTTTAGATTAAAATACATTCAAAATGAGCGTTGCGATAACGGTTGATGTGTGCTATAATGTCTTCATTATTCCTTTTCGGAAACAGCATTTGTGGGAGAATGCTTTATGACGGAGCAGAGCGAATCATTATCGTATGCGCTTCAATAAAGGAACGATCTATCGGAAACGCTGTCATAGCGGTATCGTACAGTTACTTCTGCTGTGCCTGCTTCTGCTCAGGCCGGGAGAGGCATTTTGTGCTGCTCATTTGCAAAGTAATGCAGATGACACTGTTCATACTCAAAGCAGTGCATCAGATGTCACCTGTACGTCAGGCAGAAACACAGAGAATGCACAGGACAAAAGCAGTACAATGGATGTCGTCCTGGTCCTGGACACGAGCGGTTCCATGAAATATACGGACCCGGGGAATATGACGGTGGAGGCCGCCATGCTGTTCCTGAATATGATGGAAGAGAATGGCTGCAGGGCGGGCATTGTATCCTTCTCCGATGAGGTGCATGTGCTGCAGGACCTTTCCGCGCTGCGTATGTCTGAGCAGGAGGCCGGAATCCGGGACATGCTCACGCAGCAGCAGAGGGAAGGAGATACGGACCTTGGAGCTGCCGCCATGGCAGCGGTGGATCTGGCCGGGGAGAATGGTGCGGTCGTGTTTTTTACCGATGGGATGATCGATCTGCCTGAAGAGAAGGAAAAGGAGCGGTCACAGGAGGAGGCCATGCAGGCTGCACAGAAGGCGGCCAGCCTTGGAATTCCCTTTTTTTGCGTGGGTCTGGACGATCCTTCCAACACCTCGGAATATCATCTCGATCAGAAGCTGCTGGAGCATCTCTCTGCAACGACAGGAGGAAGCTTCCGATTTGTACAGGAGGCGCAGCAGCTGCCCGATCTGTTTCATCACATCTTTTCGGATTTTATTGAAAGTCGTTCTCAGAGCATCGGTGAATTGAGCACCGGTCCTGACGGAGAAGCTTCTATCTCTTTTTTCATTCCGGATGGCAGTGTGCTTGAAGCAAATGTGATTCTGCTCCCCGAAGAAGCAGGCACAACGATGGAGCTAAGCACAGGAAACCGGCTGCAGCTTATACGTCCGGATGGTTCAGGGGTGAAAGAAGGGGATGGACTGCGTCTGTGTCCGTCGCAGGCGTATCTGCTTGCAAAGCTTCTGGAACCCGAGCCGGGAGAATGGACCCTGACACTTAAGTCGGAGGAATCCTTTCATGTACATGTGAACCTGCTGTTACATTATGAAGTGGTTCTGGTTCCTGAACTTCTTCAGCAGGTGCAGCCGGAGCGACAGGTGCAGCCGGAGCGGCAGATCCCGTCTGAGCAGGGAATCGGGCCAGAGCAGGATACGCTGCTTTTAAAGGCTTCGTTTTCACGCAGGGGGGAACGCCTGTCTGATCCGCTTTTATATGAACAGATGCATGCCAGTGCCTCTCTTTCCTGGGAAGGGGCGAGCGCACGCTGGCTGGAGGAAGTTGAGACGGAAATATCGTTATCCTATGACCCTTCCGAAGATTGTTACACCGCAGAAGTACCTGTCTATCCGGGCAGCACAGTAAATGTCCTATGCCGGGCTGAAGGAGATACACTGTCATGTAATGCTGACGCATTAAGCTTTACGAGCAAAGAAACTGATGCTATAATCGTGGACAGACTCCCGAAGCAGATCAGCCTGGAAGGAATGTTTCCCGAAGATACGATGCTTTCTCTGGAGCTGTCCGGTATGTTCGAAGCATGGGACGGCAGCAAGCTGTCAGTGAAAGCACACGCGGATTCTCCAAATCTCTTTATGGTGGAGGAAAAAAACATTCCGGGCCAGTCTGCAGATGTCACAGCCGTTTCATTAAAAGGACTGAAAAGCGGCAGCGGTAATCTTATCCTGAATGCACAGGATCGTTATGGAAACCGCAGGGAATGCATCGTGCCGGTACAGGTGCTTGTGCGGTGGGAAAAGCTTCGTCGGATCCTTCTATATGCGGGTATGACAGCTGCCGCAGTCATTCTGATCATGATTCCTGTCCTGATTTTGCGTCGGAAAAAAGGATCCCTTCATGGGACACTGGTGTTGACCGGCAATGCATTTTCAGGAGAAGAGGAAGGCGTTTCTTTTTCTCTGGAAGGCTTTTCTGATGGTACAAATCTGCTTCGGGTGCTCACAGGCGAAGAACGTGCGGATCAGGAGCATGCGCCTTTCCGGGAGCTGCTTGCCTATTATCCGGACGGTCAGCATGCACAGATCATGTCCGTGCTGGAAGACATTACGCTGCAGGGAGCGCGAAAAGGACGTAAGGGCAATTGCCTGCAGCTGAAAAATAAAAGTGAAAGCGCAGCACTGTTTGACTGCTATGGCAGTCTTGTAAAGCGTACGTTTCTTCAGGACCAGGATACCTTTGAGATCCGGTTTGGAACAGGAGGCAGTCTGCTTGGGTGCTGTGATCTGAAGGAATGAAGATCGATGGAGCTATATATCGTACGCCATGGCAGAACACTCTGGAATGTACAGCGAAGAATGCAGGGACAGATGGATATCCCGCTGGACGAGGAGGGACGACGGGCAGCCCGTGTTACTGCAGCCGCACTGAAAGATCTGACGATCGACCGCTGCATCAGCAGTCCGCTTGGCAGAGCGATGGAAACAGCCAGGATCCTGCTTGGAGATCGTCAAATAGCAATTGAGACGGATGACCGTATCAAAGAAATCTCTTTCGGAATCTATGAGGGATTATCCCGTTTTGATCCGAGATGGCCCTGTCCCGGAAAGGATCAGCATTATTTCAGGGATGATCCAATGCGTTATGATCCTCCGGAGGGGGGCGAAAGCTTTTACCAGCTTCTGGAGCGGACAGGGGATTTCTTAAGCAGTCTGGATAAGGAATGTGATCAGACAGTCCTGGTTTCCACGCATGGAACGGCCATGCGCGCACTGCTCGCACATATCAGGCATCGCAGCCTGAGTGATTTCTGGTATACAGGAGTGCCTGCAAATTGTGCGGTCGCACATATTGTCTCCCGCGCAGGCGTGTGGGAGCAGACAGAAGAGGAAAAGACATTTTATGAAGACATCTGATTTTTATTATGAACTGCCAAAGGAGCTGATCGCTCAGGATCCACTGGAGGACCGCTCCGCTTCGCGACTGATGGTGGTCGATAAGCACACCGGTGAGATCCAGCACCGGCATTTTTACGAGATCCCTGCATTTCTGCAAAAGGGGGATGTGCTGGTGATCAATAATACGCGGGTGATTCCCGCCAGGCTTTACGGGGAACGCGAAGGCACGGGAGGCGCCGTGGAGATCCTTCTGCTGCGCCGCCTGGAGAAGGATGTCTGGGAGTGTCTGGTCAAGCCGGGGAAAAAATGCCGGCCGGGGAGTGTGATTTTGTTTGGAAACGGACTTCTGAGCGGCACGATCGAAACGGTACAGGAGGATGGAAACCGGCAGATTCGTTTTACTTACGAGGGTATTTTCGAAGAGATTCTGGACGCACTTGGTCAGATGCCGCTTCCTCCCTATATTACACACGAATTGAAGGACAAAAACCGCTACCAGACCGTCTATGCCAAATATGACGGATCAGCAGCGGCACCGACCGCCGGACTGCATTTCACTCCGCAGCTTCTTGAGCAGATCGCCGGAATGGGCGTGGAGATCGCCGAAGTGACGCTGCATGTGGGACTTGGTACCTTCCGGCCGGTAAAGGTGGAGGATGTAGCACAGCACCATATGCACAGTGAGTTTTACCGTATCGATGAGCAGTGTGCCTCTGTGATCAACCGGGCGAAGGAAGAGGGACGGCGGATCATTTCCGTGGGAACGACCAGCTGCCGGACGCTTGAAACTGCAGCGGATGCACAGGGAAGAATTCACAATGGAAGTGGCTGGACCGATATTTTCATTTATCCCGGCTACACCTTCAAGGCAGTGGATGCACTGATCACGAACTTCCATCTGCCGGAGTCCACGCTGATGATGCTGGTGAGCGCACTGGCGGGGCGGGAAAATATCATGAATGCCTATGCGCAGGCGGTGCAGGAGCGGTATCGCTTTTTCTCCTTCGGAGATGCGATGTTTATCTGCTGAGATATGCGCGCAGCGTCTTATAAATCATGAATCATACAGCACAGAAGGGTTACCGGAACAGATATGGAAAAAACGATTCGTATTAAGTATCATTCCAGTCAGATCGAAAAACTGAGATATATAGACGGCAAGAGTGACTGGATCGATCTGCGCAGCGCGCAGGAGGTATCAATGAAGGCCGGAGATTTCAGGCTGATCGATCTGGGGATTTCGGTACAGCTTCCCGCCGGATACGAAATGCTCATAGCAGCACGAAGCTCCACGTTTAAAAACTACGGACTGATTCAGACGAACGCAGTGGGAATCGTGGACGAATCCTACTGTTCGGACGAGGATCATTTAATGTGGCCATGCTATGCAACACGTGATACCGTGGTGCACATCAACGACCGGATCGCACAGTTCCGGATTCTGGAGCATCAGCCGGCGATCCGGTTTGAGGAAACGGACACCCTTGGGAATGCGGTGCGCGGCGGGTTTGGCTCAACCGGGATTCAGTAAAAGAGGCTTAACTGGATGGAACAATCAGTGAATTATCAAAAGGAGCTCGACCGGCTTTTGTCAGCCCTGGAGCAGGAGGGAAAGATACCGACTCTTCTGCTGCACAGCTGCTGTGCTCCCTGCAGCAGTTATGTGCTTGAGTATCTTTCTCCCTGGTTTGCAATCACGGATTTCTTTTACAATCCAAACATTTTTCCGGAAGACGAATACCGGAAGCGTGAGAACGAGCTGCAGCGATTGATCGGGGCAATGCCGTTGAAAAATCCGGTCACATTTTTAGCCGGAGCCTATGATCCTGGAACGTTTTTTGAACAGGTAAAGGGGATGGAGAATCTGCCGGAGGGCGGGGAGCGCTGCAGGGTGTGCTATGCGCTGCGGCTTCGGGAGGCTGCGAAAGTGGCTGCTGAGGGAGGATTTGATTTTTTCACAACGACTCTGAGTATCAGCCCGTTGAAAAATGCACAATGGATCAATGAAATCGGTAAGGAACTCGAGCGCGAATATGGTGTTCGTCATCTGCCATCCGATTTTAAAAAGCGCGGAGGGTATCAGCGTTCGATTGCTCTGTCCAGGGAATATGACCTGTACCGGCAGGATTTCTGCGGCTGTGTGTTTTCAAAGCGGGAGCGGGAACAGATCAAACAATCGCGCAGCATCAGAAATGGATGTACCGGCAATGGATGCACTGCGGCTGCAGTGGATGAATGAACACTGGAAATAATAAGTATATAGATACAGGCAGGGCGGTGTACGATTGTGTGCAGTGCCGGGAAGGAGTTTGATATGGCACAGTTGTGGGGCGGCCGGTTTACAAAACAGACGGCACAGGAGGTTTATGCATTCAACGCTTCCATCCGCTTTGATCAGCGCATGGCAATGCAGGACATCCGCGGTAGTATCGCGCATGTGAAAATGCTCGGGAAGGTCGGTATTCTGACGGCTGAGGAAGCAAAGCAGATCGAGGATGGCCTGAAGGGGATCTGTGAGGATCTGAAAAACGGCACGCTGTCCATCTCCGAAGAGTATGAAGACATTCACAGCTTTGTGGAAGCGGTTCTGACGCAGCGTATCGGGGAGGCCGGAAAGAAGCTTCACACCGGACGGAGCCGGAACGATCAGGTGGCGCTGGATATGAAACTTTATATTCGTGATGCTTCGACGCAGGTCGATCTGCTGCTGCGTGCACTTCTTAATACGCTTCTGGAGCTTTGCGGCAGGCACTTGGATACGGTCATGCCGGGCTTTACGCACCTTCAGAAGGCACAGCCCGTGACCCTTGCGCATCATCTCGGCGCCTATACCGAAATGTTCCTGCGCGACCGGAGCCGCCTCCTGGATATGCGAAAACGTATGAACCTGTCTCCGCTGGGAGCTGGAGCACTTGCAGGGACGACCTATCCGCTGGACCGTGAATACAGCGCAGCGCTTCTGGGCTTTGACGGGGCCACCCGCAACAGCATGGATTCCGTATCAGACCGGGATTATCTGATCGAATTCTTAAGTGACCTATCGATGATCATGATGCATCTTTCCAGATTCTGCGAGGAGATCATCCTTTGGAACTCCAATGAATACCGTTTCATTGAGCTTGATGATGCCTACAGTACCGGAAGCAGTATCATGCCGCAGAAAAAGAACCCGGATATTGCGGAGCTGGTGCGCGGGAAAACAGGCCGCGTATACGGAAGCCTCATGCAGCTGCTCACAACCATGAAGGGTCTGCCGCTGGCCTATAACAAGGACATGCAGGAGGACAAGGAATGTGCGTTCGACGCCATCGATACGGTGTGTGACTGCCTGAAGCTGTTTGAAGGGATGCTTGCTACCACACAGTTCAATCAAAAACAGATGGAAGATTCTGCAAAGAAGGGCTTCACGAACGCAACGGATGCCGCTGATTATCTGGTTCGCGCGGGTGTTCCGTTCCGTGATGCACACGGAATCGTCGGGAGACTGGTGCTGACCTGCATCGAACGCGGGATCGCGCTGGATGACCTTTCTCTGGAGGACTACCGGAAGGAATGCGATGCCTTCGGGCCGGACATTTATGAAGCCATCTCCATGAAAACCTGTGTGGAGAAGCGAATCACCAAGGGGGCTCCCGGGCCGGAGGCTGCGAAGGAGATGCTCCGTGCACAGCGCTGTGAGATGGAGAAGCTTGACAAAATGCAGGGATTTGTTTAATTTATAGAACGAAAACTCTCCGGTGTGTATAACAATATAAAGAAAAGAAGAGGGAGAGGAGTCTGTGTCCGTTCAGGAGAACGGGGAAGGAGTTGTTTATCATGGACAGAAAACTGAAGGTCGGAATTCTTGGCGCTACCGGTATGGTCGGACAGCGGTTTATTACTATTCTTGCAGAGCATCCCTGGTTTGAGATCGCTGCGCTTGCGGCAAGCCCCCGAAGTGCCGGAAAAACCTACCAGGAGGCAGTGGGCAGCCGCTGGAAAATGGAAGTGCCGATGCCGGAGAAGGTAGCAGGAATGACCGTCATGGATGTTACGCAGATCGAGCAGGTCGCCCAGGCAGTGGATTTCGTTTTTTCCGCAGTGGACATGTCCAAGGAAGAGATTCGCGCCATTGAGGATGCCTACGCAAAAACGGAAACGCCTGTGGTGTCCAATAACAGTGCACATCGCTGGACCCCGGATGTACCCATGGTCGTTCCGGAGATCAATGCGCAGCATTTTGAGGTGATTCCGTTCCAGAAAAAGAGACTGGGAACCACCCGCGGTTTTGTCGCGGTGAAGCCGAACTGTTCGATTCAGGCTTATGCACCGGTGCTGAGCGCATGGAAGGAATTCGAGCCATACGAGGTGGTCGCCACGACCTATCAGGCGATCTCAGGCGCAGGAAAGACCTTCCGTGACTGGCCGGAGATGGAAGGAAACATCATTCCCTACATCGGTGGAGAGGAAGAGAAGAGCGAGAAAGAGCCGCTCCGCATCTGGGGTACCATAGAAAACGGCGTGATCGTTCCGGCAAAAGAGCCGGTCATCACCTGCCAGTGCGTACGTGTTCCGGTACTGAACGGACATACCGCAGCTGCTTTTGTAAAGCTGCGCAAAAAAGCCGAAAAGCAGGAGCTGATCGACGCGATGACTTCCTTCCGGGGCCTTCCGCAGGAGAAGAATCTTCCGAGTGCGCCGAAGCAGTTTATCCAGTATCTGGAGGAGGACAACCGTCCGCAGGTAAGCCTGGATGTGAATTACGAGAACGGGATGGGCGTATCCGTCGGCCGTCTGCGCGAGGATTCCGTTTATGACTGGAAATTCATCGGTCTTGCTCACAATACTATGCGCGGAGCAGCCGGCGGTGCGGTCCTGTGCGCGGAGTCGCTGGTGTCTCTGGGGTATATTACCTGTAAGTGAACGAAACATTATGGAAAATGCTGTAAACGTCAAAGCAGCATTTGACGTTTGCTGTAATTTTGAGGTTTCATGAAATCACTATATATCGCTGAAAAACCAAGTGTTGCAATGGAGTTTGCCAAAGCTCTTGGAGAGCAGATGCGCCGGCATGACGGCTACCAGGAGTCGGACAGTGCGCTTGTCACCTGGTGCGTCGGGCATCTGGTCACCATGAGCTATCCTGAGGTGTATGATCCTGCATTGAAAAAATGGAGTCTGGCAGCGCTGCCTTTTCTGCCTGACACATTTCTTTATGAGGTGATTCCATCGGTCAAAAAGCAGTTTGATATTGTTGCCTCCCTGCTGAACCGGGATGATGTCGGATGTATTTATGTATGTACCGACTCGGGACGGGAAGGAGAGTATATTTATCGGCTGGTTGCGCAGATGGCCGGTGTGTCCGGAAAGGAGCAGAAGCGTGTGTGGATCGATTCCCAGACAGAGGAGGAGATCCTGCGCGGAATTCGTGAGGCGAAGGACTTAAGCTGTTACGATCACCTTTCCGATGCGGCCTATCTGCGGGCAAAAGAAGACTATCTGATGGGAATCAATTTTTCCCGTCTGCTGACATTGAAATATTCTGATGTGCTCTCTGCCTGTCTGCAGGAAAAGTACTGTGTGGTCTCGGTCGGCAGGGTGATGACCTGTGTTCTGGGCATGATCGTCCGCAGAGAGCGTGAGATCCGGGAGTTTGTAAAAACTCCCTTTTTCAGGATTATGGGCAGTCTGGACCTTGGTGGACAGGGCCTGGAGTGTGAATGGCGCGCAGTGGAAGGCTCCGACTGGTTTCAGTCCCCGAAGCTCTATAAGGAGAATGGCTTCAAAAAGAAGGAGGATGCCCTGGAATGCATCCGTATTCTGGAGGAGCGCGGGAGCGATACTGCGGTCATCGAAAAGGCCGAGCGCAAACACGAGAAAAAGAACCCGCCGCTCCTTTACAATCTGGCAGAGCTGCAGAATGACTGCTCGCGAATGTTCAAGATCAGTCCTGATCAGACCCTGCAGGTGGCGCAGGAGCTCTATGAAAAGAAGCTGATCACCTATCCCAGGACCGATGCGAGAGTGCTTTCCTCAGCAGTAGCCAAGGAGATCCGGCGCAATTTGAACGGACTTTCCCGGCTGGAGAATGCGGCCCCCTATGTACAGGAGATCCTGGAGAAGGGAACCGACAAAACCATCGGAAAGACCCGCTATACGGACGATCGGCAGATCACGGATCACTATGCCCTGATTCCGACCGGGCAGGGACTTTCCGCGCTGAAGAGCCTGAGCAGGGTCTCCTATGGCGTGTACATGACGATCGTGCGCAGGTTTCTGCGGATCTTTTATCCGCCTGCACAGTATCTGAAGGTCAGTCTGACTGCGGACATCGCAGGAGAGAAATTCTTTGCAGGATTTCGGATCCTTGAGAATCCGGGGTATCTTGCGGTCATGCCGGATAAATCCCGCAGAAAAGTAAGCAGTGCCCAGAATGAAAAGACGGAAAATGACCGGGAGGAGGACGGCGCTCCGGACGAGGATGCGAATGCAAAGGATGCAGGCAGTGACGGCATGACGGACCTGAATGATCCGGAAACAGCGGCTGCCATGCTCGAGGCAGTAAAGGGACTGCGTAAGGGCAGCACCCTGACAAACCGGTATCTGCGCATCCGGGAGGGGGAGACCTCCCCGCCGAAACGCTACAATTCAGGTACGATCATTCTGGCCATGGAGAATGCCGGACAGCTCATCGAGGACGAGGAGCTGCGCTCTCACATCAAGGGAAGCGGCATCGGAACCAGTGCGACCAGGGCGGAGATCCTGAAAAAGCTGGTGGCAAACCGCTATATCGCGCTGAACAAAAAAACACAGATTCTGACGCCCACCCTCCTGGGGGAACTGATCTATGACGTCGTGTACAGCTCGATCCGTTCCCTGCTCAATCCCGAGCTGACCGCCAGCTGGGAGAAGGGGCTGACCTATGTGGCCGAGGGAACGATCTCACCGGACGAATATATGGAAAAGCTCAGGTCTTTTGTACAGCGAAGGACGGATGCGGTGATGGGACTGCGCAATCAGGGGGATATCCGCAGCCGGTATGCGCTCCTGTCTCCGTTGTATGCAAAGTCCGCAGGCGGGAGAAGGACCGGAACCTCGGAAAAGAACAGCGGACGAAGGACTGGGACCTCGGAAAAGAACAGTGGACGAAGGACCGGTAGTAATAAGAAATAGAGAATTGGTGAAAAGATGGCAAAGAAAAGCAGCTATGATGCAAGCAGTATCACAGTCCTGGAAGGACTGGAGGCGGTGCGCAAGCGCCCCGGCATGTATATCGGAAGCACCTCCAGGAAAGGACTGAATCATCTTGTTTATGAGATCGTGGATAATTCGGTGGATGAGCATCTGGCCGGTTACTGTGATCATATCGAGGTGGTACTGGAGGCAGACGGATCTGCATATGTAAAGGACAATGGCCGGGGAATTCCGGTAGAGATGCATGAAAAGGGAATGCCGGCGGAACGTCTGGTATTTACGACGTTGCATGCCGGCGGAAAATTTGATAACGATGTGTACAAGACCAGCGGCGGCCTGCATGGAGTGGGATCGTCGGTCGTCAATGCGCTTTCCGTGTGGATGGATGTGGAGATCCGCAGGGACGGGCAGGTGTATCATGACCGCTTCTCCAGAGGCCTGCCGGACCTGGAACTGAAGGGCGGGCTGCTCCCGGTACTTGGAAAGACAAAGGAAACCGGTACCACGATTCGTTTTCTGCCGGACCCCGAGATCTTTGAAGTGACCAGGTTTTCCGCAACGGACATCAAAAGCAGGCTGCACGAGACCGCGTATCTCAATCCAACGCTGACGATCCGGTTTGAGGACCGCCGCGGTGAGCAGCCCTATGCAGAGGAATATCATGAGCCGGACGGAATCACCGGATATATCCGGGACCTGAACCGCAATAAGGAAGCCGTCTGCGAACCGATCTGCATCAAGGGCAGCTCGGAGGGAATCGAAGTTGAGATCGCCCTGCAGTATGTCAACGAATTCCATGAAAATGTGCTGGGCTTCTGCAACAATATTTATAATGCAGAGGGCGGTACGCATCTGACCGGCTTCAAGTCGGCCTTTACCTCGGTCATCAATTCCTATGCAAGAGAGCTTGGGATCCTGAAAGATAAGGACTCTAATTTTACCGGACCGGATGTCCGGAACGGCATGACGGCAGTGGTCAGCGTGCGCCATCCCGATCCCAGCTTTGAGGGCCAGACCAAGACCAAGCTGGACAATCAGGATGCCGCCCGCGCAGTCAGCAAGGTGACATCGGAGGAAGTGGTGCATTATTTCGACCGCAATCTGGAGGTGCTCAAAAATGTGCTCTCCTGCGCGGAAAAGGCGGCGAAGATCCGCAAAACCGAGGAACGCGCCAAAACCAACATGCTCACGAAGCAGAAATTCTCCTTCGACAGCAACGGAAAGCTTGCCAACTGTGAGAGCAGAGACCCGAAAAAGTGCGAGATCTTCATCGTAGAGGGCGATTCCGCCGGCGGCTCCGCCAAGACGGCCCGGGACCGCAGCTATCAGGCGATTCTGCCCATCCGCGGAAAGATTCTGAACGTGGAGAAAGCCTCCATCGATAAGGTGCTGGCCAACGCGGAGATCAAGACCATGATCAATTCCTTCGGATGCGGGTTTTCCGAGGGGTACGGAAACGATTTTGATATCGCCAAACTGCGATATGACAAGATCATTATCATGGCGGATGCCGACGTGGATGGTGCGCACATCTGCACATTGCTGCTCACTTTGTTTTACCGCTTTATGCCGGAATTGATCTACGAGGGGCATGTGTATATCGCCATGCCGCCGCTGTATAAAGCGATTCCATCCAGGGGCAAGGAGGAATATCTGTACGATGACGCTGCCCTGGAACGATACCGCAGAAAGCACAAGACCCCATTCACGCTCCAGCGCTATAAAGGCCTTGGTGAGATGGACGCCGAGCAGCTGTGGGAGACCACGCTCAATCCCGAGACGAGAACGCTCAAAAGCGTGGAGATCGAAGACGCCAGGCTGGCGTCGGACGTGACCGAGATGCTGATGGGATCGGATGTACCGCCACGTAAGGCGTTTATCTACGAGCACGCCCAGGAAGCGCTGCTGGATATCTAAGAAGATCTGCGAGATGCCTGCAATGCATGGCTGAAATATCACAGGAGCAATGTATGAGCGCGATATGCAGCCATGGTGCAGGCAGGCCATCATATAATTGAGAACAGGAAGAAGAAACATGGAAGAAAAGATCATACGGACAGAGTACTCTGAGATCATGCAGAAATCTTATATCGACTATGCGATGAGCGTGATCGTCTCCCGTGCTCTGCCGGATGTGCGGGACGGGCTCAAGCCGGTACAGCGCAGGACTCTTTACGATATGCATGAGCTGGGGATCCGGTACGACCGGCCTTTCCGTAAGAGTGCACGTATCGTCGGCGATACCATGGGTAAATATCATCCCCACGGTGACAGCTCCATCTACGGAGCGCTGGTCGTACTCGCCCAGGACTTCAAGATGGGCCTTCCCCTGGTGGACGGCCACGGCAATTTCGGATCGATCGAGGGCGACGGCGCCGCGGCAATGCGTTACACCGAGGCCAGGCTCCAGAAGGTGACGCAGGAAGCGTTCCTGCAGGATCTGGATAAGAACGTGGTCACCTTTATGCCCAACTTTGACGAGACCGAAAAGGAGCCGGAGGTGCTTCCCGCAAAGATCCCGAATCTTCTGGTAAACGGGTCGGAGGGAATCGCCGTCGGTATGGTGACCAGCATCCCACCGCACAATCTCGGCGAGGTGCTTGACGCCGTGATCGCTATGATCGGCGACGGAAGCCTGACGGACGACCAGCTTCTGGACTATATCAAGGGGCCGGATTTCCCGACGGGGGGAATTGTCGTCAACAAAAGCGAACTGGCCCAGATCTACTCGACCGGCTCAGGCAAGATCCGGGTGCGGGGCAGGGTGGAGACCGAGAAGATGAAAGGCGGAAAGGAATGCCTGGTCATTACCGAGATCCCCTACACCATGCTCGGCGCCAACATCGGCAAGTTCCTGAATGACGTGGCCGCGCTGGTCGAGACAAAGAAGACGACCGATATCACGGATATCTCCAACCAGTCCTCCAAGGAGGGCATCCGCATCGTTCTCGAGCTGCGCCGCGGGGCGGACCCGGAAAATATCAAAAACCTGCTCTACAAAAAAACACGTCTGGAGGATACCTTCGGCGTAAACATGCTTGCCGTCGCGGACGGACGTCCGGAAACGCTGAGCCTGAGACAGATTCTGGAGCATCACATCGACTTCCAGTTCGAAGTGACCACAAAGAAATATCAGGTCATGCTGGACCGCGAGCTCAAGAAGAAGGAAGTCCAGGAAGGCCTGATTCGTGCCTGCGATGTAATCGACCTGATCATTGAGATCCTGCGGGGCAGCAAGAGCCAGAAGCAGGTGAAGGA
>CAMOSN010000043.1 GCA_946624935.1 uncultured Lachnospiraceae bacterium | reverse complement strand
AACATCTTCCAGCAGATCAAAACGGTTGAATGGCCTGCCATCAAGGATATGGTCGTCATCCAGTTTATTCTGCAGGCAGGTAACATCATGAGCATCGGCTTTGAAAAAGCCTATGCGCTGCAGACGGACCTGAACCTTGCTTCATCAGAAATTATTGCTACCTACGTTTACAAAAAAGGTCTTTTGAGCGGAGATTACAGTTTTTCAACAGCGGTTGGCCTGTTCAATACGGTGATCAACGTGATCTTCCTGATAACTGTAAATCAGATCGTTAAGAAAATGAACGAAGGTCAGGGCTTATAAGAGAGGAGAAAAGGAAAAAATGGGAAAGAAGAAATCGGCATTTTCCAGACATTCAGCCGGTGACAAAGCATTCCTGATAACCGGATATGTTCTTCTCGGACTCTTTGTTCTGGCAATCGTTATTCCTGTGATCTACATCATCATTGCTTCCTTTATGGATCCCATCACGCTGCAGAACAAAGGTATCGTGTTTGACCTGGAGAAGTGGACCCTGACGGCATATGAGCGCGTTATGGGGAATAAACAGATCTGGATCGGCTTCAAGAATGCCATGGTGTATTCGCTGCTGTTCACGTTCCTTTCCGTTCTGATCACGATGCTGTGTGCGTATCCGATGTCCAGAGCGGATTTCAAGGGAAGAGGCTTTTTCAATACGCTGTTCATGATCACGATGTTCTTCGGCGGCGGTCTGATCCCGACCTACTTGCTGATCAGCAGCCTGGGAATGCTTGATTCCATGTGGGCGGTCATTCTTCCCGGCGCGTTCAGTGTCTGGAACATGACGATCGCAAGAACCTATTACAGAGGCATCCCGACGGAGCTTCGCGAGGCAGCCGATGTTGACGGCGCTAATGAGCTCACATTCTATTTCAAGATCCTGCTTCCGGTTTGTACCCCGATCATTGCGGTGCTTGCCCTGTGGCAGTTTGTCGGAATGTGGAACAGCTACTTTGATGCAATGATCTACCTGAATTCTTCGTCGAAGCAGCCGCTTCAGCTGGTAATGCGTGCGATCCTTATTCAGAACCAGCCGGAGTCAGGCATGATCGCGGATATGCAGAGTACTGCACAGAGGGCACAGCTTGCCGAGCTGCTGAAATATGCAACGATCATTATTTCCAGCTTCCCGCTGATGTTCATGTATCCGTTCTTCCAGAAGTATTTTGACACCGGAATCATGGCAGGATCCGTAAAGGGTTGATAAAAGGGTTCGATCGATCCGATCCTGTATCACGAACGTGCAAAAGTGTGAGAACACTTCATTATGTTTTCAGTATTATCACTAAGGAGGATATCACATGAGAACGAAAAAAACTGTATCCGTATTGTTGACGGCTGCTGTCGCGATCGGCATGCTTGCAACGACAGCCAGCGCTGACGAGATCACATTCCCGCTGGAAGAGACCGCTACCTTTACCGGTATGATCAGCTATCCGTCCGGCACGGAAGAGGATCAGAACAAGCGCACGATCTTCAAACGCCTGGAAGAAGAAACGAATGTGCATATTGAGTGGACCGCAATTTCCTCGGATCAGTGGGGAGATAAGATCGGTCTGAACATGGCCAATATCAACTCCCTGACGGATTTTGTCTGGAATGCTGGTTTTTCTGACAGTGATCTTCTGCGCTATGCCGATCAGGGCATCCTTCTTGAACTGGAAGATTACATTGATGAGTACATGCCGAACCTGTGCAAGGTATTCGAGGCTTATCCCGAATACAGAACCATGTGCGAGGATGAGGACGGCCACATCTGGGCACTTCCGTGGATCGAGCAGCTCGGTTCCGGCAAGACTGCCATTCAGACAGTCGGCAACAACATGAGCTTTATCAACAAGAAATGGCTTGATTTCCTCGGACTTGAGGTTCCGACCACCATCGATGAGTTCGAGCAGACCATGATTGCCTTCAAAGACAATGAGGCAAAGCTTCAGGAAGAATTCGGTATCGAAGGTTCGATCATCCCGATCTCCTGCATCGTGAACGACAACGACCTGAACATCCTGATCAACGGCTTCGGCGATGGTATCGGCGATGTGGATATGGGCAACCATATTGCGGTGAATGATGACAAGGAAGTCATCTGCACCGCGATCACGGACGGCTTCAGAAGAGGTCTGGAATGGCTCCATAAGCTTTATGATGAAGGCCTGATCGATCCGGAATGCTTCACGCAGGACTGGTCTACCTATGTTGCAAAGGGCAAATCTCACCGTTATGGCGTATGCTTCACATGGGACGTAGCGAACATCGACAACATCGAAGATTATGTTCCCTTCTCTCCGCTTGAAGCGGACTGCAGAAGCGTAACACCGCAGAACTACTCCTTCACTTCCGGCTTCGACCGTGGCCGCTGTGTGATCACCGGCATGTGCGACGAGCCTGAGCTGCTGTGCGCATGGATGGATAAGATGTATGATCCGTTCCAGTCTCCGCAGAACAACTGGGGAACCTACGGTGAAGACGACGAGTTTGATATCTTCGTTCTTGGCGAAAATGCAGACGGCGAGCCGATGCTGCAGCATGCTCCGCTCGGAGATGCTTCTCCTGTTGAGGTTCGTGAAGCTGAGTGTGTAAGCGGCCCGCTGGCGATCCTGGATGACTACTACGGCGTGTACGTGACCTGCCCGGATGATGCACAGTATCGTCTGGACTGGATCAAAGAGTACTATACTCCTTACATGATCCACGACTATGTATATCCGAAGGTGCTGATGACGAGCGACGATACCGATGAGCTGACCTATATCCAGCCGGATCTGATCTCCTACATCAACTCCAGCAAGTCCGCGTTCATCATGGACGGCGTAACAGACGATTCCTGGAACGATTATGTTTCTCAGGTTGAAGCATATGGTCTGGAAGAGTATCTTGGTATCTATCAGAAATATCTGGATGCATACTACGCCGAATAATTTCAGGCGAAAAGTCTGTCCTGACGGTCAGCGGCCGTAAGCCGTGCCGCCAATTGTAAAGACAGTTTATGACAGCCCTGCAGATTCTGTTTTTCTGCAGGGCTGTATGAATATAGAAATGGGACAGAGCATCTTGAAAACCGGATCGTATTGCTGTAAGATAAGAATTCGCTTTCATTGTCACACTGTGTTCTATTATTAAGAAGAAACGAGGATAACCATGATCATTAGCCAGACGCTGCGGGAGGCAAGAAAAACGGAGGAGGTCCTGGAAAGAGAGATCCACGAAAATGAACGCCCGCTCTTTCATCTTACTCCGCGTACCGGATGGATGAACGATCCGAACGGATTTTGCTATTACGGCGGAAAATACCACATGTTCTACCAGTATAATCCCTATGCGTCTCATTGGGACAGCATGCACTGGGGACACGCCGTGAGCAGCGACATGCTGCACTGGGAATTTCTGCCGGCAGCACTTGCGCCGGACGAGATCTATGACTATAATGGGTGCTTTTCCGGAAGCGCTGTGGAACTGCCGGACGGAAGGCTGCTTCTGATGTATACCGGTGTGCTGCTGGAGCACCGCAAGGACGGCCGTCCCATCGAGGTCCAGACCCAGAATATTGCCATCGGAGACGGCATGGACTTTGATAAATATGAGGGCAATCCGGTGATCGATGCGTCGCAGCTGCCTGAGGGGGCCAGTCGCAACGACTTCCGCGATCCCAAGATCATCCATGCGTCGGATGGCAGCTACTTTGCGCTGATCGGCAGCCGGCCGGCAGACGGCAGCGGACAGATCCTGCTGTTTGAAAGCAGAGACTGCCTCCACTGGACCTACAAGTCGAAACTGGCGGAGAATCACTGCCGCTTCGGCCGGATGTGGGAGTGCCCGGACTTTTTCCCGCTGGACGGGAAATGGGTGCTGCTCACCAGTCCGCAGGATATGCTGCCGCAGGGCTTCGAATACCACAACGGCAACGGGACCCTGTGCCTGATCGGGGACTTCGACGAAAAGGCCGGCGTGCTCAAGGAGCAGCAGGACCAGGCCATCGATTACGGCATCGACTTCTACGCCCCGCAGACCGTACTCATGCCCGACGGACGGCGCGTGATGATCGGCTGGCTGCAGAACTGGGATGCCATTGCGCTTCGCGAAAAGGACGAGCCCTGGGCAGGCCAGATGAGCATTCCGCGGGAGCTTTCCATCCGGGACGGCCGGCTGTGGCAGTGGCCGCTGCGGGAGCTGGAGGAGCTGCGCGGGCCCGTTGCCATGCATAACGGGTGTGAAGTCTGCGGAGTGACCCGGCTGGAGGGCGTGAAGGGAAGAGTGCTCGACATGGAGCTGACCCTGCATGTGGCGGAGGACGAGGACGGCTTCCACAAGTTTGCCATGTGGTTTGCCGAGGACGACAATTTTCACACCGGCATCAGCTATCGGCCGCACGAAAAGACCCTGAAGATCGACCGGAAGTTTTCCGGCTCGCGCCGGGCGATCATTCATCAGCGCCGCGCGAAGGTCTACCCCAAAAACGGCGAGCTGAAGCTGCGCATCGTGCTCGACCGGTTCAGCGTCGAGATCTTCGTCAATGGAGGCGAACAGGTGATGAGCGCCGCGCTGTTCACCCCGCTTTCCGCCGACGGAATCAGCTTCCGCTGCGACGGGAATGCGACGATCGATGTGAAGTGCTGGGAACTGGGACGCTGAGGAACAGAGCGTCGGAAACAACGTTCCTGTGCCACACAGTGAGACTGCGCAGAAATAAAAGTATTTTTGGCCGGAAGGATCTGTTTATTATCAATTAGAGCATAAAAGAGGCAGGGAAAGAGAGGACTCAAACCCTGCCTCTTTTATGCATCTTATGCATTATACATGAGGAACATAGTCGAAGATACTCTGTACGCGAAAAACGATTTATTTGCCATTTTCCCGTGTATCCTTTATACTCAACAAACAGGGGACGGTTCTCTGTTTGAAAATGCGGAGGTCAGCAGCAGGGAGAATATGGACCTGGCGAGAATACTTTGCGAGAAGGCACCGGTCGTTTAGGCAGGAGGTAGTACCATGGGTGAAGAAAAGGAAGTTGTTTATAAACTGAACCCTCAGGAGACTTTCCCGTTCCGGGTGGGAGACATCGCCCGGATGAAAAAACAGCATCCCTGCGGATCCCATGAATGGGAGATTCTGCGCATCGGCTCTGACCTGAAGCTGCGGTGCCTGGGCTGCGGACACCAGATCATGACGGAACGCAGGAAGATCGAGAAAAATGTGCGCAGTGTGCGCAGAAAGCAGCAGTCCATGGGGACAGAGAGCCATGAGGACAGGTCCCCGGCTTCCTGACAAAAAGAGCGCCATGGGGACAGGATCCCCGGCTTCCTGACAAAAACAGATCGCAGATATGAGGAGGGGGAATAAAACGATGACAAACGAACAGATTCTGGCAATGGTTGACCACACGCTTCTGGCGCAGACGGCCACGTGGGAGCAGATCAAACAGATCTGTGACGATGCGCTGCGTTTTCACACCGCATCGGTGTGTATCCCGCCCTGCTATGTGCGTCCGGCAAAGGAATATCTGGGTGACCGGATGAAGGTGTGCACGGTGATCGGCTTCCCGAACGGGAACCATACGACTGCCGGGAAGGTGTTCGAAACGAAGGACGCTCTCGATAACGGCGCCGATGAGATCGATATGGTGATCAATGTCGGCATGCTTAAGGCGGGGAATACGGAGTATGTGCTGGACGAGATCAAAGCGGTGCGCGCGGCCTGCGCGGGAAAGATCCTGAAGGTGATCATTGAGACCTGTCTGCTCACGGATGCCGAAAAGGTCACGATGTGTGATCTCGTGACACGCTCGGGAGCGGATTACATCAAGACCTCCACCGGCTTTTCCACCGGCGGGGCGACCTTTGACGATGTGGCGCTTTTCGCAGAGCATGTGGGAGAAGGCGTGAAAATCAAAGCGGCCGGAGGCATTTCGTCCTTTGCGGATGCCGAAAAGTTCATCGCGCTGGGCGCTTCGCGCCTTGGAACCAGCCGCCTGGTGAAGATCGCCAAAACTTTGTAAGTGGGACAGAGAACCGTCCCCTGTCCCACTTTTGATTCATTTCAGGAAGGCGTCCACTTCTTCGCTGGTGGGAATGCTGGGGGAGGCGCCGCTGCGGCTGACGCAGATGGCGCTGGCGGCTGCTGCACGCTTCAGGCACTGCGGGATGGGAAGCCCCAGGGCCATGGAGGAGAGGAAATAGCCGCAGAAGGTATCGCCGGCGGCGGTGGTGTCGACGGCCTTCACGGAGAAGATCGGCTGGAAGTATTCCTCGTCTCCCTTGAAATAGCAGGATCCGGCCTCGCCCAGCGTGAGCACGAAGGCGGCCTTCGGAAAGGCCTTCTTCAGGCTTTCACGGATGATCTGCGGGTCTTCGCTCTCGCAGCCGGCCATCAGGCGGCCTTCCACCTCATTGACCATGAAGATGTCGACCTTGGAATAATCACACTCGTCCAGACGGCTGTCGTAGGGGGAGGGATTGAGCACGACGATCATGCCTTTTTCGTGCGCCTTTTCGATCGCGTAGCCATTGCCGCTGATCTCATTCTGCAGTAAAAGGACATCACCCGCATCGAAGCCTTCCATCACTTCGTCGATATACTGCGGCGTGATGCGGCGGTTGGAGCCGCCGAAGATGATGATGCAGTTCTGGGCATGGGGGTCGATCTGGATCACGGCATGGCCGGAGGGCCCGTCCACTGTGCGCAGCAGATCCATCCGGACGCCGCTTTCGCGCAGGGCGTCGGCAAGCATGGTGCCGTCCTCACCGATCATGCCGGCATGAGATACATCCGCGCCGGCGCGCGCCAGAGCAACGGATTGATTCAGCCCCTTGCCGCCGCAGAAATTGTTATAGGAAGTGCTCTCGATGGTTTCCTTCGGATTGACGATGTGATCAACGGAATAGACCTTGTCGATGTTCAGAGAGCCTAACGATAATACACGCATAATGTAATGCCTCCTGTTATAATAATTGTGAATGTTCATTGCCTGCTCCGACTGTAAAGACCGTGCTGAAGCTGTAAAACATTTATTCTACTATAATTTACTATACTTCATCAGGTCGGTCAAAGGCATTTGAAGTGGGACTTTCTGAAATAGAGCTTATGAAATCAGGTACTTGAAATTTTTTGAAATTGTGTTTCTGAAATTGCGTTTCAGGAACGGACAGGAGAATGAATGATGAAACTATGGGGAAAGCTGTGGAAGGATAATCACATGCTGCGCGATACCGTCATCACGATCGAAGATGACGATACGCGTACGCACAAGATATTTCGCGCGCTGGATGAGATCTGTCTGCAGTTTGACCTGGAACGCCCGATCTGGCTCGAGAGCACCATTAAGGACTTCCAGCGGCGCAGTAAATGCCGGTTCGGCCGGGATTGCTTTATCGAGGAGAAGGACTTCGACTATCTCGAACTTCAGGTGCTGGAGGAGTAGCGGCCCAAGAAGCAGGAAGAGCAGTGTGCTAAGGCATCGCAGCAGCTGCGCCCGTCAGAGTCTGGGAGAATTAGGAAGGCGAGATGCCGCTTTGCTGTTTTTTGCGGTATTGCAGGGGCGTAATGCCGGTCCGGGTCTTGAAGACTCTGGAAAAGGAGCTGATATTGCCGTAGCCGGCCATCTGGCTGATGATCTCCACCGAGTAATCCGTGTTGATCAGCATCGCCTTTGCCTTGGTGATTCGCACGTGGGAAAGATAATCACTCACAGACATGTGCATCACTTCCTTGAAAAGATTGTAGAGCATTGTGCGGGACATCAGAAATTCCCGCGCAATGTCGTCAACGCTGAGCTCTTCGGAAAAATGAGAGTCAATATACTGGCGGATTTCGGATACCGTCCGGGAATGAGCCTGATAGGAGGCCGTTTCCGGGCTTTTTTCTGTTTCGCGGATGATCCGGTGGATGAGCAGGAGCAGATGTCCCAGCTCCAGACGCAGGAAGAGACGATCCTCCGATGGCAGGACAGAGGCGTCGCCCGGGATCGGGAGGGAAGCTGGCTTTGATGCGGCATCGGCAGCAGGCAGGCCTGACTTTAACATACGCTCAGGCACAGAGACATACTCCGGTGTGAACGAAAATGCAGCCTGGCCGGACTGCGGATAACACGCGACCATCCGTTCCAGGATCTCCCGGATAATGGTGCGCTGCTGCGGATCTGGCAGGAGGATCTGGGCGTCGCCGCGGCGGCGCAGAAAGCAGTCCAGGAGATTGATCTCCGGGATTCGCAGATCCGAGATCAGATTGGGCCGGAAATAAAGCACGTACCGGTCACAGTTTTTCCGGTCGTGTGTACAGTCGATGTAGTGCAGCGACATGGAATCGAGCAGCAGGATCGCTCCTGCCGGAATGCGCTGTGCCTTCGACTCGGTAAACAGCACAAGATTATCCGAGACGGTAAAGATGATCTCCAGATGCGAATGCAGGTGATACGTAGTTTTCTCTGTGGAGAGTGCGATTTTGTGCTGAAGGTTCAGATCACCGGGCAATATTTCCTGAAATTCCTGATAGTCTCTGCGCGGCATATGGATCCCCTTTCTGTAATGCCGTATTCTGATTTTTAGTGCTTTGAAAGGAAATAGACTGGGAACGGGAAAAAATGAAATTCCGGGGGACAGGCATGACCTGCAGGTATTGTCGTAAACAAATGCCTGATCTTATTATATAGATTCTCTCCCACGAATTCCAATGAAAAATGTGAATCTGGGAGAGTCGGACAGAGTCCGGGAGAGTCGGGAGGAGCACCGGGAAAGCAATGAGGATTCTTTGCCTGAAAATGGGACAGAGAACCGTCCCCTGTCCCAAAATGAACGAACTGCAAAAAAACATAGCGGTTTTGCAAATTATTCGGGGGGATCGTCGGCTATAGTGTAAGCACATAGAGTAAACGTTTTCCTAAAATGATTTCAGGAGGTATCGCAATGAACATGAGAAAGATGACGGCGGTGATGTTTGCAGCAGCCATTCTGGCGGGGATGGGAACGATGACGGCGATGGCCGATGATCCGGTGGTGCTGGTGTTCTCGGAGACGAATTCCATCGATTCGATCGACGGTCAGTATGCGCAGTTCTTCAAGGATAAGGTGGAGGAGCTGACGGATGGTTCGGTGACGATCGACATCCAGGCCAGCGGCGTGCTCGGAACGGAATCAGATGTTCTGGACGGTATGATCTCCATGAGCGGAACGGTGGATATCGTTCGTTTCTCCTGCTACGCATTCAGCAATTACGGCTGCAAGGAGTCGGCGCTTCTGGGCCTGCCCTTTGTGTTTGAGAGCAGCGACCACTTCTGGAATTTCGCAAATTCCGATCTGGGTCAGGAGATCCTGGCTGAGCCGCAGAATACCGGCCTTGGCGTGACCGGCCTTTACTACCTGGAGGATGGCTTCCGCAGCTTCTTCTTTAAGGATGAAGTAGCAGGCATCGAGGATCTGAAGGGCAAGAAGCTGCGTGTTTCCAGCGACCAGATCATGACCGGCATGGTGGAAGGTCTTGGCGCATCTCCGACGGTCGTAGCCTTCAATGAGCTGTACACCAGCCTTCAGTCCGGCGTTGTGGACGGCGCTGAGCAGCCGATCCCGCAGTACGAGTCCAACGCCTTCAACGAAGTGGCTCCCTACATGCTGCTGGATGAGCATACGCTTGCAACCTCCTCTGTTGTAATCGCGGACGATTCTCTGGCAAAGCTTTCCCAGGAGCAGCAGGATGCGCTGTTCGAGGCCGGAAAAGCGACCGAGGAATACTGCCGTCAGATGTCTGTGGAAGAGGCGGAGAAGGCAAAAGCAAGTCTGACCGAAAAGGGCGTTACCTTTATCGAGGTCGAGGACAAGACACCTTATCGTGAAGCCTGCGCCGACCTGATCGGTCAGTTCACCAAGGGGATCGAAGACAAGTACGAAGAGATCCTCGCTATGGCTGAGTAATCTTTAAGAGCTGCCCTGCATTCATATACATATGAAACATATGAAGATGAATGCAGGGCTTTTTTCAGCCGCATGACAAAGCCGGAAATATGCTAAGCCGGAAAGATGCAAAGCAAAACATACGCAAAAGCTAACCATGCGCAGGACTAAACATACGCAAGGCGAAAAATATGCAGAGCTGGAAACATGATAGAGAGGAAAGAGCAGTATGGCTGACAAAATCGAATTTTTATTTGACAAACTGTACGCGCTGGTCATGGTACTTTGCAAGCTGTTCCTGATCGCGGACGTACTGATCACCTCGTATGCGGTGCTTGGCAGATATGTGGGAAAGTATGTGCCCTTCCTGGATGATCCGTCCTGGAGTGAAGAGATCGTTCTGACCTGCATGGTGTATATGGCGTTCTTAAGCGCAGCGCTGGCGATCCGGAAGGGGACCCACATCCGGATGACCTCGCTGGATCAGTATCTTCCGAAGAAGCTGCTGTTTGTGCTTGACCTGATCGCCTATATCCTGGTGCTGGGATTTTCCATCATCCTGATCGTTGAGGGCTTCAAGTTTGCGACGACGATCGGAGCGAGAGCTTCGTACACAAGTCTTCCGTGGCTTTCCAAGTTCTGGCAGTATGCGCCGGTTCCGCTCGCCGGGATCGCCATGGTGCTGTTCCAGCTGGAAGTGATCTGGAAGCATATTACCGGAAGAGGAGGGGAAAAGGCATGACAACCAATCCAACCGCAATCGCAATTCTGATCGGATCGTTCCTGATCATGATTCTGCTGCGAATCCATATCGCCTATGCGGTCGGGATCGCATCGACGCTGTGCCTTCTGTATCTGGGCATTCCGCTCAGCAACATCTGCCAGCAGATGGTAAAGGGCCTGTTTTCCTTCTCTCTGATGGCGGTGCCGTTTTTCATTACCATGGGCTGTCTGATGGGCCAGGGCGGCATCTCGGACAAGCTGATCGCACTGGCAAACTCTCTGGTGGGGTGGATGCACGGCGGCCTGGCGATGGTCAACATCGTTGCATCCTACTTTTTCGGCGGGATCTCCGGTTCTGCAACGGCCGACACTGCCTCGATCGGAAAGCTGATGATCCCGATGATGGTGGACGCAGGCTACGACGATGACTTCTCGACTGCGGTGACGATCACCTCCTCGGTGGAAGGTCTTCTGGTGCCGCCCAGCCACAACATGGTCATCTACGCAACGGCCGCCGGCGGCGTATCCGTGGGCGCTCTGTTCATGGCAGGCTATCTGCCGGGAGCACTGCTTGCGATCTCCCTGATGATCGGGTCCTACATCATCTCCATGAAACGCGGGTATCCGCGCGGAGACAAATTCTCCATGAAGGTATTCCTGCAGCAGCTTGGGAAATCGATCTGGGCGCTGCTCGCGATTCTGATCGTGGTGGTCGGCGTGGTGTGCGGCGTGTTCACGGCAACAGAATCCGCGGCGATCGCAGTGATCTACTCTCTGGTCGTCAGCCTTGTGGTTTACCGCGGCATGACCTGGAAGGGTGTGTGGAAGGTGCTCGGAGAATGTGTCGATACGCTGGCGATCGTGCTGATCCTGTGCGGAACATCCAGCATTTTCGGATACTGCCTGACCTATCTGCACGTACCGGATCTGGCGGCAGGCGCGATCACGAGCCTGACCTCCAACAAGATCCTTCTCACCCTGCTGATCAATCTCATTCTGCTGTTCCTCGGATGCATCATGGATATGGCGCCGATCATTCTGATCGCCACGCCGATCCTGTATCCGCTCGCATCCTCCATCGGGATCGGCGCCGTTCAGTTCGGCGTGATGATGATTCTGAACTGCGGGATCGGCCTGCTGACTCCGCCTGTGGGCAGCTGTCTGTTTATCGGCTCCGCCGTGTCCGGCGTGAAGATCGAACGGATCGTGAAAGCAACGCTGCCGTTTTATGTATGCATGATCATTGTACTGATGCTGATCAGCTTTGTACCTGCGATCAGTATGGTCATTCCGCAGCTGTTCGGATACTGATGCATTGCATAACTGTCCGGATACGGATGCATTACAGCCGGACGGAACCCATAAATGCAGACCAAGCATGAGAACAGGGCATGGTAAGTTATGGAACCAAAAGTGACGATCAAGGATATTGCGAAGAACACAGGGACATCGGTCGCATCGGTCCACCGTGCCCTGCACGGGGGATCCGGCGTGGGGAAGGACCTGCGCCGCCGCATTCTGGAGGAGGCAAAGCGCTGTCATTATCAGTTCGACGAAACGGCGTCTCTTATGCGCCGCAGCACGATCCATATCACAGTCCTTCTGCCCAGACCTGAAAATAACGAACGGTTTTACTACCACGGTTTATGGCAGGGAATCGCGCGGGAGGCGGCAAGACTGCAAAGGGTGAAGGCCAGTGTCCGCATGGTTGAAACCTCCTATGGGGTGGATCAGATCGCCAAAGCACTGGAAATGCTTTACGATGAAATGGATCAGCAAAATGAGCGGATGGATGGCCTTGTCACGATTTGCGACGATGAGGAATCCGCTGTATGGATCCGGCGCTTCATCCGACGCGGCACAGCAGTTGCACTGGTGGACCGTTCACTGCCGATCGAAGGGATCGCCTGCAGTGTTGCGGTGGGAGTAGCGGACATGGGAAGAGCGGCCATGGAGCTGGCTGCGCTGTACTGCTTCCGGGAGGGAACGTCTTCCCGTTCATTGCAGCGTGATTTTCCCGGACGCTTCGTGAATGCAGGCCAGGAATATCCCATAGGGCAGCAGCCGGGGATCGTTCTGGTAAACAGCTCCCGGCATCGGTCGAGTGCCCGGGTCTTTTCCGATGCGGCCAGAGAGCGGATGCGGCAGATCTGGGGAGAATGCGAGCAGGGGCTCACCGAATACAGTGAAGTAACGGAACAGGAGGTGCGAAGCATCCTCCGAAATATACTGCAGACCGCATCACCTGCGGCGGTGATCACGGCAAGTGCCAGGTCGACCTTCTGGGTGTGCGATGAGATCAGCCGGTTCTATGACCAGTATCCGCATCGGCGAAGGGAGCGGCCTCCGGTGATCGGAACCGATCTGTATCCGGAACAGGCACGTTTTTTTGAGGATGGAACACTGAAGGCGACGATCTATCAGTCGCACCTTACCAGCGGAGAGCAGTGTATGAGTCATTTGTTTGATCATCTGGTGGGCCTGGATTCAGCGGGCGGAACCGTGCTGCCTCAGCCTCTGTGCATTATCATGAAGGACAATTACCGGTCGTTTCTCGCGAACGATCTGCATAAAAACAAGATGATTGTGTAAAGTATCGGGGAGCGTCTTACCGTACAATAGCATCAGGTGCAAAGACAAATGGCTGCCGTTTCGTAAGCCCGGAGGGTTTACCAAGCGCTGCCGGTGAAAACGGAAGGGAGAATACATGAATATCCATAAATATCTGGAAGACCTGGAAAACCGTCTGGATGACCAGCAGGAGGAGCGTCTGCTCGCCGATTACTATCGGTTTGCGGACCGGAAGATGAAGGACGTGAGCTATTTCAAACCGGAGCGTGTTCCTGCGCCCAGTAAGGTGGAATGGGAGCCGGTCTATTTTAACGATACCTTCGAGGATTACGACATGATGCTGTACAAGCAGCTGCTGCGCGCGAATGATCAGCTTTCGACCGGCGGCGGCGAGCTTCTGTCCTTCCGTTCCAATTTCGGAATCGGCCTGATCCCGAGCATGCTTGGCTGTGAGGTGCGGCTTCTGCCCCGTGAGCAGGACGCCCTGCCCGGAGCGATCCATCTGGAGTGGGATCAGATCCTGAAAATCAATGAGGATTTCCGCAATGGGATCAAGCCGGATGTGCGCAGCGGCCTGGGCCAGAAAACCATCGACGCGGCCCACTATGTGGACGAGCTGCTCAAAGGCTACCCGAAGCTGCACAAATATCTGCACATCTATCAGCCGGACACACAGGGGCCCTGCTCCCTGGTGGAGGCGATCGTGGGAAGCGATTTTTATCTGATGCTTCTGGAGGAAGAGGATGAGATCAACGATTTCATCGAAGTCGTGACCGATACCTTCATCCGCTACATGCAGCTCTGGAAGGAGGAGTTCCCCTTCTGCCGCGGCGAATACGCATGGGACTACGGCCTGCTGTACAAGGGCGGGATCATGATCCGTGAGGACGCCTGCACGAACATCTCCGGAAGCATGTACGAGGAGTTCTTCCAGGAAGCGGACCAGAAGATTCTGGATGCGTTCGGCGGCGGAGCAGCACATTTCTGCGGACACGGCGATCATCTGCTGAAGGCGTTTTCGGAGCTGAAGGGCCTGACCGCGATCAATATGTCCCAGCCGGACATGAACGATATGGACGGGATCGTATATCCCAACACGATCGAGAAAGACATTCAGATCATCGGCATGCCGAAGTTCGAGGCAAGGCGCTGCGACCGCAAAGGGATCGATCTGAAGGGTATGGTGCATGTGGGAATCTGCGTGGCAGCCTGGATGGGAGAACCGGAAACGGACCCGCGCGGAGAGGACTGCTGAAGCATTTCAGGAGAATTCTGTGCCGGCTCAGCCGTGCGCTTTGAATTGACGGAAAGGCACTTCTATACTATTATGAAAAGGTGATTGGCAACTGTGTCGTACGGACTTCGTATGACACAGAACTTTTATCCGAAATAATCGTTTCAGGGTAGGAACAGGAGAGGAAACAACATGGAAAAGCTCAATTATAAGGTACTGGCTTCTTCCGGCTATCAGGGATATATTCTGAAGGAAGCGCCGGAAAAGATCATGCAGTTCGGAGAAGGCAACTTCCTGCGGGCGTTCGTGGACTACTGGTTTGATATGTCCAACGAGCGCGTTGGATGGAATGGAAAAGCAGTGCTGGTTCAGCCCATCGCAATGGGTCTGACGAAGCTGATCAATGAGCAGGAAGGTCTGTACACGCTGTATCTGCGCGGATCCGAAAAGGGCCAGAAGGTGGACGACAAGCGTGTGATCTCCTCCGTGAGCCGCTGCATCAATCCCTATGAAGAGGATGGATGGAAGGCCATGATGGAGCTTGCAGTATCGGATGATCTGGAATATGTCGTGTCCAATACGACCGAGGCGGGCATCGTATATGATCCGGCCTGCCAGCCGGAGGACAAGCCGGCTTCCTCTTTCCCGGGCAAGCTTACGCAGGTTCTGTACGAGCGCTTCAAGGCAGGCAAGGCACCGCTGGTGATCCTCTCCTGCGAACTGATCGACAACAACGGCAAGGAACTGGAAAAATGCGTCGGCCAGTATATCGACCAGTGGGGTCTTGGCCAGGAATTCAAAGAGTGGTGCGCGACCTGCACCTTCTGCTCCACGCTGGTGGACCGCATCGTGCCCGGACGCATCCGCGACCCGAAGGAAAAGGAAGCGCTGGACCAGGCAAACGGCTATCTGGACGAGCTGCTTGACGTTGGCGAGTGCTTTGGCGTGTGGATCATTGAAGGTCCGCAGTGGCTGGAGGAGAAGCTTCCGTTCAAGGCAGCAGGCCTGAATGTACATGTAGTTCCGGATGTAACACCTTACAAGAAGAGAAAGGTCCGCATCCTGAACGGTGCCCACACCGGTTTCGTGCTTGGCGCTTACCTGGCAGGCTTCGATATCGTGCGTGACTGCATGCATGACGAGACCGTGAAGGGCTTCATGAACAAGATGCTTGGCGAGGAGATCATCCCGACCCTGCCGCTGGACAAGAAGGACCTGATGGAATTCGCCGCAGCAGTGGAGGACCGCTTCAACAATCCGTTCGTCAACCATGAGCTGATGAGCATCAGCCTGAACTCCACCTCCAAGTGGAAAGCCCGCAACATGCCGTCCTTCCTGGCCTACATCGAGGAAAAGGGCGAACTGCCGGTGTGCCTGACCATGTCTCTGGCCGCCTACATCGCATTCTATTCCAACGACATCCAGGAGCGCACCGAGAAGGGTCTCGTATGCCGCCGCCCGGCCGGAAATGACTACACCATCAGCGACGATGCCTGGGCACTGGATTTCTACTATGCGCACAAGGACGACACACCCGAGGAACTGGTGCATGCCGTGCTGACCAACGAGCAGATGTGGGATCAGGATCTTACGAAGATCGCCGGCCTGGAAGAGGCAGTCGTATGTGATCTGAAGAAGATCCGCACCGAAGGCGCAAAGGCTGCTTACGCATCCTGCCTGTGAGTCAAAGGGAGGTTAAGAACATGAAGCGTTTTATGGATGAAGAATTCCTGCTGACAACACCGGCAGCGCAGAAGCTCTATCACAGCTATGCGGAGCATATGCCGATTCTGGATTATCACTGCCACATCAATCCGCAGGAGATCTGTGAGGACCGCCGGTTCGAGAATATCACCCAGGTGTGGCTGGGGGGCGATCACTACAAGTGGCGCCTGATGCGCAGCGCCGGTGTGGAGGAAAAATATATCACAGGTGATGCCACGGACCGTGAGAAATTCCAGAAATGGGCCGAAACGATCGAGATGGGCATCGGAAATCCGCTCTATCACTGGAGCCACCTGGAGCTGAAGCGTTACTTTGGATACGAAGGCATCCTGAACGGCCGTACCGCCCAGGAGGTGTGGGATCTTTGCAATGACAAGCTTCAGAATGATCCGAATATGACCGTGCGCGGCCTGATCCGTCAGTCCGGCGTTACGCTCATCTGCACCACGGATGATCCGGTGGACACGCTGGAATACCACGAGCGTCTGGCAAAGGACGACAGCTTTGAGGTACAGGTCCTGCCGGCATGGCGTCCGGACAAGGCGATGAACCTGGAGCAGGATACGTATCTGGAGTACGTCGCGAAGCTCGAAAGCGTGAGCGGCGTGAAGATCGACAGCTTCAAAGCCCTGATGGAGGCTCTGAAGGTGCGGATGGATTTCTTTGCGCAGCACGGCTGCAGCGTATCGGATCACGCTCTGGAATATGTGATGTACGCGCCGGCCAGCGAGGAGGAGATCGAAGCGATCTTCCGCAAACGCCTGGAGGGCGGAGCGGTCTCCCGCGAGGAGGAGATGCAGTTCAAGACGGCTTATATGCTCTGCCTCGGAAAAGAATATCACCGCCGCGGCTGGGTGATGCAGCTGCACTATGGCTGCAAGCGCAACAACAATGCGCAGATGTACAAGCTGCTCGGCCCGGACACCGGCTACGACTGCATCAACAACTATGCGCCGAGCGCGCAGATGGCGGATTTCCTGAATGCGCTCATCACAACGGACGATCTGCCCAAGACGATCCTTTATTCGCTCAATCCGCATGATTCCGCCGCGATCGGCACGATCCTCGGATGCTTCCAGGACAGCACCGCAGTGGCGAAGATCCAGCAGGGAAGCGCCTGGTGGTTCAATGATCACAAGGTTGGCATGACGGATCAGATGACGACTCTGGCCAACCTGGGCTATCTGGCAGGCTTCGTGGGAATGCTGACCGACTCGCGCAGCTTCCTGTCCTACACCCGTCATGAGTATTTCCGCCGCGTGATGTGCGCGCTGCTCGGACAGTGGGTCGAGGACGGCGAGTATCCGGATGACGAAGTCGCGCTGGAGAAGATCGTCAAAGGCATCTGCTACAACAATGCCGTGAAATATTTTGGCTTCGATCTGGAGACAAAATAAGGATCCGCTCAGAAATGACGCAGGATCTGTTTCAGACAGACAGCAGTCCGTTTCAGAAAAACAGCGGTCATCCCTGCCCGGGGTGACTGCTTTTCATAAGGACCGGTTAAGGGATCGAGTGATTGCTTAACCGGTTCCAGGAAGGGAGTACAGCATGGGAAGCCTGCTTCGTATCCATGAAAGAGACAATGTTGCAGTAGCGCTCTCGCCCATTGAAGCGGGAGAGTGTCTGTCCTTTGGACGGCAGGAAGGTTCCTGCGGGTCCGGTCAGGACCAGAATGTGTGCCCGAACGCAGCGCAGAGCGTCACCGCGGCGGAGGCGATCCCCCAGGGACATAAGACCGCGCTGACGGATATCCCGGCCGGAGCGCCGGTCATCAAATACGGGTTCCCGATCGGACATGCCACAAAGGACATTCCGAAGGGAAGCTGGGTGCACACGCACAACATGGCCACCAATCTGGAGGGAGAGGTGGAGTACACCTATGATCCGGAAAAGGCTCCTGTCTGGGATCCCGCGCAGGTGTGTGACGGGGAAGTTCCGACGTTTCAGGGTTATCTGCGTCCGGACGGCCGGGCAGCCATCCGCAATGAGATCTGGATCATCCCGACGGTGGGCTGCGTCAACGGCGTGATCAAGTCCCTGACGGAGCAGAATCAGGATCTGGTGACCGGAAGCATCGACGGGCTTTACGCATTTCCGCATCCCTTTGGCTGCTCGCAGACCGGAGCGGATCATGCGCAGACCAGGAAGCTTCTGGCGGCGCTGGTGAATCATCCGAATGCCGGAGCCGTGCTGGTGGTGGGACTTGGCTGTGAGAACCTCACCCACGATCAGTTTGTAAAGGAACTGGGCGATTACGATCCGGACCGCGTGAAATTCATGATCTGCCAGGAGGAGGAAGATGAGCTCGCAAAAGGCGCGGCGCTCCTGAAGGAATGCGCGGCGTACGCAGGGCGCTTTTCCAGGCAGAGCATTTCGGCGGACAGGCTGGTGATCGGCATGAAGTGCGGCGGCTCGGACGGCCTTTCCGGGATCACGGCCAATCCGGCGGTGGGCGCATTCAGCGACATGCTCTGCGCGCAGGGCGGGACGACCATCCTGACGGAGGTTCCTGAAATGTTCGGTGCAGAGGGCATGCTGATGTGCCGTTGCAGGGATACAGAGGTGTTCGAGAAGGCAGTGGCGATGCTCAACGGATTTAAGCAGTATTTCATCCGGCACGGCGAGGTCGTCTATGACAATCCGAGCCCCGGCAACAAGCAGGGCGGCATTACAACGCTCGAGGATAAGAGCTGCGGCTGTGTGCAGAAGGGCGGCGACGCCCCGGTGGTGGACGTGCTTGGCTACGGCGATCAGGTGCACACAAAGGGTCTGAACCTGCTGTACGGTCCGGGCAATGACCTGGTGTCCTCGACGGCCCTGACGGCGGCAGGATGTCACATGGTGCTCTTCACCACCGGACGGGGGACCCCGTTCGGAGCTCCCGCGCCGACCGTGAAGGTGGCGACCAACCAGCGCCTGTTCCATCAGAAGGGCAACTGGATGGACTTCAACGCCGGCACGATCGCGGAAGGAGAGAGCGTGGCCGACGCCGGGAAGCGGCTTTACGAGCTGGTCCTGGAGGTGGCATCCGGAAAGAAGACCTGCTCGGAGCAGAAGGGATACCGGGAGATCTCGATCTTTAAGGACGGAATTGTTCTGTAAATCAGGGAAGAAAAGAAGGAGAAAGGACATGGAACTTCATCTGAAACCCGAAGGAACTTATAAATATGATGCAGTCAGTCTCGGAGAGATCATGCTCCGTCTGGATCCGGGCGAGGGCAGAATTCGCACAGCCCGCTCCTTCCGTGCCTGGGAAGGCGGCGGCGAGTACAACGTCGTTCGCGGACTGCACAAGTGCTTTGGCATGAACACCGGCGTCATCACAGCCTTTGCCGACAATGAGATCGGTAAGCTCCTGAAGGACTTTATCGAGCAGGGTGGCGTGGATACCGATCTGATCTACTGGAAAAAGACCGACGGGATCGGACGCACCTGCCGCAACGGCCTGAATTTTACCGAGAGAGGCTTCGGGATCCGCGGCGCGCTCGGCTGCTCCGACCGTGCCAATACCGCGATCTCCCAGGCAACGCCCCAGGAGCTGAACTTGGAGTACATCTTCGGCGAGCTCGGCGTGCGCTGGCTGCACACCGGCGGCATTTACGCAGCGCTTTCGGAGCAGTCCTGCCAGACCGTGATCGAAGCCTGCAAGATTGCCAAGAAGTACGGTACCGTGATCTCCTACGACCTGAATTACCGGCCGTCCATGTGGAGCGCCATCGGCGGACTTGAGAAGGCCCGCGAGGTGAACCGCGAAGTGGCGAAATATGTAGACGTGATGATCGGAAACGAGGAAGACTTCACAGCCTGCCTCGGCTTCGCCATCGAAGGAAACGACGAGAACCTGAAGGAGCTGAACATCGAGGGCTATCGGAAGATGATCCAGGAAGCCGCGAAGACCTATCCGAACTTCAAGGCAGTCGCCACCACGCTGCGCACCGTGAAGACCGCCACCGTCAACGACTGGCGCGCGATCTGCTGGGCAGACGGCGAGATCTTCCAGTCCAAAGAATATCCGGGCCTGGAGATCATGGACCGCGTAGGCGGTGGCGATTCCTTCGCCTCCGGACTGATCTACGGCCTGATGACCACCGGCGATGCCGCGCAGGCCGTCAACTACGGCGCTGCGCACGGCGCACTGGCCATGACCACGCCGGGCGACACCTCCATGGCAAGCAAGGAAGAAGTCGAAGCGATCATGGGCGGCAAGGGTGCCCGCGTGAAGCGCTGAGCAATCCGCTAAAAACCGTGTATGAAGCGCTGAGCAGGCGCTTATAGAGAAATCCCCCGGGGAAGGGCATTATGCTT
>CAMOSN010000042.1 GCA_946624935.1 uncultured Lachnospiraceae bacterium | reverse complement strand
GAAGGAAATCAACAATATGGAAAAGAAGGAATACAACCAGCTGAAAAAGACGATCCGCTATCACATGGAGCGCTACTATGATCTGGATGCGCCGGAAATATCGGATTATGAATATGATCAGCTGATGCTTTCGCTGAAGGAAGCGGAGCGGGAGCACCCCGAGTGGATCACGAAAAGCTCTCCCACGCAGATGGTGGGCGGCAGTGCGAAGCGCAAGGCAGGGGTGAAGGTGACGCACAATGTGCCGATGCTTTCCATTGAAGATGTATTTACCAAAGAAGATGTCGAAAAATGGATCGACAAGGTGCAGGCAGTGCATCCCGGATGCTTCTTCTCGGTGGAGACAAAGATCGACGGCCTGAGCCTGACGCTGCGCTATGAAAAGAATGCGGAGGGGGCTCTGCAGCTTACGATGGCGGAGACCAGGGGCAACGGTCAGATCGGTGAGGACGTGACGCGCAACGCGCTCGAGATTCCGGACATTCCTGAAAAGATCACACTTCCGCCGGAATATCCGCTGGATTATCTGGAGCTGCGGGGCGAGGTGTACATGTCCCTCGAGGATTTCGAACGCTTCAACCAGGCGATGGAGGAGGCGGGAAAGAAAACGGCTGCCAATCCGCGCAACCTCGCAGCAGGAACGCTGCGGCAGCTCGATTCTTCCGTCGTACGTGCACGCGGCCTGCGCATGTTCGTATTCAATGTGCAGCAGAGCATCCCGCCTTTGTCGGACAGCCACTGCGAGATGCTGGATATATTGGGAAAGGCCGGCGTGCCGGTGGTGATGCACAGCGCCCTGAACACTAGGGAAGAGATTCTGCAGGCGATCGATGCGCTCGGGGAGCAGCGGGAAGCGCTGGCCTTCGATATCGACGGCGCGGTAGTCAAGATCGACCATGTGGCCTGGCGGGATGAGTTTGCTGCGGGCAGCAAATATTCCAGCGGACACATCGCTTACAAGTATCCGCCGGAGGAGCGCGTCGTAACGATGGATACGATCGAGGTGGCCGTGGGGCGTACCGGGAAGCTCACCTTCACCGGGATCTTTCACGATTCTCTCACCGGCAAGCCTGCCAGGCTGTGCGGCACCAGTGTTTCGAGGGCCACGCTCCACAATCAGGATTATATCTCCCAGATGAAGATCGGCGTCGGTGGAAAGTACCGGCTGTTCAAGAGCGGAGAGATCATTCCGAAGCTCAATGGCTGTGTGGAGGAGCCGGCGCAGGTATTCGTCGCACCGAAGGTATGTCCCGTGTGCGGCGCTGCCCTGGTACGCGAGGAGGACACGGCGGATATCCGCTGCATCAACCCAGGCTGTCCTGCCCAGGTGAGCAGGACTATCGCGTATTTTGCCTCCCGCGATGCGATGAACATTATGGGTCTGGGCGAGACTCTGATCGATGCACTGGTCAGGGAGGGCTTCCTGTCCGATTACAGTGGGATCTATCATCTGAAGGAACGGCGGGAGGAACTGATCGAGCGCGGAATTATCGGAAAAGAGAAGAACACCGATAAGCTCCTGGAGCAGATCGAACAGTCCAAAGCCAACGACCCGGTGCGGCTTCTGACCGGCCTTGGGATCCGCAACGTGGGCCGCAGCACGGCGGCGGAGCTGATGCGCCATTTTACGGATCTGCGGGAGTTGCAGACGCAGAGCGAGGAAGCACTGACGGCCATTCCGGATATCGGAGAGACAACAGCCGCGGATCTGTACACCTACTTTCATAAGGAAGAAAACCTGCGGATCCTGCTTGACCTTGAGCAGTCGGGCGTGAACATGCGGATGCCCGAAACAAAGGAAGCTTCGGATGCGCTCGCGGGCCTGACCATTGTGGTAACCGGGACGCTGCCCACGCTTGGAAGGAAGGACGCAGAGGAGCTGATTCGCCAAAACGGAGGGAAGGTGACCTCGAGCGTGTCCAAAAAGACCAGCTTGGTACTGGCCGGGGAGGCAGCCGGCAGCAAGCTCACCAAAGCACAGGAGCTCGGAATCCGCGTAATCGATGAGGATGAGCTTTGGCGCATGGTGGGTATGAAAGGACAAAGCTGAGGGAGGATTCACGGATGCGTTTCATCATTCAGCGGGTGACCCAGGCCCGCGTTACGGTAGAAGGGAAAACGGTCGGCGAGATCGGAAATGGATTTCTGGTGCTGGTCGGGGTGTGTCAGGGGGACGACCGGAAGGTTGCCGACCGGATGGTGCGTAAGCTGTGCGGCCTGCGCATTTTCGAGGATGAGAACGGGAAGACCAATCTCTCGCTGAAGGATGTGGGCGGGGAGATGCTGATTGTTTCGCAGTTCACACTCTACGCCGACTGTAAGAAGGGATATCGCCCTTCCTTTGTCAAAGCAGGCGATCCAGCCCTGGCGGAAGAGCTGTACGAGTACATCCTGGAGGAGACCGGGAAGGAGATCCCGGTGGTGCAGCACGGTGTTTTCGGCGCACATATGGAGGTTTCTCTGGTCAATCATGGTCCGTTTACCGTATTGTTGGACAGCACGGAAATATGACGAAATTGTTACAAAACAAATTTCCGGAGCACTTGATTTTACAAAACAGGTGTGATACTATAAACAGTGTTTGTCTGGCCGGATAATCTCGGGGGGAGTGATTTCCGACACAAATATGTTTTACAGAGGTAAGGGATAATGAGAAGAAAATATACACCCTGGATTCTTGCACTTACATTGTCAGCGGCGATTCCCCTGGCGGCCGTAAGCGGTGAGGTCACAGAGGATGTTGGAGACGCTTCCTCATACGCAGCGTCTGAAGAGGGATCCGGAGCAGGAGAAACGATTCCTGATGCACCTTCTTCGGGTGAGAGTTATGAACAGAGCGGCAATACCGATCAGAGTGGGAACGGTGAAGCCGGAGGGAGTGAAGCCGGTGGATCGACAGGCGGCGAGAGCAGTGCGTCTGCTTCAGAGGAACCGTCCACACCGGCACCGGAACCCTCTACGCCAGCCACCGAGCCTTCGACACCGGCACCCACTGAACCGCAGGCGTCCGAATCGGAGGAGACAAATGCCCCCGCATCAGAAGAGCCTGTAACACCGGCTGCAACCGAACCGTCCACACCGGCTGCAACCGAACCTGCAACACCGGCTGCCACCGAGCCTTCGACACCGGCTGCAACTGAGCCTTCTACGCCGGCACCCACGGAGCCGTCCACACCTGCTTCGGAGCAGACGGAGCCGTCCACATCAAAGGAAACGCAGGCACCGACGGAAGGCGAAACCAATCAGGACGATACCGAAAAGCCGACGGAGCCCGAAACGCTTCCCGAGGAGACCCTTCTCGAGGATGAAGAGTTCGATCCGAACAAAGATGAAGACGAAGAGGTCGACGAGGACAGCATTCAGGGAGGCTCCGCAAAAACCGTCCGTGAACATGATGAAACGGAAACGGAGGAGGGGACCACGCGCGGCGGCAATGTTGCCGACGGCGGCGCCGGCGAGCTTTACATCGCAGTCCATGGCTATCCGGTCGGCGATCTGACCAAGAACGAGCGGACGATCTACCGCTTCCTTCGTCAGGAACTGGGTCTGAGCAAGGCTGCAGCAAGCGGTGTGCTTTCCAATATGTATTTCGAGTCCAATTTCTCCTCGATCGCCATCGGTGATGGCGGCACGAGCCTTGGCCTGTGCCAGTGGCATCTCGGCCGCTGCCGTTCCCTGATGGGATGGTGCGAAGCTCACGATCTGGACTACCGGAGCGTTGAGGGCCAGCTGGAGTATCTGAAATACGAGCTTGAAAATGCTTATTCCGGCGTGCTTGGTTATCTGTACGGTGTACCGGATAACGCAGAGGGTGCGTACCGCGCAGGATATTATTTCTGCATGTACTTCGAGTCACCCGACAGCGTCCGCGTCCGCTCGGATGCCCGCGGCACCTATGCAAAGGTTACGTATTATCCGTCCGATCTGGACAAGTATCTGGATGAGACCGAGGATGATACGGCGGATGACTATGAGCTGGACGGACAGATCGACCGTGTACTCAGCGCTGAGGTCGCACTTGACTTTGTTCTGCTTGAGGACAGTCAGGCAACTCCTGATGCAGGAGAGGACCTTGAGGTACAGGAGATCGTCGTGGAAGATACGATCGACGAAGATCTGGAGAAGGAATCCGGCAAGGATGATGAGATCGCACTTGCGAAGAAGGACATCTCTCTTGCAATGGACGGAAAGCTGACGATCGGCTCCAATGAGACCGGCGCAGCGGGTGAGGCATCTGCAGTGACACTGCTCAGCCCGGCTGAATCGGTATCCGTGATCCGCATTCAGTCTGATGCTTTCAAGCCGGGCGATCAGAGCGCGGCAGCCGGACAGGCAGGAGAAGGACCGGAGGCACAGGCGAAATAATATGTTAGTACAACTTTCAATCTATGCAGAGAACCAGCGCGGAATGATGGAAAAAATCACCGGCATCCTGCTGCAGGCGAACATCAATATTCTCGGATCGGTCACCAACGACAGTGCCGAGTTCGGAATCGTCCGCATGGTGGTATCGGATCCGGACAAGGCCTTCGAGGCGCTCACCGGGGAAGGGTTCATCTGCCGGCTCACCGATGTGATCGGTGTGGAGGTGGCCGATGAGGTCGGTAATCTGCACAACCTTCTGTGTTCTCTGAGCGAGAGCAACGTCAATGTCAATTACATTTACCTGTCCTTCAACCGTGAGAGCGGCAAGCCCATCATGGTACTGCACACGGACGACTGCTACGAGGTGGAGGAATGCCTCGCCCGCAAGGGATTTGCAGTTTTATAAGGTCAGAAACGAACGCCCTGCACCGCAGGGCGTTTTCATTTGGGGAAAGGGGACGGTTTTCTGTTTGACTTTGCTAAAGGATTTCCATCGGTTGACACTGCGCATTTTCGCTGTTAAAATGGGTGGGATTCATAGCCAGGAGGACGTAAGCGTGAGCAATCTAAAAGAAGAGATCCGTAAAAGAAGAACCTTTGCCATCATTTCCCATCCGGATGCCGGCAAAACCACCCTCACTGAGAAGTTTCTGCTGTACGGCGGAGCCATCAATCAGGCAGGGTCTGTAAAAGGAAAGGCCACGGCCAGGCATGCCGTTTCCGACTGGATGGAAATCGAAAAAGAGCGTGGTATTTCGGTCACCTCTTCCGTGCTGCAGTTTTCCTATGACGGCTACTGCATCAACATTCTGGATACGCCCGGACATCAGGATTTCTCGGAGGACACCTACCGTACCCTGATGGCTGCTGATTCCGCAGTGATGGTGATCGACGCGTCCAAGGGCGTGGAGGCGCAGACCCGCAAGCTGTTCAAGGTGTGCGTCATGCGCCACATTCCGATCTTTACCTTTATCAATAAGCTCGACCGCGACGCGAACGATACCTTTGAGCTGCTGGATGACATTGAGTCAGAGCTGGGCATCGCGACCTGTCCGATGAACTGGCCCATCGGCTCCGGTAAGAATTTCAGGGGTGTGTATGACCGGCGCGAGCGCAAGGTCATTACCTATACGGACACGGAGAAGGGGACAAAAGAGGGCGTTGCGACCTCCTACGAGATCGACGATCCCAGCCTGGTTTCGTTTATCGGACAGGCGGCCCATGATCAGCTGTCGGAGGAGATCGAGCTGCTCGACGGTGCCAGTGCCGAGTTCGACCAGGAAAAGGTGAACGCAGGGAAGCTTTCCCCGGTGTTTTTCGGGTCGGCTCTGACGAACTTCGGGGTGGAGATCTTCCTGAAATATTTCCTGGAGATGACCACATCTCCGCTCCCGCGCAATTCCGACTGCGGGCTGATCGATCCCTTCAGTGAGGACTTTTCCGCCTTTGTGTTCAAGATTCAGGCGAACATGAACAAGGCTCACCGTGACCGGATCGCGTTCATGCGCATCTGCTCCGGACGGTTCGATTCCAACGAGGAAGTGTATCACGTGCAGGGGGACCGCCGGCAGAGGCTGTCCCAGCCGCAGCAGATGATGGCCTCCGACCGGCATGTTGTGCAGGAGGCGTATGCGGGCGATATCATCGGCGTGTTCGATCCGGGCATTTTCTCCATCGGTGACACGATCTGCGCACCGGGAAAGAAGTTCGCTTTTGAGGGGATCCCGACCTTCGCGCCCGAGCACTTTGCAAGGGTCCGTCAGGTGGATACCATGAAGCGGAAGCAGTTCGTAAAGGGAATCACGCAGATCGCCCAGGAGGGTGCGATCCAGATCTTCCAGGAGCTCTCCACCGGCATGGAAGAGATCATCGTCGGCGTGGTGGGCGTTCTGCAGTTTGACGTGCTCAAGTATCGCCTGGAAAATGAGTACAAGGTGGAGATCATTCTGGAAAATCTTCCCTACGAGCATATCCGCTGGATCGAGAATCCGGATATCGACCTTTCAAAGCTGGTCGGTACGTCAGATATGAAGAAGATCATGGATCTGAAGGGACGTCCCCTGCTGCTGTTCATCAACAGCTGGTCGGTGGGGATGGTGCTCGACCGCAATCCGGGCCTGCAGCTGTCCGAATTCGGACGCGCCTGACCGGGGCGGATGTGCGCAGCGCATTGTGTTTTGCAAACGCTGAACGCCGCAGTATGAGAAGGAGAAGCCCGCGGGCATGGCACCATCGCGCTCGCTGCCCTGAGGGGGAGATTCCATGTTGCATGCGCGGGGAGAATGAAGTATACTTAGGAAAATGCCTGTAAACAGTATCAGGAGGCAGATATGGCAAATGAAAGTGTTCACACCAGCACAATTGAGCTGGATGGAGGAAACGGAGAAGTGCGGATCGCCGACGAAGTCGTTGCGATCATCGCAGGTCTTGCAGCATCGGAGGTCAAGGGCGTAGCGTCCATGGCCGGCAACGCAACGCGGGAGCTCATCGAAAAGCTTGGCGTGCGTTCTCTGGCGAAGGGCGTGAAAATTGCAGTGGAAGAGGGAAAGGTACGGGTAGCGATCGGTGTCAATCTGCGCTACGGATACAACGTTCCCGAGACCAGCTCGGAGATTCAGGAAAAAGTGAAGACTGCGATCGAAACGATGACTGGCATGGAAGTGACGGAAGTCAACATCAAAATCGTCAACGTCGTCATGGATACGGAGAAGGAATAAAAGCAGGCTTTCGGAACTAAAAGCACCAGGCCGCCGCGGGAGTTGTTGGAACTGCGGCGGCTTTTCGGTTAAACGGAGAAAAATCGACTATGACCAGAAGGCAGATACGAGAACACATTCTGCGGTTACTTTTCAATATTTCCGCCCGCAGTGCGCAGGAGGAGGGGGAACAGGTACAGCTGTATTTTGAGCAGGTGCCCGACGAGGATATCGAAAATCCGCCTTTCTTTGCATCGCCGGAGGAGAAGGAGCTCATCGCCGGAAAGGCCCAGGCCATCGCGGAGCTTGCACCACAGATCGATGCCCTGCTCAATGAAACGGCAAAGGGCTGGACGACGAACCGGATGGGCAGAGCGGATCTGGCGATCCTGCGACTTGCAGTTTACGAAATGCGCTACGACGATTCGATCCCGGTCGGCGTCGCGATCAATGAAGCCGTGGAGCTGGCCAAGAAGTACGGAGAGGACGAATCTGCTGCATTCATCAACGGCATCCTTGCAAAGCTGGTGCCGGAGGAAGCATAAGGGATGGCCGGCAGCGTATATTCCGTAAGTCAGGTGACCGATTACATCCAGGCGATGTTCTCCCAGGATTATCTGCTCGGGAGGGTATCGGTGCGCGGAGAGATCTCCAACTGCAAGTATCATACCTCCGGTCATATTTACTTTACGCTGAAGGATGAAGGCGCATCGATGTCCTGCATCCTGTTTGCTTCCTCCAGAAGGAACCTGCGGTTCAGGCTCTCGGAGGGTATGCGGGTGGTGGCGACCGGACGTGTCGGCGTATATAAGCAGGGCGGGAGCTACAGCCTCTACGTTGCCGATGTGACTGCCGACGGCATCGGAGCGCTGTACGAGCGCTACGAAGCACTCAAGAAAGAGCTTGAGGAGATGGGAATGTTCGATGCGGCTTACAAGCAGCCCATTCCCAAATACATCCGCACGCTCGGCGTCGTCACAGCGCCCACCGGAGCCGCTGTGCGCGACATCATTCAAATCGCGAAGAGGCGCAATCCGGGCATCTCGATCCTGCTTTATCCGGCGAAGGTGCAGGGCGAGGGGGCGGCCATGAGCATCGCGCGGGGCATCCGGATGCTGGAAGAGGCCGGTGTGGACGTGATCATAGCAGGCAGAGGCGGCGGTTCCATCGAAGATCTGTGGGCTTTCAATGAAGAGATTACAGCGAAAGCCTTTTTTGCGTGCTCAGTCCCCATCATTTCGGCGGTCGGACACGAAACCGACACCGTGATCACCGACTTTGTGGCGGATCTGCGTGCCCCGACACCCTCCGCAGCCAGCGAGCTGGCAGTAGCCGACATGTACACACTGGTCAACGCACTGCGCGAAAAGCGGCAGCTGCTCGGCACCCGCATGGATGCACATCTCCGGGGAGGAAAAGACCGCCTGGAGCAAAGGCGGCGTGTGCTTGAAATGTTCTCCCCGCAGCAAAGGCTCTCCAATCAGCGTCAGCAGCTGATGGACAAAGAGGACAGGCTTACATCCCTCATGCGTCAGCATCTGGAGCGCGTGCGCCGTACACTCGAGGTAAAAAAGGAACAGCTGCAGGGACTCTCCCCTCAGCACATGCTCGCAATGGGTGCAGCCCTGATCCGCGGCAGCGACGGACTGCTTCGCCGCAGCGCAGCACAGCTGCAGGAGGGCGAGGAGGTCCGGCTCTTTATGGAAGACGGAACCGCCGACGCCCGCATCCTTACCGTGAACCATGGGGAGAACCATGGGGACAGGTCCGGCGGCTCCGGAATATGAGGCCAAAGCCAGAAAGTACAGGAACAGATCATGAAAGAGCAGGAACATATGAATCCAGAAAAGGAGCAGGAGCTTACCCTTGAGCAGGCATTGAAAGCACTGGACGAGACGATCGATACACTGGGCAGCCGGGACATTCCGCTCGAAACAGCCTTTGCCGCCTATGAGTCCGGCATGCGCCTCCTGAAGGTGTGCTCCGACAAAATCGATCTGGTGGAAAAGAAAGTCATGCAGCTTAGTGAAGAAGGTGAGATCCGTGAGTTTTCGTGAAGAATTAAGCAGTTATACACAGCAGGCAGCCGAAGCCATTGAATCATACCTCCCGAAAGAGGAGGGAGAGGCGGCTCATCTTCTGGAGGCCATGAATTACAGCATCCTTGCAGGTGGAAAGAGGCTTCGCCCGGTCATGATGCTGATGACCTATGAGATGTTCGGCGGGGAAGGGCAGATCATCCGGCCCTTCATGGCAGCTATGGAGATGATCCACACCCATTCGCTGATTCACGACGACCTGCCCGCAATGGACAATGACGAGTACCGCCGGGGCAGGAAGACGACCCACATCGTTTACGGTGAGGCAGCCGCCATCCTGGCTGGCGACGGTCTGCTCAACCTTGCCTATGAAACAGCTGCACAGGCAGTGTGTGAGGCCGATGACAAAGTTCGCGCGGCGCAGGCGCTCTCGATCCTTGCCCGTAAAACCGGCTGCACCGGCATGATCGGCGGCCAGTCGGTGGATGTGGAAATGGACGGCAGGCCGCTTACGGCAACGCAGCAGGATTTCATATATCGTCTGAAAACAGGTGCACTCATCGAGGCATCGTTAATGATCGGCGGCGTCCTGGCCGGCGCGGATGAGACGCAGGTGCAGATGCTCGAACAGATCGGCCGGAAAATCGGAGTCGCCTTCCAGATTCGCGACGACATCCTGGATGTGACCGGCGATGCCGCGGAGCTTGGCAAGCCGACTCACAGCGACGAGCGCAATGAAAAGACGACCTATGTCACTTTATATGGCCTGGAAAAGGCCGATGCGGATGTGAAGTCTCTCACGCAGGAAGCGATGCAGCTTTTGAAAGAGCTGGGTCATGCGCACCCGGTGCTTGAACAGCTGCTCCAGTCTCTGACGATGCGGACAAAATAGCTTTCGCCGGAAAAAGGCAAAACAACAGATATGATACTGGATAAAATTACGAAAGCCGGTGATATCCGGCAGCTGGACAAATCCGAGCTGGCACAGCTGGCCGGGGAGATCCGCTCCTTTCTGGTGGAAAAGATCAGTGTGAGCGGGGGGCATCTCGCGTCCAATCTGGGGGTCGTGGAGCTGACGATGGCGCTCCATCTGGTGTTCGATCCGGAGAAGGACAAGATTATCTGGGACGTAGGCCATCAGTCCTATACGCACAAGATCCTCACCGGCAGGAAAGAGGGGTTTGATACGCTGCGCAAATATGGCGGCATGAGCGGCTTCCCCAAGCGCGCAGAGAGCTGCTGCGATCCCTTTGATACCGGTCACAGCTCCACCTCCATCTCGGCGGGGCTGGGCTATGCAAGAGGCCGCGATCTGCTCGGAGAGGATTACAGCGTGGTGTCCGTGATCGGCGACGGTGCGCTGACAGGCGGCATGGCCTACGAGGCCCTCAACAATGCTGCGCAGATGAAGTCCAACTTCATCATTGTTCTGAACGATAACGAAATGTCCATCTCCCGCAATGTGGGAGGCCTTTCGGAGTATTTAAACGGAATCCGCACCGCCGATGCCTATCTGGATCTGAAAAGCGGCGTGGAGGATGCACTCAACCGCATTCCGGTGTACGGGACGAAGGTGGCGGCGAAGATCCGCCGGACCAAGAATGGAATCCGCCAGATCTTCATCCCCGGAATGTTCTTTGAGGAGCTGGGGATCAAGTACCTCGGGCCCGTGGACGGACACAACATCCCGAAGACCATGAAGCTGCTGCGCGAGGCGAAGAGGGTGCAGGGTCCGGTGGTGGTGCATCTGATCACGGAAAAGGGCAGAGGGTACGGACCGGCGCAGCGTCATCCCTCGCGTTTCCACGGCGCCGAGCCCTTTGAGATCGAGACCGGTGTGCCGAAAACCCACCGGAAGGCAAGCTATACCGATGTATTCGCAACGGTGATGTGCAAGCTGGGAAAAACGAATGAGCGGCTGTGTGCCATCACGGCGGCCATGCCCGACGGGACTGGCCTGAAGCGGTTTGCAAACATGTATCCCCAACGGTTTTTTGATGTGGGGATCGCCGAACAGCACGCAGTGACCTTCGCGGCCGGCCTGTCTGTGGCCGGAATGGTGCCGGTGGTTGCGGTGTACTCCTCTTTCCTGCAGCGCGCCTATGATCAGATCATCCATGACGTATGTCTTCAGAACCTGCATGTTATCTTTGCGGTGGACCGGGCCGGGCTGGTCGGCAGTGACGGGGATACCCATCAGGGAATCTTCGATCTGTCCTATCTTTCCTCGATTCCGAATCTGACGGTCATGGCACCGAAGAACAAGTGGGAGCTGGCGGACATGCTGCGGTTTGCCGTGGACATGGAAACCCCGGTGGCGCTCCGCTATCCGCGCGGGATCGCCTGCGATCTGTATCACGATTTCCGCGCGCCCATCCGCTGGGGAAAGAGCGAGATCCTCTATGATGAAGAGGGAATCGCCCTGATCGCTGTGGGCAGTATGCTGGAGACGGCGGCCTCGGTGCGCACACATCTGCGGGACCTGGGATACAGCTGTTCTCTGATCAACGCACGCTTTGTCAAGCCTCTGGATGAACAGTGTCTGATGCGCGCCGCTGCCTCTCACCGACTGATCGTCACGCTGGAGGAGAATGTGCGCACGGGCGGATTTGGCGACCATGTGCTGGAATTTCTGAATGATATCGGATCGGAGGTACGCGTGATCAATATCGCACTTCCGGATGAATATATCGAGCACGGAAGTGTCGATGTGCTGCGCGCAGAGACCGGGCTCGACCGGGACAGTATTCTGAAAAGGATCATCGCCGAGTATGCGGGCATGCCGCAGGAGTGAGCACAAAATGAAAGAACGACTGGATGTACTGCTGACAGGCCGGGGCCTGGCGGCATCCCGTGAAAAGGCAAAGGCCATTATCATGGCCGGCATTGTATATGTAGACGGGCAGAAGGAGGACAAGGCCGGGAGCATGTTTGATCCGGAGGTGCCCATTGAGGTGCGGGGCAGCACCCTGCCTTATGTAAGCCGGGGCGGCCTGAAGCTTGAGAAGGCGCTGAAGGTGTTTCCGGTATCGCCGGCAGGGAAGGTGTGTATGGACGTGGGCGCGTCCACCGGCGGCTTTACGGACTGCATGCTTCAGAACGGAGCAGAGCGTGTGTACGCGGTGGATGTGGGCCGCGGGCAGCTCGACTGGAAGCTGCGCGAGGATCCGCGCGTTGTGTGCATGGAAAAAACCAATATCCGCTATCTGAAGCCCGAGGATGTAGGCGAGGCGGCTGACCTTCTGACAACGGATGTATCCTTCATCTCCCTGGGGCTGGTGCTGCCCCCGGCAAGGAATCTGATGAAGCTGCACGCGGATGCGGTGGTGCTGATCAAGCCGCAGTTCGAGGCCGGTCGGGAGAAAGTGGGCAAGAAGGGGGTCGTCCGGGACCGGAAGGTTCATGAGGAAGTGATCCGCAAGGTGACCGGAATTGCCCATGCACTGTCGTTTGCCACAAGAGGACTTGACTATTCGCCGATTCGCGGCCCGGAGGGGAATATTGAATATCTGCTCTGGCTGTCGAAGGAGGAGGAAGGCACCGACTGCAGTGAGCAGCCCTTTGTCGTAGAGGACATTGTAACGGCAGCCCATGAGGAGCTGGATCGATGAAGCATTTTTTTATTATCACGAATCATGAAAAGGATCCGCAGCTTGCTCAGACCGGAAGGATCTGCAGGTGGCTGGAGGAGCGGGGCTGCAGCTGCGTGATTTCGGACAGTGCCGCCTTGACAGCCGGGTCCGAACCAGGGCAGCACCCGGCCCGGCACCAGGCACAGAGTCCGGAACAGCGGTCCTTCGGATCTGCTGTATCACCGGCTGCCTCAGTCTCCAGGGGCTACCGCTACACCGATCCGGCAAGGGTCCCCGAGGGCACGGAGTGCGTTCTGGTGCTCGGCGGAGACGGCACATTGCTGCAGGCGGCGGGCGATCTGGTGAACACCACCTGTCCGCTTCTGGGCATCAATATGGGAAAACTCGGGTATCTGGCGGAGATCGAGATGGATCAGGCCTTTGGCGCGCTGGAGCGGGTGATCCGGGATGAATGTGCCATTGAGCAGCGCATGATGCTGGAGGGAAGCATCTGCGGCCGGGATCAGCGCAGAGAGGGAGCGCTGGCGCTGAATGATATCGTGCTGTCACGCCGGGGACGCTTTCGGGTGGTGGAATTCAACATTTATGTGGACGATGCGTTCCTGTGCAGCTTTCAGGCCGACGGGATCATTGTCTCCACGCCTACCGGCTCTACGGGGTACTCTCTGTCGGCCGGAGGGCCGATCGTTTCCCCGGATGCCTCGCTTTTGATGCTTACCGCGGTTGCGCCGCACACCATCAGCTCCCGGCCGGTGATCCTGCCAGATCATGTGAAGATCACCGTGGAGCTTGGAAGCATCGGAAACGGCGCCGCGGACGGCGCGGAGGTCAATTTTGACGGGAATACCATCGCCGCCATCGGACCGGGGGACCGGGTGACGATCCGCAAGGCTGCCAATCTCGCGCGGCTTGTGCGTGTGTATCACACAAGCTTTGTGGAAATTCTGCGCAGGAAGATGAACTGAGGCAGGAAGAAACCAGGGCAGGAAGAAGCCAGGGTTAGAAGGAACAAAGGCAGAAGCGCTCAGTCATGGACTTTCGACTGACATAAGCCTGGAGATCAGGACAGACTCAGAATAACAGGACAGAATCGGAAGAACAGGAAGATGTAGTCCCGGCAGGGACGAACGATCGGAAGGAGTGTGGGATGAAAACAGAAAGACATGCAAAAATATTTGATCTGATCAGCCGCTACGAGATCGAGACCCAGGAGGAACTGGCGGAATATCTGATCAAAGAAGGCTTTTCTGTGACGCAGGCGACGATTTCGAGGGATATCCGTGAGCTGAAGCTTACGAAAATTCCGATCGCCGGCGGAAAACAGAAATATTCCATGATGTATGACGGCAGTGAGGAGATGAATGAAAAATATCTGCGCATTCTCAAGGACGGCTTTGTGTCCATGGATATGGCGCAGAATATTCTGGTCGTGAAGACCGTCTCCGGGATGGCCATGGCGGTGGCTGCGGCGCTGGATAAGATGCACTGGCAGGAAATCGCAGGATGTATCGCGGGAGACGATACCATCATGTGTGCCGTGCGCAGTGTGGATGATACGCTGCAGGTCATGGGGAAGATCCGCCGCATTGTGGGGAAAAGCTGAGCGTTTTTTCGTCTTTTTGGGAGTATTGGAGAGAGCAGTCGAAACATGTTAATCAGTCTTCATATGAAAAATATCGCCCTGGTACAGGAGGAGGAGGTTACCCTCGGCCCGGGGCTGAATATCCTCACCGGTGAGACCGGTGCGGGCAAATCCATCATTATCGGCGGCGTAAATGCTGCGCTCGGCGCCGTGAGCCTGAAGGACCTCATCACACAGGGGGCCGATTATGCTCTGGTGGAGCTGGTGTTCGAGACCGGTCGGGAGGAGGTATCCTCGCTGCTGCGGGAATGGGAGATACCGTTCGACGAGGATCAGATCATTCTCTCCCGCAAGTATCAGAACGGAAGAACCATCAACCGGATCAACGGGGAGACCGTGCCGCTGTCGCGGATCAAAGAACTGGCATCGATGCTGATCGATATACATGGACAGCATCAGCACCAGTCGCTTCTTCACACGAGCACCCACCGCATACTGCTCGACCGCTTTGCGGCGGATGCGCTGGGCGAGCTGCCGCAGCGCTGTGCATCCCTCTACCGGGAATATCAGGAGAAGTCGCGCGCTTTGCAGCAGGCACGCATGGACGATTCGGAGCGGGCGAAACAGGCCGATCTGCTGCGCTATGAGATCCGCGAGATCGAACAGGCCTCCCTGCAGGAGGGCGAGGATGATACACTTGAGCAGCAGTTCCGGGTGATGAATAACGGACAGAAGATCCTGGATGCGCTGGAGGAGACGAGAAATCTCACCTGCTCGGATGAGGGAGCTTTGCCGCTGCTCTCCCGGGCCGTGCGCAGCCTGTCCATGGCGGCCTCCTACGACAGCCGCCTGGAGGAGCTGTCGGATCAGCTTGCAGAGCTGGAGAGCCTCTCCGGTGACTTTGAACGCGGGCTGACCGATTATATGGACAGCTTTGAATATGACGAGCAGACCTTCGAGAGCATCTCCGCCAGGCTCGACCTGATCAACCGCCTGAAGCTCAAGTACGGACGCACGATCGGGGACATCCTGGAAGGGCTTGCGCAGCGCGGGCGCGAGCTCGATCAGCTGGAGCACTATGAGCAGTATCTGGAGGGACTGGAGAGGGCAAAGAAAAAGGCCTGGGAGGAGCTGACAGCGTGTGTGGGCAAAATCAGTCTCATCCGGAAAAAGTATGCGCCCCTTCTGCAGGAGCGGATCACATCGGCACTCACCGATCTGAATTTTCTGGACGTGCAGTTCGAAGTGAAGGTCACTCCTCTGGAAGAGACCGGTCCGACCGGAATGGACGAGGTGGTGTTCGGGATCAGCCTGAACCCGGGCATGCCTGTGCGCCCGCTCCAGGAGGTAGCCTCCGGCGGTGAGCTTTCCAGAATCATGCTGGCAATCAAATCCGTCATGGCCGATCAGGATGCCATCGAAACCCTCATCTTCGATGAGATCGACACCGGAATCAGCGGAAGGACCGCCCAGAAGGTATCCGAGAAAATGGCGCTGATCGCCGGGGCGCATCAGGTGATCTGCATTACGCACCTCGCCCAGATCGCCGCCATGGCCGATGCGCACTTCCTGATCGAAAAGCAGGTCGAAGACGGGCACACCCACACCTCGATCCGGGCACTTGAGGAGCCCGAATCTGCACAGGAGCTGGCCAGGATCCTCGGAGGCGCCCAGATCACCGACACCGTACTGCAAAGCGCCCGGGAAATGCGCCGGCAGGCCCGGGAACTCAAGGGGACGGTTCTCTGTTTGAAAAATGGGACAGAGGATGGCCTAAGTGTCCCTGAATAATGTAAAGGCTAAACAGGACAGGAGAAGCGGTTGTCTGCCCGGGAAGGGGCAGGAGACGCCCGTCATCAGGTAAAAGAAAAAATGGGACAGAGAACCGTCCCCTGTCCCAAAATCAGTTCGTATAGAGGGAGAAGGAGAAAACCATGGGCAGTACAGTGTATGCAAAGGATGAGGAATTCCATCTGAAGATCCGTGAAGGTGATGTGGGGAAATATGTGATTCTGTGCGGGGATCCGGGCAGATGTGAGAAGATCGCACGCTACTACGAGAATGCGCAGTTTGTCGGTTCCAACCGGGAGTATACGATCTTCAACGGCACGCTCGCGGGAGAGCCGGTGAGTGTGTGCAGTACGGGGATCGGCGGCCCGTCGGCGGCGATTGCACTGGAGGAGCTGGTGCACTGTGGAGCCCATACCTTCATCCGTGTGGGGACCTCGGGCGGAATGGACCCGGAGGTGATGGGCGGCGACCTGGTGATCGGCACCGGTGCGATCCGCATGGAGGGCACCTCACGGGAGTATGCGCCGATCGAGTATCCGGCGGTTGCGGATCATTTTGTGGTCCGGGCGCTGGAGGAGGCGGCTGCCGCTTCCGGACTGCGCTATCATGTGGGGGTGCTGCAGTGCAAGGACAGCTTTTACGGGCAGCACAGCCCCGACACTATGCCGGTGGATTATGAGCTGAAGAACAAGTGGAATGCCTGGATCCGCTGCGGCGCGCTGGCCAGTGAGATGGAGTCGGCGGCTTTGTTTATTGCAGGGAGTGTGCGCCGCGTTCGTGTCGGCAGCATCATGACCGTGTTTGCCAATCAGACCCGGCGCGAGATGGGGCTGGATGACCCGATGAGTCTGGACAGCGAGAATGCGATCCGGGTGTGTGTGGATGCCATGCGCAGGCTGATCTGTCAGGATCGGGAGCGCGGGAAAAACACTTTGCACGCATAAAGAAATGTAATATAATAAAATCATCATGAAACCGGTATAAGCCGGCGCTTAAGCACATACATGCAGTCATCGCAAAAGTGACAGCTTCAGGTAAGGGAGGATGCGTTCTATGAAAAATATTCTGTTTGTGGCATCAGAGGGGGTTCCGTTCATCAAGACGGGTGGACTTGCGGATGTTGTCGGATCACTGCCCAAATGCTTCAATAAGGAAGAGTATGATGTAAGGGTCATCCTTCCGAAATATATGTGCATGAGCGACGATTGGAAGAACCAGATGAATTACCTCACCCACTTCTATATGGATCTGGCATGGCGTTCCCAGTATGTCGGGATTCTGGAAGCGAAATATGACGGGGTGCAGTATTATTTCATCGACAATGAATACTATTTTGCCGGTCCCAGGCCCTACGGAAATATCTATCAGGACATTGAAAAGTTTGCATTCTTCTCGAAGGCTGCCCTTTCCGCTCTGCCGGTGATCGGCTTCAAGCCGGACATCGTCCACTGTCACGACTGGCAGACCGGCCTGATCCCGGTATTCCTCAAGGACAAGTTCCACGAGGGTGAGTTCTTCCGCGACATCAAGTCCGTGATCTCCATCCACAACCTGAAGTTCCAGGGCGTGTGGGATATGAAGACGGTGCGCGATATCACCGGCCTTCCCGCCTACTATTTTACCCCGGACAAGCTCGAGGCCTACGGCGATGCCAACTACCTCAAGGGAGGCATCGTTTATGCGGATGCGGTGACCACCGTGAGCCGCACCTATGCCGAGGAGATCAAGACCCCGTTCTACGGAGAACGTCTGGACGGCCTGATGCGGGCGCGCTCCAATGCGCTTACCGGCATTGTGAACGGCATCGACTACGATGTGTTCAACCCCGAGACGGACGAGTACATCGAGAAAAACTACAGTGCCCGCAATTTCCGCAAGGAGAAGATCAAAAACAAACGGGCGCTGCAGAAGGAGCTGGGACTTGAACAGGATGACCGGAAGTTCATGATCGGAATCGTTTCCAGACTGACCGATCAGAAGGGCTTCGATCTGATCGCCTACATGATGGATGAAATGTGTCAGCTCGATGTACAGTTCGTGGTACTGGGCACCGGGGAAGAGCGCTATGAGAACATGTTCCGGCACTTCGCATGGAAATATCAGGGGAAAGTATCCGCGAACATCTTCTACTCCGAGGAGCTCTCCCACAAGATCTATGCCTCCTGCGACGCATTCCTGATGCCGTCCCTGTTCGAGCCGTGCGGACTGTCCCAGCTGATGAGCCTGCGCTATGGAACCATCCCGATCGTGCGCGAGACCGGCGGCCTCAAGGACACGGTACAGCCTTACAACGAGTACGAGAGCACCGGCACCGGCTTCAGCTTCGCCAACTACAATGCGCATGAAATGCTTTACACCATCAAGTACGCCATGGATGTGTACTACAACCGCAAGCGTGAATGGAACAAGCTGATCGACCGGGCCATGGCGATGGATTTCTCATGGAACACTTCCGCAAGAGAGTACGAGAAGCTGTATGACCAGATGCTCGGGTGGTAAACGCCAGCAGCCGGAATCACAGCTGCAGCTGGTAAACATCCCGCAATACACGATAAATATGCCCAATTGTACGGAATCCCCTGATTCACAGAATTAACACTTGAATTTTAAGAAGGGATTCGTTAGAATGGGAAAGAATTAACGTTATTTATTTTTCAGGAGGAATGAAAACATGGCAGTAAAAGTTGCGATTAATGGTTTTGGTCGTATCGGTCGTCTTGCATTCAGACAGATGTTTGGTGCGGAAGGCTTCGAAATCGTTGCAATCAACGATCTTACTTCCCCGAAGATGCTGGCTCATCTGCTCAAGTATGACTCTACTCAGGGCAGATATGAAAAGGGCGACACCGTTGTGGCTGGAGAGGATTCCATCTGCGTAGACGGCAAAGAGATCAAGATCTATGCGATCCCGGATGCAAACAATGCTCCGTGGGGCGAGCTTGGTGTTGACGTAGTTCTGGAGTGCTCCGGCTTCTATGCTTCCAAGGCAAAAGCTCAGGCACACATCAACGCTGGCGCGAAGTATGTCATCATCTCCGCTCCGGCAGGCAATGATCTTCCGACCATCGTTTACAATGTAAACCATGAGACCCTCAGCAAAGACGACCAGATCATCTCTGCTGCATCCTGCACCACCAACTGCCTGGCTCCGATGGCAAAGGCTCTGAATGACCTTGCTCCGATTAAGTCCGGTATCATGTGCACGATCCATGCTTACACCGGCGACCAGATGACTCTGGACGGCCCGCAGAGAAAGGGTGACCTGAGAAGATCCCGCGCTGCAGCTGTGAATATCGTTCCGAACAGCACCGGTGCTGCAAAGGCAATCGGCCTGGTTATCCCGGAACTGAACGGCAAGCTGATCGGCGCTGCACAGCGTGTTCCGACCCCGACCGGTTCCACCACGATCCTGAACGCAGTTGTAGAAGGCACCGTTACCGTTGATCAGATCAACGCTGCCATGAAGGCTGCTTCCAACGAGTCCTTCGGTTACAACGAGGACGAGATCGTTTCCAGCGATATCATCGGCATGAGATTCGGTTCTCTGTTCGATGCTACCCAGACCATGGTTCTGCCGCTTGAGAACGGCACCACTCAGGTTCAGGTTGTTTCCTGGTACGACAATGAGAATTCCTACACCAGCCAGATGGTTCGCACCATCAAGCACTTCGGCAAGCTGCTCGGTGCCTGAGAAGGAACGCTCGCTCAAATGACGGATTGAATTGACTCATACAGGGTCCGGTCTGAAAGGACCGGGCCCTGTTTTTATCGCGGGGTGAACTTATACCCGCAGGCCATGATCTTATCAGAAGGAGTGAATATAATGGGACTGAACAAAAAATCTGTTGATGATATCAATGTAAAGGGCAAGAGAGTCCTGGTGCGCTGTGACTTCAACGTTCCGCTGAAGGACGGCAAAATCACCGACGAGAACCGTCTCGTGGCAGCTCTTCCCACCATCAAGAAGCTGATCGCTGACGGCGGCAAAATCATCCTCTGCTCGCATCTGGGCAAGGTCAAGACGGATGAGGACAAGCCCTCCAAGACGCTGGCTCCGGTTGCTGCAAGACTGACCGAGCTGCTTGGCCAGGAAGTGAAGTTCGCTGCGGACGACAACGTTGTCGGCCCGAACGCAAAGGCAGCTGTCGAGGCAATGAAGGACGGCGAAGTGATTCTGCTTGAGAACACCCGTTATCGCAAGGAAGAGACCAAGAACGGCGAAGAGTTCTCCAAAGAGCTGGCTTCCCTGGCGGATGTGTTTGTAAATGACGCATTCGGTACCGCCCACAGAGCACATTGCTCCAACGTCGGCGTGACCAACTATATCGATACCTGCGTAGTCGGTTACCTGATGCAGAAAGAGATCGACTTCCTCGGCAATGCCGTTGAGAACCCGGTCCGCCCGTTCGTTGCCATCCTTGGCGGCGCAAAGGTTGCTGACAAGCTCAATGTGATTTCCAACCTGCTTGAGAAGTGTGATACCCTCATCATCGGAGGCGGCATGGCTTACACCTTCCTGAAGGCCAAGGGCTATGAAATCGGAAAGTCCCTTCTGGACGACACCAAGATCGACTACTGCAAAG
>CAMOSN010000041.1 GCA_946624935.1 uncultured Lachnospiraceae bacterium | reverse complement strand
GATCAACCCTTATAATAGAATGCCTCCTCGGGAAGCTTCCCTCCTACAAGTGCAGGGTTGATCTCCCCCAGCGCCGACAGATAGCCGGAAAGGGTCTCCTGCATCTCATCACCGGTGACGAAGGTGATGCCGCATGAGGGCAGAGCCTTCTGCGCCAGCGCCGCAGATGCAACGATACCGTAATCCTCGATGAGCTGTGCCGTCTTCTCCGGCTCCTCCTGCGGATATGCTGCGGAAACCGCGTACTCCTCCAGGAATGTCTGCACCGTTTCCGGATGCTCCGCGGCGAAATCACTCCGGACCGCCAGAACACCTGTGACGATCGCACTGCCGTTTTCAAGCTTCTCCCACTCTTCACCAAGGTCAAGCGCCGGATGCAGGCCTTCCACCTTTGCGCAGGCAGCCGTCACAAAGGGCTGCGGAAGCATGGCGATCGCTCCCTCATCCTCCGTCACATAGGAAAGTGCCTCCGTGGTATCCGCGCACCACTGGATCTCAAGGTCGGTATCCAGTGCAATTCCCTTCTGCGCAAGCAGATAGGTCAGAACCGCCTCGGGCGTCGCGCCCTGACCGGTGGCATAAAGCTTCTTCCCCTTCAGATCCTCGAGGCTGTGGATCTCATCCCCGCGCTCCACAATGTGCAGAACACTGCTCACATTGATCGCCAGTACCTGGATCTTTCCCTCTGTTTTATTCCACAGCGCTGCCGCCAGATTGGCCGGTACCGCTGCGATATCCAGCTCTCCGGTTGAGAGAGGAGCGGCAAATGCAGATGCATCGGTCATCAGGTCCGCAAATTCATAGGTATTCTGCGTCTGAGAAAGGGAAGAAAGCTCCATCAGCCGCACCATTCCCATCGCAGTCGGTCCGGACATCGCTCCCACACGCACGATCTGCTGATCATTCCCGGACGGCTGCTCCGTGGAAACCTCCTGCGCACTGAAGCTGCCGGCCAGCATAGCCGCCATCGCCACAGCCAGCCAGGCACTTCTAAATCCTTTTTTCTTTTTCATAATCCTTACCCTCCATTCTTTGAAAAACGCCTCCCGGAGAACAACCGGAAAGCGCTGCAAGTAATCTGAAACCTCCGGCTGTCGCACCGGCATTCTCACGATCCAGTATAGGATTTCGTTAATAAATTGTCAACACATGTCCTGAAAAGATACAATGTACAGAAAATTTCCTTAACATCCGAACAATTTTGCCGCCTGATCCATCCGGTCCGCGATCTTCACACCGAAGGGACATCGACTTTCACAGCTTCGGCAGGCAATGCACGCAGATGCCGTATTGCCCAGAGCCCGGTAATGGGAAAGAATGCTTTCCGGCACCTGCTCCTGTGCTGCTGCAAGATCATAGAACTTATTCACCATCGCAATATCGATTTCCGAAGGACACGGCTTGCAATGTCCGCAGTAGGTGCACTGTCCCATATAGGAATGCAGCGGCGCGGATGCGATCACGGAAGCATAGTCCGTCTCTTTTTCCGAAGCCTTCTCATAGGAAACTGCCTCGTCCACCTGCTGCTTCGTCTCGCACCCGCACAGAATCGAGCTCACACCGGGCCTGGTCAGTGCATAATGAATACACTGCTTCGGTGTAAAGGCCGTCCCGAAGGGAGAAGTCTTCGCATCAAACAACCTTCCTCCGAAGAAGCCCTTCATGACCGTGATGCCGATCTCCTTCTCCTCACACAGACGGTAGAGCTGTGCACGCTCCGGGTCGATCCCTGACAGACCCTCTTCATACTCTCCGAACAGCATACTGTCCAGATCCTCCGTCGCCGGATGCATGTCAAAGGCCGGATTGACCGAGAACAGGATCATCTCGATAAACCCGCTCTCCGCCGCCATTTTCGCGATCCTCGGGTTGTGCGTCGACAGGCCGATATGGCGAATCACTCCCTGTTCATGAAGTTCGTGCACATAACGGATATACTCACCGTTCATGCACACATCCCACTCCTTCGGGGAATCGATATAGTGAATCATTCCCAGGTCCATATAATCGGTATTCATCCTGCGCAGCAGATCCTCAAAGGCCGGAACGACATGCTTCAGCTCGCGGCTGCGGACATACTGTCCGTTCTGATAAGTAGAACCAATATGGCCCTGCACGATCCACCCGGCACGATCCGGTGCAATGGCCTGTCCAATGATGTCTCTGGATTTCGGATCCGGCATCCAGCAGTCGATGATATTGACGCCAAGCGTATGTGCATATTGTACCGTTTCGACGGATTCAGACACCTCATGACGCTCCAGCCACTCTCCGCCAAAGCCGATCTCACTCACCATCAGACCCGTTTTTCCAAGCTTTCTGTATCGCATGCTGTTCATTATGCTGCCCCTCCCCGATCTGTATTGATGCTGCAATCATACCATATTTTCTCCACCCCTGCACCATATATCTTATCGACTGCTGCATCAGTCATACGATCCCCGGACGATCCTTCCATTCTTCATGACAAATACCACATCGCCCAGTGCATTCGGCTCTGTCAGCGGATTGTCCCGCACGGCGATCAGATATGCCTGATATCCCGGTGCGATCTGTCCCTTACAATCGGCGGTCCCGGTCATCTGCGCCGCATGGCAGGTCACTGCCAGAAGCGCCTGCCGCCTGTCCGCCCCGAGCTTCACAGCATATTCGATCTCCCGGTAAAGCATTCCATGGTAGGCATCGGTCCCGAGCGTAAATCGAATCTTCCGGTTTCCTTATACAACGATCTTCCATTCGTTTCATCCTGTGCCCGGTTAGCCTGTTTTGTCTGCCGGCACACCGGTCAGCCAATTTTATCTGCCGGCACACCGGTCATCCGTTCAGAGCCGCGAAGCTTCCCTTCCATACCGGATCCTGTAATAGAAAACCTCCGTGATCATACAGGTCGTCCAGCCCACCGGATAACCCAGTCCCACCAGAAGCGGCGTATTGGCGATCCATCTGGTGACCACAAACAGATACAGCTGACGCACGCCGACAAAACTCGCCAGCATAATCACCATTGGTCCGGTGGAATCTCCGCGGCCTCGCAGCGCCCCTGCCAGCGTATGATTCACACAGTTTGCAAGCAGGAAAAAGACATTCGCACGCAGAAACAATGTCCCGTATTCGATCACGGCAGGATCCCTGGAAAACCATCCCGTCGTCTGCGGTGCAAAAACAAACAGCACCCCGGCGGCCGCCGCGCTCACGCTCAGCGCAAGTGCAATGATCGCAGCAGTCCCCTGCCTGACCCGGCTCAGTTTGTTCGCCCCCATGTTCTGGCTGACAAAGGCTGTTGCTGCCATGGACATACTGTGCACCGGCAGCAGAATAAACTGATCCAGCTTGTTGTAACAGCTCCACCCGGCCATGCACGCCGATCCGAAGGCATTCACATAGGACTGCACAAATACATTGGAAAAAGAAGTCAGCACGGACTGGATTCCGGCTGGCAGGCCGATCAGAAAAATCTGTCCCAGAACATCCCGTTTGATTCTCAGATCTCTCCACACCAGAGCGTAGATCTCCTTCGAGCGCGTAAGAAGCATCAGCGTCAGGGCTGCCGACAGAAACTGGGAAAGAATCGTTGCATATGCCACGCCGGCGATCCCTGCATGCAGCCCGATCACAAAAAGCAGATCCAGCACAATGTTCAGAAGACTGGTCAGAATCAGAAACAGCAAAGGCAGCGTGGAATTTCCGACTGAGCGCAGAATTCCGCCGCCGATGTTGTAGATCAGAAGGCCGGAGATCCCGGCAAAATAGATCGTCAGATACACCTGCGCATCATGGAAGACATCCTCCGGCGTAGACATAAACCGCAGCATCGGCTTTACGCCGGCCACCCCGATGCCCGTAAAAATCACACACAGCACCAGGGTCATCGCCACCGTCGTTTCAACCGCATCGTGCAGCGGCTCGCGTTTCCCCGCGCCGAACAGCTGACCGATGACGACCCCCGCACCGACTGAAAAACCATTGAAGAAGAACACCAGAATATTGATGATCATCGTTGTGGATCCCACCGCAGCAAGGGCTTCTTTTCCGACAAAGTTGCCCACGACGATCACATCCACGGTATTATAAAGCATCTGAAACAGATTTCCGATCATGATCGGAAGTGAGAACACCAGCACCTGCTTTATGATCGGTCCCCTCGTCATGTCGCGGGTACCCCGGCCGGAGTGTATCAGCGCCCTGAAATGTACTGCCATAATCCTTCTACAACCTCTGCCCCGATCCTGCATACGAACTAAACGGATATACTCCCTGTACTCCCGGATCTGCTTAACCTGTGTGTGATTTTCCGGGGCGCTTTTCGCAATACTTTTTCCCGGAGTTCTCCTGCTTCAACTTCTCACAACTTCAATCAAAAGGCCCAGAAACTGGCGAAGCTTCTTCCTGTCAGCACAGGACTGGCGCCGGAAAGCCTGCCAGATCGACCAGAACGCCCTGCTTCCCAGATCCAGCAGCTTCGGAAATGTATCTGCCCCGGTGGCATACAGGATCTCAAAAAACACCTGGATGAAACGAAGCCGTTCCTCCTGCGGCATCTCCTCCACCCAGCTGCGGACCTTCTCCTCTATCCGGAAGCTTTTTTTATTTCTCTCCGGAAGGATCACAAAGCTCCCATTCTCGATCACCCAGGTCTTGGCATCATGAGATGCGACCCCCTTCACACAGCTGTCCACCACGAAATAGTGGTCTTCATGGGAGTAGATCATGCTGGCAACCGAATCCTTCGGCACATAGTGCCTGATCCGGGTCCCCAGCGCCCGGTACCCTTCCATTTCCCGAAGAGGAAGCGGCAGGTCCGGACCATCATTGGACCACACCTGACCGATCCGTGAGCGGATCACCTCGCTGCAGAGCGCCGCTGCATACAGGGCCAGATGTCCTCCCTTGGAGTGACCGCCGACATCGATTCTGCAACCGGGGTACCGGATCCCTGCCCGCTTCAGATAGCGCAGTGCATCCCTCTGCGACGGAATATGTCCAGTTGCCGCGAGGAGAAAATCCTCCCGCCACCCTACCAGCGAATCGGAGGTCCCCCGAAATGCAACATACAGCGCATCCTTCCTGTAACGGATACACAGGGCCGTAAACTGTTCCGGCGATGCCGGGTCCAGAATCTCCCGGTACCCGGAAAGCTTCACCCCGCGATACCGCGGCGCCATTGCCATCCGCAAAAACAGCCTGCTAAGTACAGGTGCACGGTTGCTTCCGTCATCCTTTGCCGCGGGCGGAAGCTCCTGGCCCGCGAAATAATTTCTTGCCGCCTCATAAAGTGTCACCTCTGCACCGATCCCGGAGGGAACTACCTCCGAAAGATCCAGATAGGACAGCACACAAAACACCAGATTATCCGCTTCATTCAGTGGACTGCTTTCAAACGAAAGCGCTCCCTGTTCGCGGATATATGCATAAATATTATTCATCCTTCTTTTATCTGCCCGAAATGCAGATCATCCCTCTTCGTTTTTTCATGTCCGATCCTGATCATGCCTGATTCCAAACGAAGCATTTTTCTGATTGTATCATCCTCCCCCCGGAAATACCATTCATTTTTAAACCGGCAAAGCAAAAAGGCGCTCCGGAAATGCTACCGGAACGCCTTTGCCCATTCATTTGTTTAAAATCCGAACAGTCTTCTCTTCACACCATCTTCCGTAACCACAGCCCCGGGAGTATACCCCGTTTCCCGGATCACGCGCTTAAGCTGTTCTTCATCGATCGACTCTTCAGAAAGGATCACCGCTTCCTTTGCGGTGCGGGATGCCTTTACTTTACTGACCCTGAAATGCTTTCGAATGGCCTCGTTGATATGGGCTTCACACATCCCGCACATCATCCCGTCGATCTCAATTCTCGTCTTTCTCATGTTTTCGAAATCGTTTCCTCAATTGTTTCCTTTTTCACATATCACAGCAGTTTCTTTATCCGCGGGTCAGGCTGCTGCGACCGACTACTGCATTCTGCTGCTTTCGCTGCAGCCTGTGTATGAGCCGCCAAGGCCTGTATGTGACTCGCTGCGGCTTGTTTGCGAGCCGCCAAGGCCTGTTTGCGACCCGCTGCAGCCTGCACAGGACCCGCTGCAGCCTGCGCATGACCCGCCACAGCCTGCACAGGATCCGCTGCAGCCTCCGCTTTTGTGACTGCCGATGATCTCCCGCAGGCAGATCATCACCAGCCCGGCAACAAGAAGCAGCGCAACTGCATTGCCGAGAATCACTGCCATGCCGACGCCTCCACCGAGGTCAGACTGTGCCTGCCCTCTTCCGGAACATAGCCCTTGCGCACCAGCATAAAGATAATGCCTGCAATCAGGCACAGCCCGATAATGGAACCGATGCCGAAGGTAACATCACCGAAGAACAGTCCGCCCACATTGTATGCGATAAATGCGAGGATATAGGCCCAGATCGTCATATAGCCGATGGATGCCCAGGTCCATTTTGCATTGTTCATTTCGCGTTTGATCGCACCGATCGCCGCAAAGCACGGCGCACACAGCAGATTGAATACCATGAAGGCAAACGCAGACGCAGGTGTATAGTCATTGGCTACGCGGTCCCAGATCTGCTCACCGTTTTCGCCCAGCTCCTCTACACTGTCATCGTAGTTATAAAGCACACCGAAGGTACCGACAACTTCCTCCTTTGCCACAAGACCGGTGATCGTTGCCACGGCAGGTCTCCAGAAGCCAAAGCCCAGCGGCTTGAATACAACAGACAATCCATTTCCGATCGAAGCCAGCAGGGAGGCATCCATCGCAGTGACATCCTCCACGGGCACGTTCATCTTCACAGCAAGCGCTTCAACAGTCTGTTCCGTGACGATATTCTCGTCCTCCCACATATTGCTGACCATCCCGAAGTGCCCGTTGATATTGCCAAAGGAACTCAAAAACCAGATCACAATGGAGGAGATCACGATGACGGAACCGGCACGCTTGATAAAGGACCAGCCGCGCTCCCAGGTGGCGCGCAGAACATTCACGGCCGAAGGCACATGATAGGCGGGCAGCTCCATGACAAACGGAGCCGGCTCTCCGGCAAATGCCTTGAATTTCTTCAGAATAATACCCGATACAACGATCGAGCCGATCCCGATAAAGTAAGCGGATGCCGCGATCAGCGGGGAACCTCCGAAGACCGCACCGGCAATCAGGCCGATGATGGGCAGCTTCGCACCGCAGGGCATGAAGGTCGTCGTCATCACCGTCATTTTGCGGTCACGATCGTTTTCAATGGTACGGGAAGCCATGATTCCCGGAACACCACAGCCCGTCGCCACCAGGCAGGGGATGAAGGACTTTCCGGAAAGTCCGAACTGACGGAAAATACGATCCATCACGAAGGCGACACGTGCCATATAGCCGATATCCTCCAGGATCGCCAGCAGCAGAAACAGTACCAGCATCTGCGGCACAAAGCCGAGTACCGCGCCGACACCGGCAACAATACCATTCTGAATCAGTCCATACAGAGCAGACCCCTCCGCCACATGCAGGAAACCAAGCAGCCCGTCAACAAGGCCGGGAACCCATTCTCCAAACAGGACGTCATTGGCAAAGTCCGTCGCCTTTGTACCGATCGAAACCGTCCATCCTCCCATCGCGATGGCGTAGATCAGGAACATAATGCCCGCAAAAATGGGCAGACCCAGAATGCGGTTGGTGACGATCTGATCGATCCTGTCTGAGGTCGTCAGCGCGTGCTTTTCATTTTTCTTTTTAACAGCTTTGCTGCAAATTCTGCTGATATAATTGTAGCGTTCATTGGTGATGATGGACTCGGAATCGTCATCCATCTCCTTTTCACAGTCCTGAATATGCTGCTCGATCTCGGCCGCAGCGCCATGGGAAAGCTTCAGCTCCTCCATCACCTTCTCATCCCGTTCGAACACCTTGATGGCATACCAGCGCAGATATCTGCGGTCGCTGATCAGGGTTTCAATGGTTTCTTCAACATGCGCGATCGCATGCTCCACACTGCCCTCAAATACATGCGGGCGCTCACCGGTATCTTTGCTGCCTGCCACGGCGACCACTGCGTCCGCGACGGTCTTCACCCCGTCAGACTTCAAGGCACTCATCTCAAGCACCCGGCAGCCCAGCTCCTTCTCAAGCTTCTTCGTATCGATCACATCACCGTTTTTCCGGACAATGTCCATCATATTGATTGCGACCACCGTCGGAATACCCAGCTCGAGCAGCTGCGTCGTCAGATACAGATTACGCTCAATATTGGTACCGTCCACAATATTCAGGATCGCGTCCGGCTTCTCATTTACCAGATACTGACGGGATACGACCTCCTCCAGCGTATACGGGGACAGTGAATAGATTCCCGGCAGATCCTGGATGATCACATCCTGCTGCCCCTTCAGCCGTCCTTCTTTTTTCTCAACCGTAACGCCGGGCCAGTTGCCGACATACTGATTTGAGCCGGTCAGATTGTTGAACAGTGTTGTTTTACCGCTGTTCGGATTGCCGGCCAGTGCAATTTTGATACTCATTCAAGTGCCTTACCTTTCTATTTTTTCTCTCAGGTAACCTTTTCCGCTCCCTTTTACTCCACTTCGATCAGCTCTGCATCCCCTTTACGGACAGAAAGCTCATATCCGCGGACATTCAGCTCCATCGGATCCCCAAGCGGAGCCACCTTCCGCACATAGATCTCAACGCCCTTTGTGATCCCCATATCCATGATACGGCGCTTCACAGGGCCTTCACCATGCAGCCTCACCACCTTGCAGGTATCACCCACCGGAATATCCTTTAATGTTTTCATCTCGATCCTTTCCTGTTAATATTGAATTCGCATTGCAAGCTTCTCATCCAGCGCAACTCTTCCGTCCTTGATCTGCAGAATCAGATTTCCTTTGTTATTCTGCACCACCGTAACCGAGTCGCCCTCTACCAGACCCAGCTCATTCAAATGCCTCCTGGTCTCATCCTTACCGGTAATTCTCTTCACCAGAACCCGCTCACCGGGGTTTGCCATTGTGATCGGCATCATAGTCGCCTCCTCATGATGTACTTTGTCGTCTGATGCTTTTTGCCTTTCAGAGAAGTTAGCTATCTATGTAAGATGTTTTCACTAACAACCTTAAGTTAGTCTATTCTATTTTTCATTGTATGTCAACACTCTTTTGTAGATTCGTCTACATTCGGGAACCCAGTTCTTACTGATATTACCTGTCGCTAACCATAGCCGTTAAAAATGTCCCTGCTCCTGCTGATCAACTATACAAAACCGACCGTATAACACCGCATATGCTGATCAGCTGCATGATCCCGGAATACAGGGAAGGAATAAAAAGAAGGAACCGTCCCACGGACAGTCCCTTCCATTTCTGTTGAACGATATTCAGCAGGCGAATATTACATTCCCATCTGCTTTGCAACTTCTTCTGCAAAGTCTTCCTGCTTCTTCTCGATGCCTTCGCCGGTCTCATAACGAACAAAGGACTTCACGGTGATATTGGCACCGTTTGCCTTGGCAACTTCCTTCACGTAAGCGCCAACGCTCTGCTTGCCGTCCTCGGCCTTTACATAGATCTGATCGAGCAGGCAGATTTCCTTGAGTTCCTTGGCAAGACGTCCCTGCACTGCGCCAAGGATCACCTTTTCCGGCTTGCCGGCCATCTTCGGGTCATTTGCGATCTCAGCTGCGAGGATGCGCTTTTCATTCTCTTTGTACTCTTCCGAAACTTCAGCGTCGGAAACATACTGCGGTCTCATGGCTGCGATCTGCATGGCAATATTCTTCGCCATTTCCTTCACAGCGTCATTCACAACGTCGGTCTCAACGTCAACAAGAACGCCGATCTTTCCGCCCATGTGATTGTACTCTGCAACAAAGCCGTTCGCTTCCGCAACCTGTGCAAAACGACGGATCTTCATGTTCTCACCGATCACGGAGATCTGACCTGCCAGCGCTTCGGCAACCGTCTTGCTGGTATCGAATTTCCAGGTCTCAGCCAGGAATGCATCGATATCAGCGGCACTGGTCTCAAGAGCCTGCTCAGCGACCTGCGCTACATAGCCGAGGAACTTCTCGTTCTTGGCCACGAAGTCAGTCTCGGAGTTTACTTCAACAGCAACTGCCTTCTTCGCATCGTCAGATACGAGCAGCTTTACGATACCTTCTGCAGCAATTCTGCCGGCCTTCTTCTGAGCGGTTGCAAGACCTTTTTCTCTCAGCCATTCGATTGCCTTGTCCATATCTCCATCGGTAGCGGTAAGGGCCTTTTTGCAGTCCATCATACCGGAACCGGTCATCTCTCTGAGTTCCTTCACCATTGCAGCTGTAATTGCCATAATAATCTATCCTCCTGCCGGCATCCGGAGATGCCGGTGTGAAATAAAAGCTATCATTCTGTATTTTCAGCAGTAATTGCCGGATATCCGCAGGTCTTATTCAGCAAGAGCCTCAACCGGAGCTTCCTCGGTGAATTCAGCTTCTGCACTGTCGGCAGCCTCTGCGCCCTGCTTCGCTTCGATCACAGCGTCAGCCATCTTGGAAACGATCAGCTTCACGGCACGGATCGCATCATCATTGCCCGGGATCACATAATCCAGCTCTTCCGGATCGCAGTTGGTGTCGGCGATACCGATCAGCGGAATACCCAGTGTATGAGCTTCCTGTACGCAGATTCTTTCCTTCTTCGGATCTACTACAAAGATCGCATCCGGAAGCTTCTTCATCTCTTTGATGCCGCCCAGGTTCTTGTTGAGCTTTTCCATCTCTTTGCGAAGCGCAATGACTTCCTTCTTGGGAAGAACATCGAAGGTGCCGTCCATTTCCATGGTCTCGATGTCTTTCAGACGACGTACACGGCTCTGGATGGTCTTGAAGTTTGTGAGCATGCCGCCCAGCCATCTCTCATTTACATAGAACATACCGCAGCGCTCAGCCTCAGCCTGGACTGCATCCTGTGCCTGCTTCTTGGTACCAACGAACAGGATCGTGCCGCCGTTCGCTGCCAGATCAGCAACTGCCTTATAGGCCTCATCTACCATGACGACCGACTTCTGCAGGTCGATGATGTAGATACCGTTGCGCTCGGTGTAGATGTAGGGTTTCATTTTCGGGTTCCATCTTCTGGTCTGATGTCCGAAATGTACGCCTGCCTCGAGTAACTGCTTCATTGAAATAACGCCCATCTTTTTTCTCCTTTTTGGTTTTTCTTCCGCATCCTTTCACCCTATCGACCTGCACCGCAAAGGCTCTCTTCCGCGACGGAAAGCACCCCGGGTACCAACGCAGGCACCGTGACAGGGAAACAGCATGCGTGGCTGTTATATAATGCAACTCGAATACTATATCATACCCCCCCGGCGGATGCAAGGGGCAATTTAAATCTGTCGCGGGCATATGAAGGAAAAACATATGCAAATGTCCGCAACGTTCAACCGGTTGCGTTTGCATGTGCCAGCTCGAGGATCCGCGAAGCCGCGGCGCTCTGTGCGGCCATCTTTTCGAAGAAGGCATCGTCCTGCGCCAGTATTGCATCCCGGAAGGCGGCAAGTTCATACAGCATACGGTTCTCCCCATGCTGCAGCTCGACAAACGAAAGCGTTCCATCCAGCAGGGCTGCGCAGGTGGCGAAATCATTCATCGGCCCGTCCTCGACAAGATACCCGTTTTCGCCGAGAATCCGAAGGCCGCTCGCCACGTTGCGCACTTTAGACGCGCGGAGCACTCCCTTCAGTTCTCCCCAGCGCACCTGCAGGACGCCCTCCAGATCGATCCCGTCGGTTCCCTCCACCGCGTGGTAGCTGATCTCGTCCGGCATTCCAAACAGATCCAGCGCGGGATGGATGCAGTAGATGCCCATATCATTGAGCGCCCCTCCGGCCATTTTCGTGCTGAAGCTGCTGGGGATCTTTCCGCTTTTGTACTCTTCCATTTTCGAAGAATACTGACCATAGCACATTTCAACGCTGAGGATCTTCCCCAGGCGCGGAAACTTTTCCTTCAACACGAGATAATTCGGCATGAACAGTGTTGTGATCGCCTCAAAAAAGTACACATTGTTTGCTTTGGCTGTTTCTTTCAGAAGCCGGACCTCCGCCTCCGTCACCGCTGTGGGCTTCTCCACCACAACGTGCTTTCCGCTGCGAAGCGCAGTCAGTGCCTGTTCCACATGACAGGCATTCGGGCTTGCGATGTAAACCGCATCGATGTCCTCTCTTCGGCACACAGCCTCATAATCATCACTGGCCTCGGGAACGCCCGCCTTCACGGCGTATGCTTTTCCGCGCTCCAGGTCCCTGGATACGATCACACGGCACTCCACGCCCTGCGTCAGGCGCATGGCCTCCTGCATCAGGTCCATGATCTTACTGGTTCCAACTGCTGCAAAACGAATCATGGATTCTTTCTTCATCATAATCATACTCCATTCCACCGCCGAGATCTGACGGAATACTTTATTCACAGGAATCTGAACGAATTCTTTCTTTCGTATCGTATCACCTCACCATCCTCTCACTCAAGCAATTTCTTGACTTTTCCGATGAAGACGAGAAGCTTTACAGATTAAATTATTTCTTGCGCCCCGGAAAAAAAACAATTATACTGAGCACAGGCTTAATGATTACAAGGAGGATCCAAATATGCATTTACTGACAGACGAAAACGGCAACCCGATCGCTCACGGCGATCATCACCACGATCACGAGCATAAACACGAACATGACCATGCCGCTCCCCATGACCATCATCACGCGGGGGACGGAATGGACAAATCCCAGGCACTCCTGTGCTACATGTACGATCACAATGCGCACCACATGGAAGAGCTGCTGGATGTAGCCGGCCGCATAGAGGCAGAAGGCAGGAACGCCATCGCAGCAAAGATCCGCGAGGCCGCCGCCAAATTCGAAGAAGGCAATGCTCTGCTGCATGAAGCACTGCATCTTTGGGACGAATAAAAAAGAAAACCCTCAAACGAGAAAGAAAAGAAACCCTCAAACAGGGAACGCTTCTCTGTTTGGGGGTTTTTCTTCATTCCGGCAGGACGCAAGAGATAGGAGGTCCCGTCCGCTTTTACTCTCTGCGCAGCGCTTCGATCGGATCCATATTGGCTGCCCGCACGGACGGGAAAAAGCCGAAGATCAGTCCGATTCCCATCGATACGATCACTGCAATTGCGGAGAAGGTCACATCGATCCCGACTGCCAGGCCGTATACTCTGTGAATGATCTGGGATACGACGATCCCGGAAATCACTCCGAGGATGCCTCCCATGCTGGTCAGCACTGCCGCCTCGGTAAGAAACTGGGCAAGGATCGCACTTTTGGGGGCACCGATCGCCTTCTTCAGGCCGATCTCGCTGATACGCTCGGTCACCGACACCAGCATGATGTTCATGACGCCGATACCTCCCACCAGAAGGGAGATCAGTGCAACCAGAATGAGCTGACGCTGAGTGGCCGTGGCCAGTGCCTGCTTGCTGGCCGTCTGCTCCAGGAGGTTTTCCGCACTGTATTTCGCGGCGGTCGCCGAACTGGAATCCGGAAGATAACTGTTCAGAATCTGCGCCGCCTTCTGGCCGGCTCTCGTCATGGCATCCGTATTCACGGCCTTTACCGTTACATTTTCCACCACATCATACTGAAACAGCAGCGGCCAGCTCGCCTTCGGAATGAACAGCTGTCCCTCGGAATCGGACAGGTTGGAATAATAGTCCTCCACCGAATTGATCTGCGTGACCTGCACCTTCTGCTGGGCAATGATCCCGATGATGGTAAAAGGAATTCCGGAGATCTCTACCGATTTTCCCAGAGGATCCTCTTTTCCGAAAAGCTTCGAGGCCGCAGTCTGGTCCAGCAGGATCACGTTGCGGTAGCTCTCATAATCCGCGGGAAGAAATCCTCTTCCGTACCAGATCGTATATCCCATTGTGTCCAGATAAGCCAGATCAATGCCATAAATGGTCGCATTGCTGATCCCGTCTGCTCCGTAAAAAATACCTTCTCCCGGATAACCCGAAACATAGGCCGTCACATTTTCCACTTCCTTCAGTGAAAGAATCTGATCCAGTGCATCCTGCGAGACCTGCGGTGTGGAGGAGGACGATGAGGAAGAGGAAAAATCATCGGAATAATCCCTTCCTCCCTGCTTGAGCTGTACATTTACCGTATTTCTGCCGGAACCGATCAGCTGTTCCTTGATCTGATCATTCGTCCCCTTGATCGTGGAAACGATCGCCATGATGGAAGCGATTCCGATGATGATTCCAAGCATTGTGAGCAGGGATCGCATTTTATGAGACCATATGCCCTGAAAGGACAGCCTGATGTTTTCCAGCAAAGCAGTCACCTCATTTCAATCAGTAGTAAATATCCTCCAGGAAGTCGACCTCTGTTGTCGGATCCCCTTCCCGGATATTGTCCGCCGGGAAAGCGATCAGATCCTCATAGTCCAGTCCTTCAATGATGTTTTTCCCGGAACCGAACATGGATCCCTTCCCGACCTTTACATACTGCTTCTTAATTCTTCCGTCTTCTCCCCGGATGTATACATAGTAATTCCCGAAGTCCTCCTCCCGGACGAAGTAATCCTCCAGCATGATTCCGGTCTGCGCCTCCTGTTCCTTCTGGAGAGAAAGCGTCGCATACCCCTCTTCCACTCCGGTCGTATCCTCAATATAAGCGTAAAACTGATATTGGGAGGCATTGGAGTTGGTCAGCTCTGTCGAAGAGCTGTAGAAGTAGAAATCATCGTCCCCCGTGGTCGGATAATCCAGGACCTCTGTCACAGTCGCGGTGAATTCCTGTCCGGTATCCTCACAGGTACCGGTTACCACATCTCCGATCGCAATCGTATCACGGTCCATCTCGCTGACGCTGCCGACCGCATACATACCCATTTCCCCGGCGACCACAATAAAGGCTTCCGTGGAACTTGTCCCTTCCTCCATGGTTCCGGCGGAACGCACCACACCATCAAGAGAAGCACGTACCGTTGCCTTTTCGATTGCCTCGTCATCCTTCTTCAGGTCAAGCTCACCCTGACGAATCGAAAGACGCTGGGAACGGATCGCCATCAGCTTGTCAAAGAACATGTCGCGAAGCTCCTGCGCCGTCTCGGCGTCATCGCCTCCGTCATCTCCGAAATCATCGAAATCTTCCGTAAAGTCTTCCGTCTCCTCCTCGTACTCGTCCAGCTCCAGGAGCGAATTGTCAAACAGACGGTCCACAAGAATGGAGAGCTTTCCCTTATATCCCCTTCCGAGAATCGGATATGTCTCGAACAGGTCCTCATCGATCTTATCCTTGCCATTGGACACGAAAGAAATCAGCGATGCCTTCAGCTCATCCAGGTACACCTCCGGAAGCGGCTCATAAAGCTTACTGCTCTCGGCGAGCTTCGGTACACTCTGCTTCAGATACCGCCAGAAGAAATACAGCTCATAATAGGAATCCGTCACTTCCCGGATCATGTCCTGAAACTGAACCGCTTCCTCTGTGGTGACCTTGGCCAGATCCTTATTCATTGCATTTTCCAGAAGATTCATCTGGTACCAGAGCCGGTAAAACAGATAATTGGCATAAGCCTGATGCAGCGCCTTGAGCGTATCGGAAGCATCGAAGTCGCTGTATTTATCTTCCATCTCCTTCAGCGCCCTGAGGGTGTCCGTTCCCGGAACATACAGCGGTACACTTCTCGACTCTCCGAAGGCATCCAGGAACGGGCGGATCATCTCCTCCCTGGCCAGCGCACTCTGATAAAGAAGCCTTGCCTGCTCAAGGTCATCGCTTTTGAGTGTCGCAGGATTCTCCGTATACTGGCGGGTAAGCAGATTGACCACCCGCAGGAAGATGCGCAGATTATCCTGAATGATTCCGCTCTCCTCCGACAGATCCGTTGTCGATTCCCCATCAAGGGCATCTTCATCAGTCCCGATCACATCCGTATCAGAAGGTGTAACAGAAAAATCCGTGGCCTCATGGATCTTCTGATCCAGCTCGGATAAATCATCCTCTTCTTCGGTTTCCCCATCCTCGATGGTATCCTCCGGGAAGCCGGTCTCATCCTCCACATCCAGAACAGACTCATCCGCAAAGCCATCCTCCACGTCCGGCAGGACCTCACCGTCGATAAAGGCATCTTCGCCCTCCGGAAGGTCACCGTCTTCGGGAACGATGAACCCGTCCTCCACCTCCTCATCCGGGAGGACATCCTCTGCGGGGAGCGCCTGGTCATCCTGGCCGCCGATCACATCCACAGCATCCGAGCCATCGAGCAGGTCCGCAGCATCCGAGCCATCGAGCACATCCGTGTCCTGCGATCCGGCAGATCCATCTTCCCCTTCCGGTACTCCGCTTATATCCTCTGACACGGTCGTTTCTCCGGTCGTATCTCCGCTCGTATTCGCTTCGCCGCGTGCCGCTGCCGGATCGGAGCTGTTTTCCACCGCATCAAACAGAGAGGTTCCGCCGGTGCCGGAGCCTTCCCCCAGGATCCCGTCGGGCAGATCCCCGGTCAGATCGTCCGTTGCATCGGAAACGGCATCACCGCCACCGGTGATACCGGAGATACCATCCGGCAGATCCTGCGTCTGAAGGATATTCCCTGTGGCATCCTGCAAAAGCTGTTCATACAGATCCAGCCCTGCCGGTTCCACCAGCCAGTCATCCAGAAGAAGAGACAGCCCGGTTTCGCTTTCTTCTTCCGTCTCTGTCTCAAGCTCCTCCACCGCATCCTCCACAGAAAGCACGTCCGCCGAGGAGGTCATCTGCGCCTGCTCGATATCCACGAACAGACCGGGATTCTTCCTCCGGATCTCCTCCAGCTCGTTTTCCAGACGCTGCAGCCCGATTCTGGAAAGCTGCAGAGAAAGATCATGCGCCTCCCGTTCCAGGAGCTTTTTGCGCACATCATATTCCATCAGTACGTCGCCGGTCTTGACCTCATCCCCCTCAGAAACATTCACACTCTTTAACGTCTGTCCGTTTCCGATGCTCAGGTTCACCGTCTGAGTGTCCTTCGATACGATGGTCCCGTACATGGAATCCTCTGAATCAAACCCCCAGGACGCATATTGAAGTGTGAGATCCGCATTCACAACCGGCATCACTTCTACACTCTTTCTGCTTCGGATCGCTGCCTGTCTGGCCGCCAGCACTCCCCCGCCGGCCACCAGTGCTCCTACGCCGAGGGAAATCAACAGTGTTTTGATTTTCAACCGTCAACCCTCCTAATCCTATATCCGTTCCGAAATCCTGCCGTCAAAAATATCAACGACTCTTCTGGCATACGCTGCGATCTCCGGTGCATGCGTGATCATAATGATCGTAGTCCCCCCTGCATTCAGCCTGGCAAACAGATCCATCAGCTGTCTGCTCGACCTCGAATCCAGTGCCCCGGTCGGTTCATCCGCCAGAAGAATCTTCGGATGATTGACCATCGCCCGCGCAATCGCCACACGCTGCTTCTGGCCGCCGGAAAGCTGGTTCGGATTAAAATCCATCCGGTCCCCGAGACCGACCATGCGAAGGGCATTCTCTGCCCGGATGATCCGTTCATGCCGCTTCACGCCGGCGTAAATCAGCGGAAGGGCCACGTTCTCCAGTGCAGACTGCCTTGCAAGCAGCTGAAAGTTCTGAAATACAAAGCCAAGATTGTTCAGGCGTATGGAGGACATACGCTTCTCATCGCAGGCCAGGACATTCTGTCCGGCCAGAAAATAACGTCCGGAGGTCGGGCGGTCCAGGCAGCCGATGATATTCATCAGCGTAGACTTTCCGGAACCGGACGGCCCCATGATCGCAACATATTCTCCTTCGTTTATGGAAAGATTAATGTCCTTCAGGGCCGGCACGACCAGCCTGCCCTGCACATAATCCTTATAGATATGCTCAAGCTTCAGTATCATCTTCCGTTGCTCCATCATCGGTTTCCGCTGATCCGTCACCGGGTTCCGCTGCCCCATCGTCGGGTCCCGCCGTTCCGCCATCGAGTTCCGCTGCGCCGTCATCGGCTTTGGCTGCTTCGTAATCGACCCGGGTAACTGCCTGACCTTCTTTCATATAATCCATCGGATAGGCAATATAATCCTCCATTGTAAGGCCCGAAGTGATCTCGTACCGTCCCAGCAGGGCATCATATTCTCCCGGCACCACAAGGCGCAGCTCCAGGGAATGTCTGGCCGTTTCGGCCCATACATAGTACATTCCATCCTCGCCGGGCACCAGGTACGCTTCATCCAGCCATATTCCTTCCCGCTTTTCCAGCTGCCCTTCGTCCTTTTCCAGATAGACGTGCTCACCCAGGAGAAGTCCCGAAGCCTCCCCGAGCGTTACATAAAAGGAATAGTTGGTCGCGCTGAGTGCACTGTCGGACGACCCGGAAAAAGAATAGTAACTGCTGTTCTCGCTGTCGGACTGCGTCGTAAACGTGTCCATTTCCGTAACGGTACCGGTATAAACCCTGCTTTCGTCCGCACGGGAATATACAAGCATTTTGTCCCCCAGCGCCACCTCAGAAACATTCTGCTCATTCAGCTTCGCCTTTACCCGGAAATCCCCTTCCGCCATGATGGTGATGTAGGTGTCCGAATCGGAATTGCTGTTGCCGGAGCTTACCGAAATAGAACGGACGATTCCTGCCATCTCGCTGTAAACATCGGTATTTTTCAGACTGGCTTCGATCTTATCCCGTTCGATCTGCTTCTGCTTAATATCAAACTCGTCCGACTTGATCGTGTTTTCCTGCTGTGCGATCGAGATGGTCAGCTCTGCCCGCTCCTCTGCAGTTTTTATGGTATTCAGGCTTCTTTTATCATCCTCCAGCGCCTTTTTCTCGGAAATCAGCTCGATCTGCTTTTTTTCAATATCAATATCCTTCTGCTCCAGACTGTTTTCCAGGGCACTTCGGTCATACGTAAACAACTTCGTGCCGACCTTCACCTCATCCCCGACCTCAACATAGGTCTTCTCGATCTCCTGATCAGGCTCTCTTGTCGCACTCCAGGTCGTCTGTGGTTCGATCTCACCGCCGTAGCGCTGAATTCTCCCGCTGCTGTCGGCATGGTCGCTCAGGCTGCGCACGGAAGCGGCAAACACCCGCAGTCCGCCTGCTGCTGCCGAATCACTGTTTAGTGCTCTGATGTTGTAGTAATAATATCCATAACTGCCTGCCGATCCGGCGATCAGCAGTGCGAGAACTACGGCTGCCCCTTTATTCATGATACTCCTGTCAAAGCTGACTGGGCTCTCTGATCGTGAGCTCCACACAGCAAACCCGTTTTATCTGATGCTGAATATCATAGCATACTGCTTTTAAAATTGACAGGAAGAAATTGTGAAGACATTGTGAAAGCTCATCAAACCCTGTCTTTCCTGAATGATCGAAGATATTCGAAGCATAAAATCGTTGATTCTTCGCGGAATATTTGACTTTTTTCATGTTTTTCGATAAAATACCTTTTACAGGGGAAGAAAGGAAAGATATGAAACTATTGATCGGGTATCTTATCCTGATCAATCTGGCCGGGCTTCTTTCGATGTTTCTCGATAAACAGCGTGCCAGAAAGGATAAGTACCGTATTTCGGAGCGATCTTTATTTCTGATCGCTGCCGTGGGCGGAAGCGTCGGTTCGATTGCCGGCATGTATCTGTTCCGCCACAAAACACGCCATAAGCGCTTTATCATTGGACTGCCCTTAATCCTCTTTCTCCAGATCGTGATCCTGATGGTGGCTGCATCCTCTTTTCATGCACAGGCCGGACGGCCATCCACTACCGTTCGGGAAACCCTCGATCGGATTCAGGAAATGGATGAAGAGACCATACGCAGTTTTATCACCTACAAGGCCCTTTCAGATCAGCAGATTACCGAACAGGATGAGGATGCTGCTTTTGATGCTGTGCGCCTTTTCTTTGAGCGCTTTCAATACGAGATCACAGATGAACAGATCTTTGGTGACACCGCCACAGTCACCGTCCGGATTTCCAATCTTGATACCCATGCACTGGCACATGATCTGTGCCTTCAAATGACCTCCAGATGGATCGATCTTCATAATCCATCCAGTAAACGTGCATATTTCACCGATTATTTTCAGCTGCTTCGAAGCACCCTGACTGACAATCAATACGATACCGCACAGACCTCTGCGCACTTTCAGCTGACCCTCGAAAACCACAAATGGGTCCTTCAGATGGATCAGGATGACCGTGATCAGATCATGGGCGGCCTCTCCTCATGGCTGAAGAGTCCCTATATCCTCTCCCCGGAGGAGGTTTTCACCCTTTACATGGAAAGCTTTGCATCCCTGGATGCGGACGGCTGGATCGAATATCTGGGAGCAAATGATCTGTTCGCAACCGGAAGTGCTTCCTTCGGACCAAAAGCCGACCGAATCTTTTTTGAAACAGTCGCAGAACTGTTCGCGTGGGAATTGAAGGAATGTAAGATTTCCGGTGATCGCGCTGCGATGAAACTTCAGATCACCAGTATCGACATGGAAAAAGTGCTTTCAGCATATCACGAGAAGCTTCTCGCCTTCGCCGGCACCACCGAATCGATCACAAGCGGAAGCGAAGAGCTGTCCGACCAGACCGCCCGGCTTCTGATCGAAGCCCTGCAGGAAAATGCCGCCCCTGCACAGTTTCCGGCCGACATCGAAATGGTAAATGATTCTGTAACGTGGGAAATCGAAGACGTGTCTCCCCTGATCAATGCATTTCTGGGGGATCTGGAACATGCAATGGAGGTCATGCGGCAGACCTGATCATAATAGTATATGT
>CAMOSN010000040.1 GCA_946624935.1 uncultured Lachnospiraceae bacterium | reverse complement strand
TCCTGTGGGGCATCTTCCTGCGGGAGATGCTCCTGTGGGATGTACTGCTGTAAGGCGGCCGGCTCAGTGCCGGAGCGGGAAAGCAAGTCAGAGGAAGAGGCCTGCGCTGCAGCGATCCCTTCCAGAACAGCCTCCTCACTCTGCAGAGGAAACTCCAGTGTGTGCAGGGTCTTTCCGATCGTACCGGAGAGCGCTTTGCGCAGCAGCTCGAAATACTTGTACATTTCCTCCTCCGGGAGAGTCAGAAACGACTGGGAAAAGGTTGCCAGCTTTTCCTTCTCTGCGTTCACATAGCAGCCGCAGATGCGCGTGATGGCACAGTTCTTCGGCGTATACTGTTTTTTGATTTCAGCGATTTCTTTTTTATTCATAACTGGGTTTATACTCCTTTTAAAGCGTTCCCATAGTATACCACAAATTCTGTACTTGTGAACCATTTTCTCCAATGGTATAATATTGTGTCTAAGTGTACCGGACGGGTGGAATCTGCCTGTCCGGCCCAAATGAGGAAAGGAGTGCCGGGGCGCCAGGCTTCGGCTGGTTCAGAATTCATGATGAAGTTATCTGCTTTGCTGGAAAGGCTGGAATATACGATCCTGCAGGGACCGTCCGATCCGATGGTCGCGGGAATCGAAAATGACAGCCGTAAGATAAAGGAAGGGGACCTGTTTTTCTGTATCCGCGGTGCGGTGGTGGATGGCCATCGGTATGCTGCGGAGGTTGCATCCAGGGGTGCTGCCGTGATCGTTGTGGAGGAGAGCGTGGAGGTGCCGGAAACGGTGACCGTGGTTTTGGTGAAAAACAGCCGGTATGCCATGGCACTGATCGCGGCGGCCTGGTACGGCTATCCGGGTGAGAAGCTGAAGGTGATCGGCATCACCGGAACGAAGGGAAAGACCACGACGACCTATATGGTCCGTTCGATCCTCGAGGGTGCAGGCTATCATGTGGGCCTGATCGGGACGATCGAGTGCATTACCGGGAAGCGGGTGATTCATTCCGAGAACACGACGCCCGAATCGGTGACGATTCAGGAATACTTTGCCGAGATGCTCGAAGCCGGCTGTGACACCTGTGTGATGGAGGTGTCCTCCCAGGCACTGATGCTGGACCGTACGGCGGGGATCCCGTTCGAGATCGGGATCTTTACGAACATCGAGCCGGACCACATCGGACCTGCGGAGCATGCGAGCTTTGAGGACTATCTGGACTGCAAGCGCAGGCTGTTCAGGCAGTGCCGTCTGGGCATCTTTAATGCGGATGATCCCCATCTGGAGGAAATGCTGAAGGGGCACACCTGCAGTGTGGAGACCTTCGGACGCGGGGAGAACGCCGATCTGCGTGCAGTGGACCCGCATCTGACAAGCGGTCCGGGTTACCTTGGCGTTGCCTATCACGTGGCCGGGAAAATGGAACTGGATGTGGAGATCGATATTCCCGGGATGTTCAGTGTGTACAATTCCCTGGCGGCGATCGCCGTGTGCCGGCATTTCCGGATCAGTGAGCAGGCCATTCTTCAGGCCCTCGGCCAGGCAAAGGTGAAGGGCCGCGTGGAGATGGTGAAGGTGTCGGATGCATTTACGCTGATGATCGACTATGCCCATAATGCCATGGCACTCGAGAGCCTGCTTACAACGCTGAGAGAATATCACCCGCACCGGCTCGTGTGCCTGTTCGGGTGCGGCGGCAACCGCTCGAAGCTGCGCCGCTATGAGATGGGTGAGGTGTCCGGGAAGCTTGCGGACCTGACGATCATTACATCGGACAACCCGCGCTACGAGGAGCCGGATGCGATTATTGATGATATTATTACCGGGATCAGCAAAACCGACGGAAAATATGTGCGGATCCCGGACCGGAAGGACGCGATCCGCTATGCGATCCGGAACGGAGAACCCGGCGATATCGTGGTGCTTGCCGGAAAAGGACATGAGGATTATCAGGAGATCTGTGGGAAGAAATACCCGATGGATGAGCGGGTGCTGATCCGGGAGATTCTGGAGGAGGCGTGAGCGTCTCCGCCCAAAAGGAGCACATGGAGGAAAGATACGCAAAGATCGTTGTAGATATCGCAGGTGAGAACCTGGACCGCAGCTTTGAATACCGGATCCCGGAGGCGCTTTCTTCGCAGATCGGTGTCGGGAGCGTGGTTGAGGTTCCGTTTGGAAAGGGAAACAGGATCCTGCGCGGATATGTAATATCCATCGGGGAAAAGGCTTCCTACGACCCCGATAAGCTGAAGGAGATCCGCACGGTGATCACAGACGGGCTGGATGAGGAGGCACGCCTGGTGTCACTCTCTGCCGGGATTCGGAAACGCTATGGCGCCACCATGGTCCAGGCGCTGCGCACGGTGTTTCCGGTGCGCAGAAAAATCCGGTCCAGGCAGCGGCAGTATCTGAAATGCCGGATCGGAAGGGATGCAGGGCAGCAGCAGCTTGCGCTGTATCGGAAAAAGCATCAGAGCGCAAGAGAAAGACTGCTCGGAGCCCTTTTAGAGGATCCGGTGCTTCCGCTGGAGCTTGCCCGTGAGAAGCTTGGGATCAGTGCGAATACTGTGAAAGCGCTCGAGGAGGCGGGAATTCTGGAAGTCGTTTCGGAAGTTTCCCGGCGCAATCCTACCGTCAAGGGAGCAGATGAGCGCACAGATGCAGAAACGGTGAAGCTGACACAGCGCCAGCGCTCGATTGCCGACCGGATCTGCGCGGAGATGGATCTTGCATGGAGCAGGGAAAACGGGAACGGGAGAGAAAACGGGACCGGCGGGGAAAGTGGCTCCGGATGCCGGTACCTGATCCACGGGGTGACCGGAAGCGGGAAGACTGCGGTGTATATGGAGCTCATTGCCCATGCGCAGCAGCAGGGAAAGAGTGCGATCATGCTCATCCCCGAGATCTCGCTCACCTGGCAGACGGTGATGCGTTTCCGGCGGCGCTTCGGTGACCGGGTCTCGTTTATCCATTCCCGCCTGTCGGAGGGGGAGCGCTACGATCAGTATGAGCGGGCCCGCAGGGGGGAGATCGACATTATGATCGGTCCGCGCTCGGCGCTGTTTGTGCCCTTTTCCAATCTTGGAATCATTGTGATCGATGAGGAACAGGAGGGGGCTTACCAGAGCGAAAGTGTACCGCGCTATCATGCCCGTGAGGTGGCGCAGATGCGCGCTGAGATAGAAGGCGCCGCGCTGGTGCTGGGTTCGGCGACCCCCTCGATGGCAGCATATTTTGCTGCGCAAAACGGAGAATATACGCTGCTGGAGCTTCCAGAGCGCATCAATGGCGGCAGTCTGCCCCGCGCAAAGATCGTGGATCTGCGCGAGGAGCTGCGAAGCGGCAACCGGAGCATTTTGAGTACGCAGCTGCAGGAGGAGATCCGTGTAAGGCTGGACCGGAAAGAGCAGGTCATGCTGTTTTTGAACAGACGCGGCTATGCGGGATTTGTATCCTGCCGCAGTTGCGGTCATGTGATCCGGTGTCCGCACTGCGATGTGTCCCTGTCGCTGCACAAAAACGGAAGGATGATCTGCCATTACTGCGGGTATTCACAGCCGCAAAGCGTGCAGTGTCCGGCGTGCGGATCGGGATTTTTACGGTCCTTCAAGGCCGGGACGGAGCAGATCGAGGAGGAGACGGCAAAGCTGTTTCCGGATGCACGGATCCTGAGAATGGACATGGATACGACCCGGAAAAAGGATGCCTATGACCGGCTGCTTGGTGCATTCGCTTCCCATGAGGCGGACATCCTGATCGGAACGCAGATGATCGTCAAGGGGCATGATTTTCCGGAGGTTACGCTGGTGGGGATCCTTGCGGCTGACCTTTCTTTGTATGTGCCGGATTTCCGGGCGGGAGAGCGGACGTTCCAGCTGATCACTCAGGCGGCGGGGCGGGCCGGAAGGGCCAGTAAGCCGGGAAAAGTGATCGTGCAGACCTACGCTCCCGAAAACTATGCCATCGTATGTGCTGCTTCTCAGGATTACCGGCGCTTTTACGAGGAAGAATTGTCCTACCGTATCGTGGGAGGCTATCCGCCGGCAGGACAGCTGATCGCAGTGCATCTGCGCTGTGAGGATGAAAAGCAGCTTGAACTGGCGGCAGAATATCTTGGACGATATGCGCGCCGCATCGTGTCGAGACTTGCATCACCGGAAACGTCAGAGTGCGGGGAGAGCGCAGTGGAAGTGCTCGGCCCGGCGGACGAGACCATCGCGAAGGTCCAGGACCAGTACCGGAAGGTCCTTTACCTGAAGGGGCCGGACCGCGCAGTACTCGAGCGAATCAGGGAGTGCCTGGAGGCCTATATTGCGGTCAATGAAGGCTACCGCCCGGTGAGCGTAATTTATGAATGAAAATACAATTCAGACGGAGGAAAGAATACATGGCGCTTCGACAGATCAGAACGCTGGGAGATGCAGTACTGGAAAAGAAATGCAAAGAAGTGAAGGAGATGACGCCCCGGCTGCGTGAGCTGGTGGATGACATGCTTGAGACGATGTACCAGGCAGAGGGGGTAGGGCTGGCCGCGCCGCAGGTGGGCGTGCTGCGCCGCATCGTCGTGATCGATGTCGGGGAAGGCCCGATCGTCATGATCAATCCCAGAATCGTCGAGCAGTCCGGTGAACAGACCGGGCAGGAGGGCTGCCTGAGTGTGCCGGGGAAGGCGGGAGATGTGACCAGGCCGAACTATGTGAAGGCACAGGCGCAGGACCTGGACATGCAGCCGTTTGAAATCGAAGGAACCGAGCTTCTGGCGCGGGCCATCTGCCATGAGCTGGATCACCTCGAGGGCGTGATGTACGTCACCCGGGTGAACGGTGATCTGTATGAGGTAGAGAATGCCCCGGACGAAGAAGCACAGGAGGAGGCGGAGGAAACTTGAAGAATGTAGTGTTTATGGGAACGCCGGACTTTGCCGTGGGTACACTTGAAGCGCTCCTGAACTCGAACTATACGGTTCTTGCAGTGTTTACGCAGCCGGACAAGCCCAAGGGCCGCAAGGGGGAGCTTACTCCCCCGGCGGTAAAGCAGTGTGCAGTTGCACACGGTGTTCCGGTATATCAGCCCAAACGGATTCGTGATTCGGAGAACCTGGTGTTTCTGCGGGATCTGAATCCGGATGTGATCGTGGTCGTGGCCTTTGGCCAGATCATTCCGAAGGAGATCCTGGAACTGCCCAGGTATGGCTGTGTGAATGTGCATGGATCACTGCTCCCGAAATACCGCGGTGCGGCGCCGATACAGTGGGCGATCATTGATGGAGAGAGCAACACCGGCATTACGACCATGCGGATGGACGAGGGCGTGGATACCGGAGATATTCTGCTGCAGGAGGCTACCCCCATCGCTGCGGATGAAACGGCCGGCAGTCTGTTTGAACGTCTCAGTGCGATCGGAGCAAGCTTGCTCATCCGTACGCTGGAGGGCCTGGAGGAGGATAAGATCACTCCGATCCATCAGCCGGAGCAAAGCCCGACCCCGTATGCCGCGATGCTCTCAAGAAAGGACGGAGAGGTCGACTGGAGTATGGATGGCCACAGCCTCGACTGCAGGATTCGCGGTCTTCTGCCCTGGCCGGGCGCTTTCACCTGGCTGGACGGGAAGCAGCTGAAGATCTGGAGCGTCGCAGTTCGGGACGTGATGTCGGAGGAAGACGAGAAAGCGCTGCCCGGCACTGTACTTGCGGCAGAGGAAGACGGGATTTTGGTGAAGGCCGGAAAAAGCGGCATCCTGATCCGTGAGCTGCAGCTGGAGGGGAAAAAGCGGATGGAGGCAGGTGCGTTCCTGCGCGGCTGCAGTATCCGTCCGGGCACGGTGCTGGGCCGTGACCATTCGGCAGCAGAAGATGTGTAATTGCCATTTGGCAGCGAAAGAGGTTGGATATATCCTGCAGATGTCAGGTGTGATGGGAAGTGAGGTGGCGAAATGTCGTTGCAGATGATGCTGGCGAATGCCTATTATTACGGAGGCAGGGGATTGTTTCGCGGAGGACTGATGTTTGACTGGACCTATCTGCTGGCCCTTGCGGGGCTGGCGCTGACCATGATTGCTTCCGCACGGGTGAACAGTACGTTCAGCCGGTACAACCAGGTGCGCTCGTCGACCGGTCTGACCGGGATGGAAGCGGCGGAGCGGGTGCTGCACAGCTTCGGAATCTATAATGTGGCGATCGAGCATGTATCCGGCAGCCTGACGGATCATTACGATCCGAGGAGTAAAACGCTGCGGCTTTCCGACAGTACCTTCCGCTCACCCTCTGTGGCGGCGATCAGTGTTGCAGCGCATGAATGCGGGCATGCTGCACAGGATCGGGACGGATACGGGCCTCTGGTGCTGCGCAGCACCCTGGTGCCGGCGGCAAACATCGGCTCACAGCTGGCCTGGCCGGTTTTCATTGCAGGCCTGATTTTTTCCATCAGAATCCTGACGACGGTCGGTATCGTGCTGTTCTGCCTTGCGGTGGTGTTCCAGCTCGTGACGCTGCCGGTGGAATTCGATGCGTCCGCACGGGCTCTTCGCTGTCTTGAGCAGAATCACATTCTGCCGGAGGAGGAGCTGCAGGGCGGAAGGCAGGTGCTGCGCGCGGCAGCGATGACCTATGTTGCGGCGCTTGCATCATCGCTTCTGCAGCTGCTGCGTCTGATCCTTCTGAGCCAGAGACGTTCGCGCAGATAGAACAGCATATTCGGAACAGACAGATCATATACTGACAGATCATATAAGGAAAGGGAGAACGCCAAGTGAGCAGTGTTGTGAATCTGAGAGAGGTGATCCTGGGAATCCTCATGGAAATCACCGAGGACGGTGCGTACAGCCATGTGGTTTTGCGGGAGGTTCTGGATAAATATCAGTATCTGCCCAAGCGCGACCGGGCGTTTATCAGCCGGGTCACGGAAGGCACTCTGGAAAATATGCTTCTGCTGGACTTTGTGATCGAATCCTTTTCAAAAGTCCCGGTATATAATATGAAGCCGCTGATCCGCAATCTTCTGCGGATGTCCGTGTATCAGCTGCGCTATATGGACAGTGTCCCGGACAGTGCGGTATGCAATGAGGCGGTGAAGATCGCTGCCCGCCATGGTTTTTATAATCTGAAGGGGTTTGTCAACGGAGTGCTCCGCACCGCGGCGCGTGAGATGGACCGTATCGTCTGGCCCGATCCGGCAGAGGATCCGGAAAAATATCTGTCCGTTACCTATTCCATGCCGGTGTGGATTCTGCGCAAGTGGATGGGGCAGTTCGGAGTAGCGGCCACGGAGAAGATCTGCCGCAGCTTCATGGAGGAGAAGGGTACCTTTGTCCGCTGTGATCTGCGCAGAGCTTCCAAAGAAGAAATTATTGAGAGCCTGCAGGCACAGGAGATCGAGGTAAAGGAGCATCCCTATCTGGATTATGCCCTTGAGATCCGGGGATACAATTATCTGCAGGCAGTGAACGCATTCCGGGACGGCTGGATTCAGGTGCAGGATGTAAGCTCCATGCTGGCCGGAGAGGCCGCGGCGCCGAACTGGGGAGATACCTGCATTGATGTATGTGCAGCCCCGGGAGGAAAGAGCATGCATCTGGCGCAGAAGCTGCAGGGCTCCGGATATGTGGAGGCAAGGGACATCTCCGAGCGGAAGGTAAAGCTGATGCAGGAGATGATCGAGCGCAGCGGTGCCATCAACATCCGGGCGAAGGTGCAGGATGCGACGATTGCGGTTCCGGGAGACAGAGGAAAGGCGGATATCGTTCTTGCGGATGTCCCCTGTTCCGGTCTGGGCGTGATCGGGAAAAAACAGGACATCAAGTACAAGATCACTCAGGCAAAGCAGGATGAGATCATCCGGCTGCAGCGCAAGATTCTGCATGTGGTCAATGAATATGTGAAGCCGGGCGGTGTGCTGATCTACAGCACCTGTACGATCGGGGCGGATGAGAACCAGAACAATCTGAAATGGTTCCTGAACTATTTCCCGTTCCGTCTGGAGAGTATCGATCCGTATATTCCCGCTCAGCTGCACAGCGCGACGACGAAGGGTGGTTATATACAGCTGCTTCCCGGTATTCATCAGTGCGATGGCTTTTTCATTGCACGCCTGCGGCGCATGGAGGAGTAAGAAGCGCTTTTTGCGCTTCCGGAACAGCCGGGGCAGCAGCGGAGGAAAGCATGGAAGAGAACATGGCAAAAACGGGGGAAAAACCCGAAGATATCAAATCGATGACCCTGCCGGAGCTGGAAGCGTTTGTCACACAGCTGGGAGAAAAACCATTCCGGGCCAGGCAGCTCTATGAGTGGATGCATGTGCGGCTTGCTTCCTCCTTTGATGAGATGACCAACCTTTCGAAGGCACTGCGGGAAAAGCTTTCGCGCAGTGCGTCTCTTGTCCTGTGCAGGCCGGTCCAGGTGCTGACCTCCAGGCAGGATGGAACATGCAAATATCTGTTTTCCTTATCCGACGGGAATGTGATCGAGAGTGTACTGATGCGTTACCATCATGGCAACAGCGTGTGCATCTCCTCCCAGGTGGGATGCGCGATGGGGTGCCGGTTCTGCGCCTCCACGATCGGAGGGAGGGTGCGCAGTCTGCGCCCTTCGGAGATGCTTGAACAGATCTACCGGATCCAGGCGCTCTCGGGGGAGCGGGTATCCAATGTGGTTGTGATGGGTACCGGGGAACCGCTGGACAATTATGAGAATCTGCTGCGCTTCCTCCGACTGCTTACGGATGAGAACGGACTGCACATTTCACAGCGCTCGGTGACCGTTTCGACCTGCGGGCTGACGGATAAGATCCTGGCACTTGCACAGGAAAAGCTGCAGATCACGCTGGCACTTTCCCTGCATGCGGTCACCCAGGAAAAACGGCAGGAGCTGATGCCTGTTGCGAAGCGTTATCCGCTGGAGCAGGTGCTTTCGGCCTGTCGGGCATATTTTGAAGCTACCGGAAGAAGAGTTACCCTGGAGTACTCGCTTGTAAAGGGCGGGAATGACACAATGGAGGATGCGGATAAGCTTGGAGCACTGGCCGCAGGACTGCATGCGCATGTGAATCTGATCCCGGTCAATCCGGTAAAGGAACGCTCGTATGAGCGCCCGGACCGGGCGCATGTGGAGGCTTTTCAAAAGAGGGCAGCCGCAGCCGGCGCCAGCGTGACGGTGCGCCGCGAGATGGGAACGGATATCGGCGGAGCCTGCGGACAGCTGCGCAGAGGATATCAGATGAAAAACAATGCCGGAATGGGCCCTGAAACAGCAGCGCCATCCGGCAGCAAGGAGATAGATGCATGAGGTCATACTGTCTGACAGATGTCGGAAAAAAACGAAATATGAACCAGGATTTCGTGTATGCATCCGATGAACCGGTCGGCAACCTGCCGAACCTTCTGATCGTTGCAGACGGAATGGGCGGACATAATGCGGGCGAGTATGCCTCCAGGTATGCAGTCGAAGCAATGGTGGACACGATCAGCAGCGCGGCGGAGCACAGGCCTCTGCGGCTGCTGGACGAAGCGGTCCATGCAGCCAACCAGGCTGTGGTGGAGCATGCCATGGCGGACAGGTCCATGGAGGGAATGGGCACGACCCTTGTGGCGGCCTGTGTGGTGGATGACTGTCTGTACGTGGTGAATGTCGGGGACAGCAGGCTGTATGTGCTGGATGAAAAGATGTGGCAGATCACCCGGGATCATTCTCTGGTAGAAGAGATGGTGCGCGCGGGAGAGATCACCCGGGAACAGGCACGGACACACCCGGAAAAAAATGTGATCACACAGGCCATCGGGATCCGGAAGAAGCTCTCAGCCGATTATTTTGATGTATCGCTCAATCCCGGGGATGTGATCCTTCTGTGCTCGGACGGACTGACAAATATGGTGGAGGATGACCAGATCCTCCGGATCACAAGGCAGGCGCCTTCGCTGGAAGCAGCTGCCCGGGAGCTGGTGGATACCGCCAATCATAATGGAGGCCTTGATAATATTTCCGTGATACTGGCCAGGCCTGACTGGAAGGAGGTGTGATGCATGCTGAAATCAGGAGCTTTTCTTCAGAACCGTTATGAGATCATCAGCTGCATCGGCTCCGGAGGGATGGCGGATGTTTATAAGGTAAAGGATCATAAGCTGAACCGGTTTGCCGCGGTGAAGGTGCTTAAGCAGGAATTCCGGGACGACAAGAATTTTCTGTCCAAATTCCGGGTGGAAGCTCAGTCGGCAGCCGGTCTGTCGCATGCCAATATTGTCAATGTGTACGACGTGGGAGAGGATTCCGGCATCAACTTCATTGTGATGGAGCTGGTGGAGGGAATCACGCTGAAAACCTACATCGGCAAGAAGGGGATGCTTTCCGTGCGCGAGGCGACGAGCATTGCGCTGCAGGTGGCCACCGGACTGGAGGCTGCTCATAATAACGGGATCATTCACCGGGATGTAAAGCCGCAGAATATTCTGATCTCCGTGGACGGGAAGGCGAAAATCGCCGACTTCGGGATCGCGCGCGCTGCGAGTGCGAACACGATCAACTCTATTGCCATGGGCTCTGTACATTACAGCTCCCCCGAGCAGTCCCGCGGAGGCTACAGTGATGCCAAGAGTGATATTTATTCACTGGGGATCACCTTCTATGAGATGGTGACCGGAAAGGTACCCTTTGACGGCGACAGCACCGTGGAGATTGCACTGCGCCATCTGCAGGACGAGATCCCAAGTCCCAGAAAATACGTTCAGGACCTGCCCTTCTCCACGGAGCAGATCATTCTGAAGTGCACGCAGAAGAGTCCGGACAGGCGCTATCGTGATATGGGCGAGCTGATCCGGGACCTGAAGGAATCGCTGGTCAATCCCAACGGAAATTTCGTGGAAATTCCGATGGTGGATGAGAATGCCCACACGCATCTGATGACCGAGGATGAGATGCGGCAGATCAAAAATAATTCTCTTCCGGTGTATAACCGTTCCATCAATACCGGAGCGGCCGGATCCCTGGGAGAAATAGGAAGTGTTTCCGGTGACGGAAGACCCTTCGGAGGCGGCGGCAGCTATTACGACGCCAGCAGCTACCAGAACATCCGGGAGGCAAAAGGAATTCCCGAGGAGGAGCTGGAGGAAGATTACCTCGATGATCTGGAGGAGGAAGAGGAGGAGGCGCTTCCCGAAAAGCCACAGCGCAGGAAGGAAAAAACTTCGCGCAGACGCAGGGGGATGAGCATCCGGGTAGAGCGGATCGTAACGGTGGTAAGCATTATCGCTGCGGTTACAGCGGGATTGATTCTGCTGTGGATCGCGGGCAGGGCCCTCGGCCTGTTCGGGCATCCCGCCGGTGAGGGCACCGATGACGCATCCGGAACCCAGGCACCGGTTACGGCCGAGAGTACGGCACAGATGGTGGAGGTACCGGATCTGACCGGAAAAAGCGAGGAGGATGCCCGTAAGGCACTGAAGGACATCGGACTTGGCGCGACCTATCAGGGAGAAGACTTTTCGGAGATTCCCAAGGGCCAGGTGATCTGGCAGGATGTCAGCGCCGGCAGTAAGGTCGCGGTGAATACGACCATCGGATACCGGCTCAGCGCGGGAACGCTGGAAATGCTGACCTTGCCGAGCCTGGAGGAAAAGAGCGAGGAGGAAGCGGAGGAAGCGCTGTCCAGTATGGGGCTGCTGTTCTACGTAGATACCACAAGATACAGCGAATCGGTGGAGGAGGGGTATGTGATTACCACCAATCCCGGACCGGGCTCCTCGGTTTCCGCCGGCGATACGGTAACGATCTACGTCAGTCAGGGACAGGCAAGCTCTACAGTGACCGTACCGAATGTGACCGGAAAGTACTATGCGGATGCGCAGAAGGCACTCATGGATCTCGGGCTGTACTGCTTCATGACAGAGGAGGACAGTGATACGGTGGAGCCGGGCCTGGTGATCTCCCAGGACATCCCGGAGGGCAGCGAGGCAGCCACCGGTTCGGCTGTGACGATTATTGTAAGCCGGAAAACGCAGCAGGACGAAGCGCCTGAGGAAGCGGCGGGAGGCACCTGGAAATGCAATGCACAGCTGGAGGCACCGGAGGGCTATGACGGTTCCCAGCAGCATGTGCGGATCGTTCTTCTGCAGGGACAGACCACGACCCAGCTGTTCGAGGGCTATACGGTATTCCCCTATTTCCTGAATGTGGAAGGGACCCCCGGGATCAGTACCGGGATGGTATACGTGTATACGCTGGATGATCAGGATCAGGTGACCGGATCGGTGGCCTATGAGCTCAGCTTTGCAAGAGAAGATTAGAAAAGGCAGAGAAAGGAAAGAAACCGGATGCAGGAGCATTCCGAAGAGAAGAAACAGGCACAGGAGCGGATCGTCACCGGTAAGATCATTCGGGGCGTGGGAGGCTTCTATTATGTAGACGTAAACGGGGAAGGTGTTTATGAATGCCGCGCCCGCGGGATCTTCCGCAAGGAGAAAATGAAACCGCTGGTAGGAGATAATGTCCGCATCAGCATTCAGGATGAGAAGGAGATGGAAGGCAGCGTCGATGAAATCCTGTCGCGCTTTTCCCAGCTGATCCGGCCGGCTGCCGCAAATATTGATCAGGTGCTTCTGGTGATCGCAGCAGCTGATCCCGATCCGAATTTCAATCTGGTGGACCGATATCTGATTTATATGCGCCGGCAGAACATTCCGGTGAGGATTCTGCTGAATAAAGCAGACCTGGTGAGTCCGGAGAGGCTTCATACCTATGCTTCCTGGTATGAAAGGTCGGGCTCGGAGGTATTTGCGGCAAGTATCCTTCGGGAGGAAGGGCTGGAACCGGTTCTGGAGCAGCTGCAGGGCAGGACCACAATGCTTGCGGGTCCGTCCGGAGTAGGAAAGTCTTCGCTGACCAATGCGCTGGCCGGTGACTGTACCATGGAGGTCGGGGAGATCAGCCGCAGGATCCGCCGGGGGAAGCAGACGACCCGCCATACCCAGCTGCTCCGCATCGGAGAAAATGCGTTTTTGCTGGATACGCCGGGCTTTGCATCCCTGTTTCTGCCGCAGATGGCTCCCGGAGAACTATCTGCGTGCTATCCGGAGTTTGCACCCTACGAGGAACGATGCCGGTTCCAGGGCTGTGCGCATATCAGCGAACCGGAATGTGCGGTAAAGGAAGCGTTGGAGCGGAATGAAATCCCGCGTATCCGGTATGAGAATTACGCGGCGTTTCTGGAGGAACTGCGGACGATGCGCAGGTATTGATGAGCAGAAAGGAAAGGGGTTTTTGCCATGAGAAATTATATTCTGTCGCCGTCGATTCTTTCGGCGGATTTCACCCGACTGGGGCAGGATGTGCGGGAAGCCGACGAGGCCGGTGCACAGTATATCCATATCGATGTGATGGATGGAGCTTTTGTGCCGAGCATTTCCTTTGGAATGCCGGTGATCAGAAGCCTGCGGCCGGTGACAAAGAAGGTGTTCGATGTACATCTGATGATCGAGGATCCGCAGCGTTACATTCAGGACTTTGCCGACTGCGGCGCGGATCTGATCACAGTACACGCCGAGGCCTGTACGCATCTGGACCGGGTGCTGTCCATGATCCGTGACCGGGGCCTGAAAAGCGGCGTTGCACTGAACCCGGCCACCCCCTTATGCGTACTCGATCATGTACTTTCCAAGACAGATATGATTCTTCTGATGACCGTAAACCCGGGGTTCGGCGGACAGAAATACATCCCGGAGATGACCGGCAAGATCGCAGCCCTGCGCCGGAAGCTGGATGAGCAGGGACGTGACATCGATATCGAGGTGGACGGCGGAATCAGTCCGGCCAATCTGGAGATGGTGCTGGACGCCGGTGCGAATGTGATCGTTGCCGGTTCCGCAGTTTTTGCGAAGGATGAGATCGCCCTGCGCACCGGCCGGATGATGGATATTCTGAAGAAATATGAAAACAGGCACCGGGCATGAAGCCGGGCGTCCGGGAAGAAGGGAGTTCAATGTACAATGACGGATTATAAGAAAATCTTTTATGAGAACCAGGCCCGTTCCATCATCAAAAAACTGGAGAGCCGCCATATGGAAGGCTACTACTGTGAGAACAGCGAAAAGGCACAGGAAAAGATCCTGGAGCTGATCGGAGAGGGCAGTAAAAGCGTCGCCTACGGAGGCTCCATGACCATTGATCACATGGGGATCAAGGAGAAGATCGCCGGGGCCGGTCATCGTCTGATCATCCGGGAAAACTATCATACGCCGGAGGAAAAGAAGGAATGCAATGCGCTGCAGATCAATGCGGACACCTTTCTGATGAGCACCAATGCGATCACTCTGGATGGCGAGCTGATCAATATTGACGGCCGGGGCAATCGGGTGGCGTACCTGATTTACGGACCTGAGCAGGTGATCGTGGTTGCGGGAATGAATAAGGTTGTCAGTGATGTGCGCGAAGGAATCGACCGGGTCCATAACATGGCTTCACCGCCAAACACGGTCCGTCTGGGGTGCGATACCCCCTGTGCGAAGACCGGCCGGTGCGCCGGATGTCTTACCAATACCATCTGCTGCGAAGCCGTCATCACCCGCGCTTCCATGATTCATGGAAGGATCAAGGTGATTCTTGTGGGAGAAGAACTGGGGTACTGATCCGAAAAACCGCAGAGGTCGAAAGGACTTCTGCGGTTTTTATCATTGCGCCTTCATTTTGTGTGCAGCCACTTCGCAATATACTTCGGATCGATGGACAGCGCGCCGGCAGTGGTGTTCACGGGAATCGGACGGTCCAGATCGTGTATGGCAGGGATGTCCGTCCGGCTAAAGTCATAGATCAGGAGCTTTTCCTGATAAGGATCGAGAATCCAGTATTCCCGGACACCGGCGCTTTCATATTTATGCAGCTTGATGATGAAGTCCTTGCGCTGTGTGGAGGGGGAGATCACCTCGAGCACAAAATCGGGTGCCCCGAAAATACATTGCTTCTGCACCTTTTCCGGATCGCAGACGATCAGAATGTCAGGATGAAGCATCGTGGGCTCATTCGGGCCGAGCTGTACATCGACTGGCGCCATGAGCGCAGTATATTGGATCTCACTTGTCAGGGTGAAATTGGCGATCTGCCGGAAGAGTTCCCCGACAATGAGCTGATGGAGAACTCTGGGAGAGTGCATGTCATAAAAGAAACCGTCGATCAGTTCGACCTCGCACTGGTCCGGGAGAGAACGGTAATCCTCGAGGGTATAAAGCCCCTGTCGGACAAAACGGTCATGAAAGGCGTCATCACCGGTAATGGCGGCATTCGTTTTACGGATGCGCTTTTCATCGTAATGGATCACGGAATCGTGAATGCTGTCCGCTCGGTTAAAAGCGCGTTCCAGCGCGAGCAGCGTGTCGTAGCGTGGGGATTTTGTATCCCCGTGAAAGATTTTCTGAATCGTCGGGATCGGAATGCCCGCAAAGTTGGAGAGCATTGAATAGGAGTAGCTGCGCTCTTCACGTTTCTTTTTCATTTCTTCAAGTGTCATGGTACCTCCGCGCCTGATAGTTTCAGGACGATGTCATAATGTGAGAAAAAAACATACTAATATTTGCAGAGTCATCATAACATATATGAATGTGAATTGCAAGCGAATAAGAAAGCAAAGAGAGGATGTACAGTCAAATGGCGCAGAATAGGTGCGCGGGCTCAACGGAAAAAGCGGGAAAAGGGCATATCGTCGGCGAGCACGTCGGAGGCAGGTTCCTCGAGCTCCTCTTCCGCGGGCGCGTAAGGTTCCTCAGGGGAGACGGACTCATGCTGCATGCGCAGAAGATCCGCCTCCTTCTGCAGCCGGCGCCGTTCGGCTTTGGAAAGCGTCTGCGACCTGGCAAGTTCACGCTGCGCGTCGAGGATTTCCTGCTGCTGCGCATGCAGACGCTCCAGATCCTTGCGGGAAATGTCAGCACTGCGGTTTTTGCGCGGCCGGAAAATCGTGTGCCTCCCGGTCCAGCCGATGATGCGTACGAGAATGATTCCCCAGAAAATACCGAAGGAATCGATTGCGACATCCTTGATGGAAGGCCCTCTGCCGGCGACATAGGACTGGTGATACTCATCGGTACAGGCAAAGCCGACGCAGATGATTCCGACAAGGATCATGAGCCAGATGCCATGAAGGCCGTATACATAGAGAGGGAAGGCTACGGCAACGGCCAGGGCGAAATATTCGCACATATGCGCAATTTTGCGCGTGACGTTGTGATAGCGGACCGCATAATCCTGGATCTGCCATTCCTCCAGGCCGGCGTCAAACAGGCGGTCGGCGGTTTTGACGATGGTATAGCTGACCCGGTAGCTCATCTGTGAGGACTGCTCGGCATTCTGGGCAGAAAAGGAATAGATCATATACATGATCAGCAGCGCCGGGACAAAAGAAAATGGTTTCAGGAATGTTCTAATCATAATTCTCCCGTGTTTTTAAACCTTGACAAGGCAGGAATGCATTTGTATAATATTGAATTGCGCGGATTGGCGTGCATGTTTTCTGCACCCAAAATCCGGCTCCATGTATTATATATGGAAGAGACATATTTTTGCAACCACACAATTCCTACAGGAGGTGAGAGAATGCCAACATTCAACCAGTTAGTAAGAAAGGGCAGACAGACATCTGTGAAAAAATCTACGGCTCCTGCTCTTCAGAAGGGCTTTAACTCTCTGAAGAAAAGAGCTACGGACGCTTCTTCACCGCAGAAGAGAGGTGTCTGCACAGCGGTAAAGACGGCTACACCGAAGAAGCCGAACTCTGCTCTGCGTAAGATCGCCAGGGTACGTCTTTCCAACGGGATCGAGGTTACGTCCTATATTCCGGGTGAAGGGCACAACCTTCAGGAGCACAGTGTTGTGCTGATCCGCGGCGGCCGTGTGAAGGACCTTCCCGGTACCAGATATCATATCATCAGAGGCACGCTTGATACTGCCGGCGTAGCCAAGAGAAGACAGGCACGTTCCAAGTATGGCGCCAAGAGACCGAAGGACGCGAAGAAATAATTGACCGATTCAGGTAAATTGACCGATTAAGGTATCACTTCGCGAACATATCGCGATTCACAGAACAGAACTATAATGCTGGTTTCAGATCAGGGAATTCTTATTCACCAGGTGGTTGCAGGTTGAAGATAGAAGTCCTGCTGACATGAAACACAAATGTAGAAAGACACATTGTGAGTACCGATGATCTAATACAGATATTTGATTAAGGAGGGAAGTAACGTGCCACGTAAAGGACATACCCAGAAAAGAGATGTATTGGCAGATCCGCTGTACAACAATAAAGTGGTCACCAAGCTGATCAACAACATCATGCTTGACGGCAAGAAGGGTGTTGCACAGAAGATCGTTTACGGCGCATTTGCCAGAATGGAAGAGAAGGCCGGAAAGCCTGCTCTGGAAGTATTTGAAGATGCAATGAACAACATCATGCCGGTTCTGGAGGTTAAGGCAAGACGTATCGGCGGTGCTACCTATCAGGTACCGATCGAGGTCCGCCCGGACAGAAGACAGGCTCTGGCGCTTCGCTGGATCACCATGTTCTCCCGCAAGAGAGGCGAGAAGACCATGGAAGAGCGTCTGGCCAATGAGCTGCTGGATGCTGCAAACAATACCGGCGCATCCGTGAAACGTAAAGAAGATATGCATAAGATGGCAGAAGCCAACAAGGCCTTCGCCCACTATCGTTTCTGATCTGCTGCGTGTCGGGGGTACGAGACATTCGTTCTTTGGAGAACTGCTTCCGGACGTAGTGTCCGGTTGGGTGTAAGCAGCATACAACTTCGGCAGGCGCCGCGCAGGAGTCTGCCGGAGAACAGAACAACGCAATGTCCGGCCCGCACGGGTCTGGAGATAGTAGGAGGAAATTAATGTCACAAAGAGAATATCCGCTTGAGCGAACTCGAAATATTGGTATTATGGCTCACATTGATGCCGGTAAGACCACTCTGACCGAGCGTATCCTATATTATACCGGTGTGAACTATAAAATCGGGGATACTCACGAGGGTACTGCCACGATGGACTGGATGGAGCAGGAGCAGGAACGTGGAATCACGATCACTTCCGCTGCCACCACCTGTCACTGGACAGAGCAGGAAAACGGCAAGCCCAAGCCCGGTGCACTTGAGCACCGAATCAATATCATCGACACTCCCGGACACGTGGATTTCACCGTTGAGGTGGAACGTTCCCTGCGTGTCCTGGACGGCGCTGTCGGTGTGTTCTGCGCAAAAGGCGGCGTAGAACCTCAGTCTGAAAATGTATGGAGACAGGCGGACACCTATAATGTTCCGCGTATGGCCTTCATCAACAAGATGGATATCATGGGTGCCGACTTTTACGGCGCCGTGGATCAGATCCGCACCAGACTGGGCAAAAACGCGATCATCCTTCAGCTCCCGATCGGAAAAGAGGATGAATTCCGCGGCATCATCGATCTGTTCGAGATGAAAGCCTATCTTTATAATGATGACAAGGGTGAGGACATCACGATCACGGATATCCCGGAGGATATGCAGGACGATGCAGAGCTGTACCGCAGCGAGCTGATCGAGAAGATCTGTGATCTGGATGACGACCTGATGATGCAGTATCTGGAAGGGGAAGAGCCTGATGTCGATTCCCTGAAGGCCGCGCTGCGCAGGGGAACCTGTGACTGCCGCGCAATTCCGGTATGCTGCGGAAGCGCTTACCGCAATAAGGGTGTGCAGAAGCTTCTGGATGCGATCCTGGAGTACATGCCTGCACCGACCGATATCCCGTCCATCAAGGGCGTGGATCTGGAAGGCAATGAGGTGGAGCGTCACTCTTCCGACGAGGAACCGTTTGCGGCACTGGCCTTCAAGATCATGGCCGATCCGTTTGTCGGAAAGCTGGCATTCTTCCGTGTTTATTCCGGAACGATGAATTCCGGCTCTTATGTGCTGAATGCAACAAAGGGCAAAAAGGAACGAGTCGGCCGTATCCTGCAGATGCATGCCAACAAGCGTGCCGAGCTGGAAAAGGTGTACTCCGGAGATATTGCTGCGGCAGTAGGCTTCAAGAACACTACGACCGGTGATACCATCTGCGATGAGCAGCATCCGGTCATTCTGGAATCCATGGAGTTCCCGGAGCCGGTTATCGAGCTTGCGATCGAGCCGAAGACCAAAGCAGGTCAGGGCAAGATGGGCGAGGCTCTTGCGAAGCTTGCGGAGGAGGATCCCACCTTCCGTGCACATACCAATGCCGAGACAGGTCAGACGATCATTGCCGGCATGGGCGAGCTGCATCTGGAGATCATTGTGGACCGTCTGCTGCGTGAGTTCAAGGTGGAGGCAAACGTAGGTGCTCCTCAGGTTGCCTACAAGGAAGCCATCACCAAAGAGGTCAACGTCGACAGCAAGTATGCAAAGCAGTCCGGCGGCCGTGGTCAGTACGGTCACTGCAAGGTTATCTTTACTCCGATGGACCCCAACGGGGAGAAGACCTTCGAATTCGAGTCCACCGTTGTCGGCGGAGCGATCCCGAAGGAATACATCCCGGCCGTCGGTGCCGGTATCGAGGAGGCCACACAGGCCGGTATCCTCGGCGGCTATCCGGTGCTCGGCGTGCATGCCAATGTTTATGACGGATCCTACCATGAGGTGGACTCCAGTGAACTGGCATTCCATATCGCAGGCTCCCTGGCTTTCAAGGAGGCCATGCAGAAGGGCGCAGCTGTGCTGCTTGAGCCGATCATGAAGGTGGAAGTGACCATGCCCGAGGAATACATGGGCGACGTGATCGGTGATATCAACTCGAGAAGAGGCCGCATTGAGGGTATGGAGGATATCGGCGGTGGCAAGATGGTACGTGGCTATGTACCGCTTGCGGAAATGTTCGGTTATTCCACAGACCTTCGTTCCAAAACACAGGGCCGCGGCAACTACTCCATGTTCTTCGAGCGCTATGAGCAGGTTCCGAAGAATGTTCAGGAGAAGGTGCTCAGCGATAAATCGAAATAAATTGTTTTCTGGTGCGGACAAATGTCCGCACTGCAAAGAAGGCCGTGCGGCTTGAAAAATAGCTTGCAAATTAGGTCTTTATGAAATATAATGTGCATTAGCCTATGTTCAGGAATAAGCCTTAAAAGGCACATGTTATTCAAGGAGGATAAAACAGAAATGGCAAAAGCTAAGTTTGAGAGAACCAAACCGCATTGTAACATTGGTACCATCGGCCACGTAGATCATGGTAAGACTACCCTGACAGCTGCAATCACCAAGACTCTTCATGACAGATACGGCACAGGCGAATTCGTTGCATTCGAAAATATCGATAAGGCTCCGGAAGAGAGAGAACGTGGTATCACGATTTCTACTGCTCACGTTGAGTATGAGACTCCGAAGAGACACTATGCACACGTTGACTGCCCAGGCCATGCTGACTATGTAAAGAACATGATCACCGGTGCTGCTCAGATGGATGGTGCTATTCTTGTCGTTGCTGCTACGGATGGTGTTATGGCTCAGACGAAAGAGCATATCCTTCTGTCCCGTCAGGTAGGTGTTCCTTATATCGTCGTATTCATGAACAAGTGCGATATGGTTGACGACGAAGAGCTGCTCGAGCTGGTTGACATGGAAATCCGTGACCTGCTGAACGAGTATGAGTTCCCGGGAGATGACACTCCGATCATCCAGGGCAGCGCTCTGAAGGCTCTTGAAGACACCTCCAGCGAATGGGGCGACAAGATCATCGAGCTGATGGATGCGGTTGACGAATGGGTTCCGGATCCGCAGCGTGCGACCGACCAGCCGTTCCTGATGCCGGTTGAGGACGTATTCACCATCACTGGTCGTGGTACCGTTGCTACCGGCCGTGT
>CAMOSN010000039.1 GCA_946624935.1 uncultured Lachnospiraceae bacterium | reverse complement strand
GTTGCCGCAGGCGACATTGATAAAGCCGTTCGCCGCGTAGGCCGTGGAGGCTGTCTGATTGCTCTGGGAACCGTAGCCGGCCGCTCCGGTATTGATGATGACCGGCGCGGTTGCCGCGGTGTACACCTGCCCGTTCTCGCTCGTCACGGAAGCTTCGTAGTCGATCACAAGTCTGCCCAGCACTGCACTCTCCTCACTTCCGGAGGTAATGTCCTGCGCTGTGACATCCGCGGCTCCGTCCAGGTCTGTATCGATCCCCGTCACATAGGCTCCCGGCACACACACCGACACGCCCTGCTGATCGGGAAGCTCCGGGTAGAGCACACTCGAGACGACGGAGAGCGTCCAGGCGTCCGCTTCCTGGGAATAGGTCCATTCCTGGGCGGCGTTGTTCGCCAGATTGAGCGCTTCCTCGATCGCCTCCCGTTCAACATCCGAGGTGGCGACGGTTTCTTCTGTCAAAGCCGTGGTTTCTTCTGCCGCATAAACAATGTTTCCGGGAAGAGCGGATGTTGTTGAAATGGTCATCGCTCCTGTCAGAACCGCTGCGAGCATTTTCTTCTTCATCATGATTTCCTCCTCTTTGACCATATAAACCGGAAGCTGTCGTACACCTCAGTCTTTCCCCGCGCTGCATGCCGGCCCTCCCGTCTGGTTTTCTGCAATCTGTTTATCTGTAAACTGTAAACAGAAGAATACCCGGGAAATGTGTCCGGCCTGCGATGAAATTTTGAAATAAATGTGTTCTTCCTGCCTGCTGATTATAATCTTCATCTGGTTTTGCTAAAAGACTGTCTTCCACAGGAAGCTCTGAGATAAAAATACCGGGCGAATGCATCTCCATCGCCCGGTAACCGATACAAACTGCCTATTCTTCTGCTGCTGTCTGACACAGAGGATCTTTCCCTGGTCCAATTTTCACACCTGATATTTGTGACAATCCTTTTTGTTTGGGACAGAGAACCGTCCCCTGTTTGAGCCCCCAGTCATATTATCGCTGGATATCCAGGTCCGCTGTTACCTGGTAGTAGTCGCAGGCATGTGCGGTGTAGCCGGTCACTTCGGCTTTGGAGATCTGGTTCATCTCCAGGAAGGAGCAGAACACGTAAGCGTTATCGTCGAGGATGGTCTGCTGCATGGCAATAGCCAGCTCGGCGCGCTTCGCGGGATCGAATTCCTCCTTCATCTGTGCTTCGAGTTCTTCCAGGGCGTCGGAATGGTAATGTCCGAAATTGCTGGCGGAGGCGTCGAGGCAGCCGACCGTGAAGAAGTACTCCGGGTCTCCGGTGGGTGCATTCACCTGTGCGGATGCATAGATATCCCACGCAGACGGATCCTCCAGGAAGGTGCGTCGGCTTGCAGTGCAGTTGATCTCCACCTCGATGCCGATCTCCTTCAGTGTCGCCTGTGCGGATTCGGCAAGCAGCGGAAGCTCCTGACGGCTCGGATAGGTCAGCCAGCGGATCAGCAGCTTCTGGCCGTCCTTATCGCGGATGCCGTCCCCGTCGCTGTCGGTCCAGCCCGCTTCCTCCAGGAGTGCCTTCGCCCCTTCCGGATCGAAGGTTTCCGTCGTTACGTTTTCTCCGCCGAAACCGCCCAAACCTTCCGGGAAGGCTCCGTTACCGACCGATCCGTGGCCCTCGAGCAGCACCGCCACGAAGCTCTCCTTGTCGATACCCATGGCGATTGCCTTGCGCACCGCGGGATCCTGGATGATGGGGCTTTCGAAGTTCATCCATCCGAAGAATGCACGGGACGTGGCGATACTGGAAAACTGATACGCCGGATTCTCGAACAGCGGATAGCTCTCATAAGCCATGCCATAGGCTGCGTCGATCTCACCGGACTGCAGCGCCATCGCAAGGGTATTTCCGTCGGAGATGGTACGGATCGTCAGCTCGTCGAGCTTCGGCTCCCCGTTCCAGTAGTTTGGATTCTTCACCAGGGTCAGGTGATCGTCGGTGACCATGTCCACTGCAATATATGGGCCTGTGCCGACCACTACGCCGGTCTCAAAATCGCTGGCATCCACATCGATAATACAGCCGTAAGGATCGCCGAGATAATTGAGAAGTGCAGGCCTGGGCTCGCTGGTGTGAATGATCAGCTCCTGCCCGTCCGCATCGATGCTCTCGATCATCAGATCTCCGGGAGCCCGGTCATGCGTTTCGATCAGGTGCTCCAGGCACTGCTTCACAGATTCCGCATCCATTGCCCGGCCGCTGGAGAAGGTCACCCCGTCCTGCAGCGTGATCTTCCAGGTGAGTTCGTCTACATTTTCCCAGCTCTTCGCCAGCCAGGGCTCGATCTCCATGGAATCGGTATAATGCACCAGGGTCTCGCCTACACCGTAGCGGATGCAGGGCCAGCCGTTATAGGTCGTGTGCGGATCGATTGTTTCCTCCCAGTTCTCGGAGTTAAAGGTCGTATCTCCGATCACCATCTTCTTTTCGGCTTCCGCTGCGAATCCCGCGCCTGCAATGCCGGTGAGCAGACATGCCGCAGCAGCAGCTCCGATGATCTTTTTCCATGCTTTTCTCAAGTTCATTCCCCCTCTTTTTGCATATTCTTCCATTGGTTGCACTGTGATATCATACTCAGATGCAGCGACGGTACCTTTCCGCTGACTGGAGTACTTCTTATTATGAAGTATTGCCTGTTTTGAAGTACTGCTTATTTATATGCAGCGATGGTGAAGATCGGTGTGGGATTAAAAAACTCGTCGATCTCCCGATAGATCCGCCCGTAGACCCCCATATCCACGCTGATCCGTTCAAACCCTGCTTCCACCAGCAGCTGAACATCCCACTGCGGGCGCGGCATCTGGTAAGCGGAAAGCTCCATCGTAATGCTGTCGTTCTCTGCCTTCAGCTGCGTCGGCAGCAGCTTGTGCGCATGGTTTTCGGGAAGGGACGTTTCCTCCTCGGCAGCATGTGTGTAATCCGCGTCAAAGTTGACCAGTACGCCTCCGGGTGCGAGCAGCCGGAACCATTCCCGGTAAGCCCTGTCCATATTGGGCAGGGTCCAGGTAAGGTTTCTGGTCACGAGGACATCGAAGCTGCCCTCCTCAAACTCCGGATTTTCCGCATCCATCACCAGAAACTGTGCCTTCTGTCCCAGAAGCGAGGCCATATGGCTGGCTCCTTCGATCATTTCCGGAGTAAGATCAATACCGGTCACTTCATGCCCCTCGGCCGCCATCAAGCATGCAAAAAAGCCCGTACCCGTTCCGATATCCAGAACGCGCAGCTGCTTTTTTGGGGGGAGATACCGGTGAAATTCCTTCAGCCACCGCTGGCGCTTGTCGCTTTCGAACTCGCGGATGCGCTGCTCCCCGAAAGCCCCGGCGCGCTGTGACCAGTAATGCAGAATCTCCTGTTTGATCGGTTCCATATAACGATATTCTTCCATAAATTTTTCCCATCGGATATGATCCGTAAATATGCCATTCAGAGAATACTCTCGATCAGTCTTTTTGTATAAGGATCCTGCGGATGCGCGATCACCTCGTCCGGATTTCCCTGTTCCACCACTTCCCCATGGTACATGACCAGCACCCGGTCGCAGAACTGCTGTACCAGTGCGATATCGTGACTGATGAACAGAATGGATAAACCGTCCCCCTGCTTCCGGCGCAGGTCGTTCAACAGCTGAATGATCTCCTTCTGTACGGTCACATCCAGTGCTGACGTCGCTTCGTCGCAGATCAGCACCTTCGGCCGCACGGCGATCGCTCTTGCGATCGCGGCCCGCTGACACTGCCCGCCGCTGACTTCATGGGGATATTTCCCCGCAAATTCCTCCGTCAGTCCGCACATGAGAAGAAGTTTTTTTACTTCTTCTCCGGCAGCCTTCCGCCCCATTCCCCGGTTGCGGAGGCTCTCGCCGATTCCGCTTCCCAGGGTCTGCCGGGGATCAAAGGATTCGACCGGCATCTGGAATACCATCTGCAGCTTCTGATACACATCCCGCATCCTGCTGCCCCTGCGCCGGGTAATATCCTCCCCGTCCAGAAGGATCGTTCCCTCTGTGACATCGGTCAGCCGTGTGATCATCTTCGCGACCGTGCTTTTCCCGCTTCCGCTCTCTCCGATGATGCCCAGACATTCCCCCGGCATGAGCGCAAAGGAAAGACCTCGGACCGCATTGACTGCTGTTCCTCCTTTTCCGGGAGTTCCTCTTTGATATACCTTTGTCAGGTTTTCGACTTTCAGCACCGGTTCCATATTCTGTCTGTTTCCTCTTTTCGATTATCGGATGCCGCCCCCTCAGCCGGTACGCAGCCGGGGCACCGAATCCATCAGGACTTTTGTGTAAGCTTCCCGCGGGTGATGAAGCACCTGATCGGTTTTTCCGTATTCCGCACATTCCCCGTGCGCCATCACCAGCACCTGATCCGCCATGGCGCCTACCACTCCGATGTTATGCGTGACGATCACGATCGCCGTTCCGAGCTGCCTGCGGACCAGAAGCATCTCCTCCACTGCCTGCTTCTGCACCGACACATCCAGTGCGGAGGTCGGTTCGTCCGCCAGCATCAGATCCGGTCGAAGCAGCATGGCTGCCGCAATTCCGACTCGCTGCTGCATTCCGCCGGACAGTTCAAAGGGATAACTGTCCAGGATCCGGCGGCTGTCCTCAAAGCCGAGCCTGCCGAGCAGTTCCTCTGCCTCCGAATAAAAAGCTTCTCGCGTGATCCTTTTATGTTCCTTTACACTCTCATAGAGCTGATCTCCCACCTTGCGGATCGGACAGAAGGAACTTCCGGCATTCTGAAATACCATGGCGATCTCTTCCCCGTTGATCCGGCGGCGTTCGTTTGCGGAAATATCCACTACGGTTTTTCCTTTGTATAAAATGTCGCCGCGCGTCACCAGGCCCGTCGGTCCAAGCAGCCCCATTGCCGCCCTGATCAGAGTGGATTTTCCGCTTCCGCTCTCCCCGACGATTCCCAGAATCTGACCCTCCTCCAGCGAAAAGCTGATATCCCGGACCACCGTCTTTCCATTGTATGAGATATCTACATGATCATAACGAAGAATCTCTCCCATCGCGTCCCTTACCGTCCTCTCGCTTTCGGATCCGCATAATCCCGGATCGTATCTCCCAGAAGGTTAAACACCATCACCGAAATAAAGATCGCAAGTCCCGGAGCAAAAGTGATCCATGGCAGGGTTGCCATCATGCTGCGCGAATCACTCATCATGCTTCCCCATTCCGCCATGGGTGGTTTTGCCCCGAGGCCCAGAAAGCTCAGTCCGGCAAGCTCCATCATCATTGTACCGATATCCAGCATCGCGGTGACCAGGATCGGGCCGATAATGTTCGGGATCAGGTGCCGGATAATGATCTTTCCCGTACTGCTTCCGGAAAGAACGGCCGCCTGAAGATAGGTCGTCTCCTTCTGAGCCAGCGTCTGACTTCGCGCGATCCGTGCATATTTCGGCCAGCTGATCGCGGCAAGGGCAATGATGGCATTATGCAGGCCTCCTCCCAGGACCCCTGCGACAGCGAGCGCAAAAACAAGTCCCGGAAACGCCAGAAAAATGTCCGAGATCCGCATCAGGATCGTATCCAGCTTTTTCCCGTGCCAGCCGCACAACACGCCGATCAGCGTCCCGGTCACCGTAATAATGGCCACCAGCAGAAGAGTGGAAAAAATACTCGTTCTGCTGCCGATGATCACTCTGGAAAGCATATCTCTTCCGTACCGGTCCGTCCCGAATAGATGCGCACTGCCCGGAGGTGCTTTCGCAATGGACAGATCCTGCAGATACGGATCATACGGACACAGATATTTTGAAAAGATTGAGCAGAGGATCAGAAGCCCCGCCAGTGTTCCGAACACGATCAGCCGCAGCTTCGTTGTATCACGGCGGATCTTCTGCTTCCGTACCGGAATATCGCTTCTGTTCATTCGCTCACCCCCTGACGGATACGCGGATCCAGCGCATGATAAAGCAGATCCGTGATCAGATTGATCAACACATAAATGATCGCCATCCACACCACATATGCCTGGATCAGAGGATAATCTCTCATTGTGATAGCGTCTACCGCCAGCTTCCCGACTCCGTCCCACAGGAAAATATTCTCGATGATCGCTGTTCCGCCAAGCAGGCTTCCGATCGAGAGCGCCAGCAGCGTTACGATCGTCAGGAGGGAGGAGCGAAACACACTTTTCCACAGAATCACGCTGCTGCGCACTCCTCTCGCCATGGCACCCGCCACATATTCCTTGTGCAGTTCCTCCAGAACCGTTGCCCGCACCTGCCGCAGGTACTTGGCGGACATCGCGATCGCAAGTGTCAGCGTCGGCATGATCGCGCTCTTCAGGGAGGTTCCTCCCGAGATGACCGGCAGCCAGCCAAGCCGGATCGAGAGCAGCTGCATCAGCAGCAGCGCCACGAAAAAGTTTGGAAGAGAGTTTCCGATAAAGCTGAGAAAGCGCAGAAAATAATCCACGATCCCGTCATGCCTGACCGCCGCAAGCACTCCCAGGGGAATCGAAATGAGGATCGTCAGCAAAACCGACAAAACCGTGAGCAGCAGGGTGGCCGGCAACTTTGAGATGAATGTCTGAAATACATTCTTCCCCGAAACATAACTCACACCCATATCTCCCCTGAGCAGACCGCCCAGCCAGGATGCATACTGCACCAGAAACGGCTTATCGAGCCCCAGCCTGGCTCTTGCCTCATTCATGACTTCCGCGCTCACTGCACCTCCCTGGTTCGAGTAAAGCTCCGTGATCGCATCACTTCCTGCCATGCGCATCATGGCAAAGGACAGAAAGGTGATCCCCAGCAGAATCGGGATCAGCTGCAGCAGCCTTTTTACAATATATTTCTTCATGTCCTGCGAATGTCCCTTCCGGAAAACGAATTCCATCAGCGATTGTCTTTTAAAATGGTAGCATGAAAAAAAATGATCCGTAAGCCCCCTGGGGGGTTGATTTTTTCAGGAAAGCTTCGGCAGATGAATCGTCCCGGAAACCCCCGGGAAGTGCCGGAAAAGAGCTCCGGGCTGCACCGTAATAACTCTCCTGCAGTGCCGAAATAATCCCGGACGGTGCCGAAATAACCCCCCGGGGGGCTTATGAATGGGTGAAAAGGATGATATGATCAATTGCAATACTTTCACCGGAGGACAAAACAGGCATGAATCTGACATCAATCTTATCTGAGAACAGGAATTACTGGACCGGACGCGCAGAAGGCTACTCCAAAGTGAATCAGGAGGAGCTGTCGACGGATCAGCACCGAAAGTGGCAGGAGTGTATCCGCGACCGGATCAGCGCCCAGTTTCCCGGAAGAGCGCCTTCCCGGATCCGGGTCCTCGAGGTCGGCACGGGACCGGGCTTTTTTGCGATTCTTCTAAGTGAGATGGGATATGATGTGACGGCGATCGACCTGACCCCTGCCATGCTGGATGAGGCAAGGAAAAACGCCGGTGACGCCGCAGAGCGGATCCGCTTTCTGGAGATGAACGCCGAGGAACTGTCCTTTGCGGACAGCGCCTTTGATGTGGTGATCAGCCGCAATCTGACCTGGAATCTGCCGCATCCGGGGAAGGCGTACGCGGAGTGGTCGCGCGTCCTGAAGGACGGGGGACTTCTGCTGAATTTCGACGCAAACTGGTACTCCTATCTGTTTGACGAGGAGGCCCAGGCTGCCTATGAAGCCGACCGGATCCATTCCGCCGATCTGGGAATCGCGGATCAGAATGTCGGCGAGAACTTTGATGTGATGGAAGAAATTGCACGGCGCATTCCTCTTTCGGGCATCCGCAGGCCCGCATGGGATCTGAACGTCCTCTCCGGCCTTGGCATGACGCCGTTCGGCGACGAGCAGATCTGGCAGCAGGTGTGGTCGGAAAATGAAAAAGTGAACTTTTCCTCGACGCCGATGTTCCTGGTGCACGCCGCGAAGTAATCTATATGTGTTTCCTGCGCATGTTGCAAAAGGTGGATGCCGCCGGCATCCACCTTTTATTTTCCAGTATTGAGAATCTCGATGATTCTCCGCTTGTATTCCAGAAACTCGTCGGTCAGGGTAAAGCCCTTCCGGCAGTTCCTCCCCGGCTCGATCTTTACCTCCTGATGAATCTGGCCCGGATTGCCGGTCATGATATAGATCCGGTCGGAAAGGAGGATCGCCTCGTCGATGTCATGCGTGATGAACAGCGTGGAGAGGTCGATCTTCTCCATCACATCCAGATACCATTCGTGGATCTGACCCTTTGTGATGGTGTCCAGTGCGGAGAATGGCTCGTCCAGCAGGGCGACACGCGATTCGGAGAGATAGGTCCGCAGCAGGGCTGCTCTCTGACGCATTCCACCGGACAGCTGGCTTGGATACTGGTACTGCGTCCCCTCCAGTCCGAACTGTGCAAAATAGGGCTCCGCCTCCTGGCGGGCCTTTTTTTTCGGCGTGCCCTTCAGGATCAGCGGCAGGGACACGTTGTCAATGATCTTCTTATGCGGAAGGAGAAGGTCCTTCTGCAGCATGTAGCTGATCTTTCCGGGCCTTCCGGTGATGTCCTCCCCTTCCAGCTGCACCTCTCCCTTCTCCGGCATGACCAGGCCGGAGAGTACATGGAACAGGGTCGTCTTGCCGGAACCGGACAGGCCGAGCAGGGAGACCAGCTCCCCCTGCTCCAGATGGATATCAATATCCTGTATGATCGTCCGTCCGTCATATTGCTTGGTAATATGTTTCGCCGTAAGTAAACTCATTGATCTGTATTATTTCCTTTATTCGGGCAGATAGTCGTTGGAATAGCCGGTTCCGGTCAGGTCCTTGCCGGTCAGTCCGTTGCTGTAAAGCCAGCCGTAGAAGGCATCCCAGCGCTCGGGATCGATCACCCCCCACGCCGGCGCGTCATCAATGTAACGCTCCGCGAGCCATTTCTGGCTTTCTACTACCAGCTCCTGTGCCTCCGCCAGGGAACCGGTGCTGTCCCCGTCGATCAGCATCTGCGCTGCTTCCTCCGGATTTTCGACCGCATATTCATATCCCTTTGCCGTTGCAGCCAGAAATGCCTTCGCGGTTTCCGGATCCTCTGCCAGGAAGTCATTGTTCGCGATCAGAACCGGCGTGTAATAATCCAGTTCGGGAGCCAGGTCGCCAAACGCCCAGTAATCCACATCCACGCCTTCCAGCTTCGCATTGATTCCGCTCCAGCCATAAAAGATCCACACAGCATCGGTCTGATGTGCGGCAAGGGCAGCCGGCTCATCTGTGATATCATTCGGGATGAGCTTCACCTTCGAGAAATCTCCGCCGTCCTGCGTCATGACATATTCGATCATAGCCAGCTCAATGGGCGATTCCCAGGTGGAATACGTCTTTCCTTCCATTCCCTTCGGCGAAACGATGCCGTCGCCTGCACGGGAAACGACCCCGGAGGTATTGTGCTGAATCAGTGCTGCCACCGTTGTTACGCCGAGCGGTTCCTCCATATCAAATGCGGCCGCGATCGTATCCTGTGCATCCACGGCAAACTGGGCCTGCCCCGAAGCGCACATCAGCGCAGCGCCGTTCTCAGGCGGCTGAACGATCGTCACATTCAGGTCTGCTTCCTCATAGTAGCCCAGCTGCTGAGCAGCATAAAGGCCCGTGTGGTTCGTGTTCGGCGTCCAGTCCAGGCACACCGTGATCTCCTTCGTCTCCTCCGCCAGCGCATTGCCGGCTCCGAGCACCATTCCTGCAGCCGTTACGGCCAGCAGGCCGGCAGCAAATAATCTGTTCTTTTTCATCGTATTCTTACTCCTTTTTGGGACAGGGGACGGGTCTATGTCCCACTTTTATCCCTTATTCCTCTAAGCGTATTGAGGTCTTTGCCTGTCAAGGTTATTCTTTTCCTTTGTTCTTTAAGGTTTTTCTATATCATACATCCTGTTTTGACGCTCTCCTTCATCCTGCAGATCAAGAAGAAACGCAATCGGCTCTGTCCCAGTTCAGTGGGCCACACAGCCTTCTCTGCCCCAGTTTAGTGGGACACGCAGCCTCCCCTGCCTCAGTTTAGTGGGACACTTAAGTCGTCCCCTGCCCCAGTTCAGTGGGACACGGAACCGTCCCCTGTCCCAATTTTCAGGTGGGGCATGGCGGCATCACGCAGGATGTTCACCAGAAGCATGAGCAGCAGGCTGATCACGACGATCAGCAGGATGACGGCGAACATCCGGTCGAAGGCGTAGGCTTTGCGGGACCGGGTCATGTACACGCCGAGTCCTTCAAAGCCGCCGAGCCATTCCGAGATGACGGCTCCGACAACCGCGTAGGATGCGGAGATCTTCAGGCCGGAGAAAAACTGGGGAAGTGCGGCCGGGAACTTCGCATGATAGAAGATCTGCGTCCTGGTCGCTCCCATGGCCCGCAGCAGGCGGATCGCATCGGGATCAACACTCTTGTAGCCGTCCAGCAGTCCGACCGCGATCGGGAAGAAGGTGGTGATCACAACGAGTGTGATCTTCGGCGCCATCCCAAAGCCCATCCACAGGACCAGTACCGGTGCAAGTGCAATCGTCGGGATGGTCTGCGTGATGATCATAATCGGATAGAAGGCGCGCTGCAGCAGTTCGAACCGGTCCATGGCCGTGGCCATAACGAAGGCCAGCCCGATCCCGATCAGAAGTCCATATGCAGCTTCCTGCAGGGTGATCGCTGCATGGGTCATTAAATTCGGGAAATCCCCGAAGAAGGCCTTCACCACGGCTACCGGCGACGGCAGCATATAAGCCGGCACGATCCCTGTGGAACACAGAATCTGCCAGATGATCACGATCACCACCAGCGCTGCAATTGCCGGTATTTTATTTTTGACGCTTCCCCACTTTTCTTTCATTTGTGCTTTTGTCTTCTCTCTTTATTTGTGATATTTTCCGACCTTCCGTTCAATCGAAAGGACCTCTCCCTCCGGCTTGTAGCTGATCTTTACATAGGCTGCTACGGACGGTGCGCCGGCACGAATCGCGATGTGCTGGCATTCCTTGACAATATCCATCAGCTCGTCATAGGGGCCTTCGATGGTGGTCTCGAAGGGGCCGACATAGTAGTTGTATCCGGAGGAGGCGATATAGGCGATCACCTCGTCGACGATCCGGATCAGCTCCTCGTCATTCGATGCTGTGGGCAGAGACTGAATTGCTACGCTTGCTTCCATGATGTGTTTCTCCTTTCTTTCCGGGAGGTTTCTGCAGCCAATCGCACAACGTGCCTTTTGCAATGTGCATTGTATGCCTTTTGCCAGGCGCACCGTGTGCCTTTTGACGGGTGCATCGTGTGCCTTTTGACGGGTGCATCGTGTGCCTTTTGACGGGTGCATCGTGTGCCTTTTGCTGCCGCCTCCATGCTGTGTGACATAAAGGAAGTCGTGCCGAAAAAAAAGAATCCCTCCGCATCGCAAAGGGATTCCAAAAACACTCTTCTTCTCCTGCTTCCCTCCGCCGGTATTAACCGGATCAGGTAATAAGGGTCTGTAAAGATACATTCTCAGCTTTCGCTCCCCTAGCAATTACAAACTGATTATAGTCAGCAGGAACGATGCTGTCAAACTCTTTTTGAAGACTTAGGCCAGCGATATCCTCCGATCTCACATTTGGTTGATCATACTGGCCAGATACCCTGCGCCGAACCCATTGTCGATGTTCACCACGCTCACCCCGCTGGCGCAGGAGTTGAGCATGGACAGCAGCGCCGCCATTCCGCCAAAGGAAGCCCCGTACCCCACGCTCGTAGGCACGGCAATCACCGGGCAGTCGGCCAGGCCGCCGATCACGCTGGCCAGCGCGCCTTCCATTCCGGCGACCGCGATGATCACCCTGGCATTCATGATCTCATCCAAATGTGAAAGTGTGCGGTGCAGCCCGGACACGCCCACATCGTACAGCCGCACCACCCGGTTGCCATAGGCCATTGCCGTAAAGGCTGCTTCCTCCGCCACCGGGATGTCACTGGTGCCGCCTGTTGCGATCACGATCGTTCCCTCGGTGTTCGCCTCAGGCAGCTCACCGGTCAGTCCGATCCGGCTGATCGCATCATATTGAAAGTTTCCTCCATACAGCTCCACGGCATGCGCCTCCAGCAGGGCAGCCGCCTCCGGACTCATCCGGGTGATCAGCACCGTGCGCTGTCCATGCTGATGCAGGCTGCGTGCAATCGCCAGAATCTGCTCCGGCGTTTTCCCCTCTCCGTAGATCACCTCCGCGATGCCCTGACGGATACTCCGGTGATAATCGGGCTTTGCGAAGCCCAGATCCTCATACGGCGCCTTTTTGATCTCCAGCAGCGCATCCTCTACACTTGTTCTGCCCTCTGCCACTTCCCGCAGAAGTGTTTCCAGCTCTTTTTGTTCCATCAAAATCTCCCGGTAAAACCCTGCTGTACCTGCAGCACGATTTGTATATCTGTACTCTCTTAATAATCAGCCTGTCTTTTTACAAAAATGCGCTTATCCCGCGTCAAACACAGAACCGTCCCCTGTTTGACCCCGTTTGAAGCACTTCATTCATGCTTCCCTGCCGGTATCCCTTCAGGTCCAGCGCCACATAGGCAAAGCCCAGGCTCTGGAGGGTCTCCACAAGCTTTTGCCGTGTCTGTTCTTCGACGGCGGCTGCAAGGCTCCCGACCGGCAGTTCAATGCGGGCCAGGCTGCCATGCACTCGGCAGCGAAACTGGTGGAATCCAAGATCCATCAGGCACTGTTCCGCCTTTTCCACCGCGCGGAGCCTGTCCGGTGTGATGGTTTCGCCATATACAAACCGCGTGGCCAGGCAGGCAAAGGACGGCTTATCCCAGGTGGGGAGGTTCATCTCCCGGGACAGGGCACGGATCTCTGCCTTGCTCAGTCCTGCCTCCCGCATCGGACTTTTGATCTTCTGCTCGGCGAGTGCACGCATGCCGGGACGATAATCACCGGCATCATCGGTATTGGATCCCTCCACCACGCACGCCAGGCCGTTTTCGGCCGCCGTTTCGCGGATTTTGGCAAACAATGCGCTCTTGCAGATGTAGCACCGGTCCGGCGGGTTCTGGGCAAATCCGGGGATCGCCATCTGGTCGACCTCCACCAGAATCTGCCGGATACCGTGCTGCGCACAGAATTCCCCGGCCTCACGGTCCTCCCGTTCCGGGAACGAGACCGACCGGACGGTCACCGCGACCGCGTTCTCTCCCAGCACCCCGGACGCCACCTTCAGCAGAAAAGTGGAATCCACCCCTCCGGAAAAGGCCACTGCAACACTGCCGAGGCTTTTCAGGATCTCCTGCAGCTTAATCAGCTTTTCCTGCCGGATCTGTTTCTCCCTGTTTTCCATACAAACTTCCTTTCGTCAAAGGTCATCCGCAATCCGCTTCGCTACTTGCGGCTAACCCAGATGTCCGCTTCGCGGACTGTCAGGTGGAGCTTGAACTCCACCTGACACAAGTAAGTCCCCTGACCCCCACCTACGTCTCCGCGACGTTGAGGTGGGGGACTTCCTTGCTGTGTTAAAAACCGGGCGAACTGCTTTGGATGGCAAAGAACGTCTCCCAAGCTGCAGCGCATCTGACAGAATGAGTCCTGCCTCCGCGGCAAACACGCCGCCTGGAATGTCCACAAATACATGCTGTTTCAGCATCACGGTCGAGGCAAATACCAGAAGAGTAAATACCAGCGAGGCCGGTGCATACCACCGCGGCACCTTTTTCAGCGACAGGGCACTGCGAAAGCAGATCCAGCTCTCCAGGCAATGGATCGATGGAAAAAGATTGTCCGGCGCGTCGATCCGGTAGATCAGCCGGGTCAGCGCGTCGAACAGCCCCTCTCCGGTCACCTCGGGCCTTGTGATCATCGTGGGCACTGTCAGAAAAAAGATCAGTGCGATCCCCTTTGCACAAATATCTGCCATATAAAAGCGCATGCACACTTCCGGGCTCTCGCGCCCGGCCAGAAGATACCCGATGCCCCACTGAACAAAGGCCAGCACATAAATGAAAGCGGTGGCTGTCACAAAGGGGATGACATCATCCACAGCCGTCCACATACTGAAATGCATTCTGCCCGCATTGATGATCCGTGTCCCGTTATAGACCAGCGTATTCACAGCCAGTACACCAGCCAGCGGCAGCCAGGCATAGCCCGGCAGCAGCCCTGTCATCTGTGTTCTCAATTTACCGGTAAATTTCCATGATCTTCGTGTTTTGTGCATTCTTACCCCATTATCTGTGTTCACTGGCTTTTCCTGTGTCCCGAACCGCTCTTCCTTGCTCCGGTATTCGCTATACCGACACACTGTCCCATCCGCACCGGTGTCTCCGTTCCGGCGGATGAAGCACACATGATTTCGGGATCGATCACCACCCGGTCCTTTTCCAGCAGCAGAATGATCGTGGAGCCTCCATACTGAAACATCCCTTTTTCCGCGCCGCGCTTTACGTTTGCCGCGCCTTCATGGTTGCAGATTCTTCCCACCAGCATGGCGCCGACCTCCATCTGCACGATCGTGCCAAAGCATGCGCTGCGGATCAGTGTATACTCCCGGGTGTTTTCCGTAAAAACAGGGCGGTGTGCCAGAGCGATCGGACGCACCGTATGAAAACGACCCGCGATCCGCCGGTTTTCCGATTTTACGCCGCTGTCCGCATAGCAGTAGCGGTGGAAGTGATCTACGCACAGGCGGAACACCAGACAGGTGCCTCCCTCATAATGCTTTGCCAGGGCTACATCCCGCAAAAGTCCTTCGAGTGTAAAGGCACTTTGCTTCACGGGAATGACAAGATTTTTCTGCAGTGGATATACCGTGAGCAGACCGTCGCACGGTGCCGCAAGATGTGACGGTGTGAAGTCCACGCTCCTCCGGCCTTCCCGGAGGGGCCGGCAGAAAAAATCATTAAAAGAATGTATCCGGGTAAGATCATACTCGGATACATCAATGTGGTTACTGCGTATAAAAAGTGGGATCAGCAGTCTCGAGATCCTGGTGTCCAGAAGAGTGCCGCTTATCTCCGACAGCCATCTTCCTGTCAGCGGCCGCAGCAGAAGCCTTCCCGGCAGCGTCCCGTATAAAAAGGATAATCCGTCCATTCTGATTTCCCTGCCGGCTTCACAGCCCTGCGAACTCCGGCCTTCCTCAAATCTCTGTCCAAATACAGTTTTTTCAGATCCCGCCGGTACGCCAGTGTATAAACAGCAAGAGGCCGAATTCAACCACTCCGATTCCGATCATCGCAAGGATCGTCCTCAGCCCCGGCTTGCGCACCTGAATTTTTGAAACAAACAGAAACGCCACCAGCAGCATCACCCCGAAATAAAGGATGGTCAGATCCGTCTCGGTGAGAAACTGAAACAGCATTACCGCCGGAAAGATCAGCGCTGCAGAGGTGACCGGCAGTCCGGTGTAATATCTGCGCGCACCGTTTTCCGTGCGGCTGCGCTCCTCCTCCGTGACATTGAAATAAGCCAGGCGAATCATCGCTGCCAGAACATACAGAACCACAATGATCATCAGAGCGATCGGATACAGCACCAGTTTTTCATCCGGCTGCACATGCCGAAGATGTGGTGTATCCGAAAAGCGCTTGCTCACACGCAGCATCGCGATGCCGATACAGCCGGGAAGCACACCGAAGGCCACCAGATCCGCCAGGGAATCGATCTGCACACCAAAGCTTTTCTCCATGGGGGTCCGGTTTTTTTTGGTCCTGGCGACCCGTCCGTCGAAGGTATCGCAAAGGCCTGAGACCAGCAGGAAGAACACTCCGTAAAACGGATGCCCGATGCCGTGCAGACATACGATGATTCCGATCGATGCGGAAATGAGAGATGCATAGGTGAGTATTACGGTATAGTCATAGAAACCAATCATAAGGTGAACCTGGGCTTTCTTTCGATTATGTACTGCCTCCTGCCGCGATCCGACGATCCTTTGTCTGCCGGGCAGGTACATCCAAAACCTTTTTCCGTCCGCAGGAAGCGAACACGCAAAGGCGGGCGGCATTTCCGCCTGTCAGAATACAACTGCAGCATCCCTCTGACATCCGGGATGACCGGAAGCTGCAAAGAAGCGTCAGGATTGCAAAAAGCCCCTGCGATCCTGACGCCTTATTATAACACATCCGTGCATAACCGCAAATAAAAACTCTCTAAACCGGCTCCGGCTTATGAATTATCACCAAATCCAGCCCGGATCACAGGTTATCCCATGCTGTACTTCACTCCAGATTCAGCCTCCGGTCCAGCAGATACCAGGAAAGACCGCCGTAAACGATCACTCCGATCAGTGCAACCAGAATAAACACAAGCATTGAACCATTCGGGATATTGCCGACTGCCCTGCCCACGGATCCGACCAGTCCTCCGAACACCTTATTGTCTGCAGAAAAGACTGTGCCAAGGATCAACTCGACGATTCCGAATACAATGTACGCTCCGACGCTGGCAAGGATACGGTGTCCGGAAAACTGATGTCCTGCCGCCATCGCCGCATACACCTTGCATACACTCTCCACAATTCCCACGATCACCAGCACCGCGAACAGGACGATCCGTACCGCCAGTCCGTCTGTTGAGAAGAACATCCGCCATGCCTCCTGCAGCTCCTCCATAAATTCGGGAATGTTGCTGAGGATTCCGACCATCAGAAAACCGGACAGTACGCCGGCACCGATCCCGATTACGATCCACAGAAGGGACGTCAGTGCCTTACACACAATGTGCTGCAGCGTTGTCACCGGGAGGGTAAACATCAGATAGCCTTCTGTGCCGAGCAGGTTCCGATAAAAGCGCTGGACGACCATCAGGGTCATCACCACCATCACGGCAAGGATCGCCGCAAAAAACAGGAAGCCTGTGATCAGTGCGAACTTCTCAACCACCGTTTTGGCCGTTCCGGACAGCCCCAGACGCATGTTCACCGCAAACAGTCCGGCGGCAAAGATCATCACAAGATACAGTGGCAGCATGATCCGTCCCATTGCCCGGATCTCATATTTCAAAAGCTTTCCTAACATTTGAACACCTCCCTGAAATACTCATCCACACTCTTTCCTGTTTCCTCACGGATCTCATCGATGCTCTGATGCAGCACGATCTGCCCCTGCTTGAGGAACACCGCCTCATCGAGAACCGACTCGACGTCTGCGATCAGATGGGTGGAAATGATGACCAGCGAATCCTCCTGATAGTTGCCGATGATCGTACGCAGGATGTAATCCCGGGCCGCCGGATCCACCCCGGCGATCGGCTCATCCAGAAAATAGACCTTTGCCCGGCGTGACATCGTGAGGATCAGCTGCACCTTCTCACGGGTGCCCTTGGACATCTTCTTCAGGATCATATTCTTCGGGATATCAAGGCTGTCCAGCATCGTCTGTGCCCGCTCCCGGTCGAAATCGGGAAAGAAGTCCTGATAGAAATTCAGCAGGCCGTCGGTCCGCATCCAGTCCGGCAGGAAATCCTTGTCCGGCAGATAGGCTGTCACTGCCTTCGTGCCAGTGCCGGGCGCCTCACCGTCGATCGTGAGAGTGCCGGAGGTCGGCTGCAGCAGCCGGTTCGCCAGCTTGATCAGCGTCGTTTTTCCGCTTCCGTTCGGCCCTAACAGCCCCACGATCCTACCGCTTTGAAGCTGCAGGTTCACACCACGCAGAGCCTGCGTACTGCCATAGGACTTCACAAGATCCTTACATTCAAATAATACACTCATAATCTCCTCCCATATCCGAGTCAATGCAGACGGTTCTCTGACTCATTTTACACAAGTGAATCATTGATTTCGCCCCTGCTGTATATCTGTACCGCGTGGCAGATCAAATCATCCGTAAATCCCAGCTCCCGCAGATTTTGAAACAGTTCCTCCACATACTGCCTCCCCAGCTGCTCCCGCAGCGCCTCCAGCTTTTCCTTATCCTCCGTGACGAACCGTCCGCTGGTGCGCCAGGAGGCCAGAAGCCCTTCCCGCTCCAGTTCCGACAGCGCGCGCTGCATTGTATTGGGATTGACTCCCGCTTCCACCGCCAGCTCCCGTACCGCCGGCATCCTGCTCCCGGGCGGATACGTCCCATTCACCACCCGCATGTGCAGGATTTCCACAATCTGCTGATAGATTGGAACACCGTTCTTAAACTCCCACTTCATCCGGCTCCTCTCTCACCTGGAAGGCCTGAACACCAAAATAACTGTTTCTCAGGCCGCATGTGTGATTCTATTTCCTGAACTACTGTTTTTCTGTATTGCAGTGTTTGTGTCATGCAGTATTTCTGTATTCCTGTATTGCTATATTAATGTATTACTCACTTAATACAATCGTATTGTAACAAAACCCTCCTGACCTGTCAAGAGGGTTTTTCTTTTATTTCCTGATTGTGTGTTTCTTTCTCTGCCTGGCTGTGTGCTTCGTTCGCTGCCTGACTGAGTGCTTCGTTCGCTGCCTGGCTGTGTGCTTCGTTCGCTGCCTGGCCGTGTGCTTCGTTCACTCCTCGATTGTGGAATAGATTGCCCGGATCGCTTCCTCGTAGCACTCCTCGGGCACGCCTACCAGGAGATTGAGCTTGCCGGCGCCCTGATTCATGGTGCTGATGGAGATCCCGGCTGCGGTCAGTGCCTGCAGTACCCGCACGTTCGCATCGGACACCTCGGTTCCCTTTTCCCCGATCACCGCGATCATGGAAAGATTTTCCTTCAGCCCCAAATAGTCCGGTTTCAGTTTTTCCCGGATCTCCTCAAACAGGCTTTCCTTGCAGCCGGCCAGCAGGTCGGAACGGATCACCAGTGTAACGGTGTCGATCCCGGTCAGACACTGTTCGAAAGGAAGCTGCCGGTTTTTCAGGATGTCCAGCATGATGGCGGAAAACCCGGATTCGTCGCTGACCATGACTTTTTCAACCTGGATCACGGACATACCCGGCTGACCGGCCACTGCGATGATGGGATCCTTTTTTGCGCCCTTGGGGATCTTGCGCAGAATGGTCGTCCCCTCATCCCCGGGGCGGTTGGTGTTGCGGATATTGATCGGAATGTCCATGTCGGATACCGGCAGAACCGCATCGGTGTGCAATACCGAAGCGCCCATGTAGGAGAGGGTGCGCAGTTCCCGGTAGCTGACATATTTTACACTTCTGGGCTCTTCCACGATCCGCGGGTCGGCGCTGAGCAGTCCGGATACATCCGTCCAGTTCTCGTAAAGATCTGCCTTCAGCGCTGCAGCGGCAAGGGAGCCGGTCACATCTGACCCTCCTCTAGTGAGGGTGCGAATGTGCCCGTTCATATCCGCACCGTAAAATCCTGCGATCACTGCATTGTGCAGCGGCATCAGTGCAGCGGTCATGGCCCTGCGCGTCATTGGAAGATTCAATGTTCCATCCTCGCCAAAGCACACACACCACTCCGGATCGACGAAGGTAAAATCCAGAAGCTTCGCCAGAATTCGGGAATTCAGATATTCTCCGCGGCTGAGGATATAATCCCGGTCAGGTGCTTCCTGCAGGTTCTGCCGGATCTTTGCGATTTCCTCCTCCAGCGGAAAATCGATCCCGAGCTGCGTAAGGATCTCGTCGAACCTGCGCCGGATCTGCTCGAGAACCGGTTCATATTCGATGCCCTGCACGGCTTCCCTGTAAGTCCTCAGCAGCAGATCTGTCACCTTGATATCTTCCGGATACCGTTTTCCCGGTGCCGAGGCAACGATAAACCGCCTGTCGGGATCTGCTTTTATGATCTCCTGTACCTTGCGAAACTGCTGTGCACAGGAAAGGGATGTGCCTCCGAATTTGGCAACCACTGTACGCATCGGCTTTGTCTCCTCTCTTCTGTTCTTACGAATTCCATTTTCTGGCATTGAGTAACTTTTTGTATTGTTCACGGATTATCCTGCGCGACCCGCCTGCTTCCCCCGGAAGGTACCGCCGGTGAGTGCCAGTTATAAATCAGCAGGGAGACCAGGATCAGCGCATAGCCTGCCGCCTTCGCCGGTCCGAAGCTCTCCCCTGCCGCCACAAGGCCCAGTACGCTCGCCGTCAGCGGATTCACAACGGTAAACACTGCAGCGGTCTCCGCCGGAAGATATTTCTGACCGACGGGCTGAAACGCGAAGCCGAAACAGCTGCACACAAGCGCCAGCAGCAGGATCATCGTCCATTCCAGGGCTGTCGCAGGCAGACGAAGCGTTCCGGTAAACGGGGCCGCCACCAGGCCGGCCAGTCCCATAAAGCCCAGCTGCAATATTCCGATCGTCAGCGGATCCCCCTCCCGGGAAACCCTCTCCGTCGCAAGGATACATACGCCGTAGGTAAATGCCGCCAGAATCACCAGAATGATCCCGGCTCCGGACCGGCCGGACACCTGGCTCAATGACAGAAATCCCACGCCTGCCACCGCCAGCACACAGCAAAACAGTGTCTTTTTCGAAGGGAGAGCTCCGGTAAACACTGCCACATACAGCGGAACAAACACGATCGCCATGTTTTCCACAAACGCCGCCACCCCAGTGTCCACCGTGCGCAGTCCGTGCATTTCAAAGAACATGCACAGGGAATACAGTGCCCCGAGGACAAGACCGCCCTGCACATCCTTCCGGGAGATGCTGCGCATCTTTTTATGAAACACGACCGCCAGAACGGCAAAAGACAGCAAAAAACGCACCGCCAGTACATTTTCCGGTGACATGCTGCGAAGCAGCACCTTCGAAAACAGGAAGGATGTCCCCCGCGCCGCAAAAACACAAAGCAGCAGCAACTTCGCCTGAAAACCTGTCATAACTTCGATCAGAAACCTTTCCACATGCAGCATTCCGCCATTCATCTCCCTTCAGGAGCAGCCGCTCCCGGAGGAAAGATCGCAGACTTTTCAAAAACATCTCTTTGATTATACTCCGGCTTTGAAAAGAGTCCATCCTTTTTCTTGCCATCCCGGGTTTTTCTTTCACCCGGAAGAAATCGCATCTGAAAAAGATTGGGGATGGAACTTTCGACCGGTTCACGATAAAATGGCATAGAAGCCGGAGGACGGGTTCCGGTTCCTTTATCGGAAAATGTCTAT
>CAMOSN010000038.1 GCA_946624935.1 uncultured Lachnospiraceae bacterium | reverse complement strand
CGTATATATGGCAGATAAGAAAAGTGCAGGCGGCGCGGGAAACGCAGAGAAGAAGCCGGTTTATGAGACCCAGGAATCGCTCTACCAAAAGGCCATGGCGAAGCTTGCGGCGGATGATCTGATCGTACAGCCTGCTTACAAGATCAGTAATTATAAGACAGCGGCAGCAATGTTTGCGGAGGTCGGAGACTATCTCGATGCTCCCGAAAAGGCAGCCTGGTGCAATGAGGCTGCCGGAAAAGCGCAGGAGCTTGCCCGGGAGGCGAAGTATCATGCGGCATCCTACCGTATGGAGATGGCTCAAACTGCCGGTGAGTGGGAGCATCTGGCCAAGGAATTCGAGCAGCTGAAGGATTACCGGGATGCTGCAGAGAAGGCGGCATTGTGCCGGGACCGGGAGCATAAGCTGGAACGGAAACAGAAAAACGTTATGAGCTGTGTTCTGGCGGTGCTTGCTGCGCTGATCGTAGCAGCGGGAGCTGCTCATTATACCGGGTTCTTCCGCTATGTGAAGGGACGTTTCTGGCTGCAGGCCGGGAGCTATGAAACCGCTGCGCAGCTGTTTGAGGGAATGCCTGGCTTCCTGGACAGTGACCGCCTTGCGGAAAAATGTCTTTTGCTGAAACTGAGGAAAACAAAGATCGGTGCGGATGTATCCTTCGGCACCTGCAAGTGGAAGATTCTGGATCGGGAAAAGGGTCAGGTGCGGCTGATTGCTTCGGACATCGGCAGTGAGCATCTGTTCCATGCCGCTGCGTTTCATAAGACGCGGGAAGCGGTCTCATGGGAGACTTCTTCCCTGAGGGAGTGGCTGAATACGGAGGTACTGGAAACGATTTTTACGGATGCACAGCGGGAAATGCTTGTACTGCAGGAAAGCGGTCCGTCAGAGAATGCTTTGTACGGGACCTCCTATCCGCAGAAAACGCAGGATTATCTGACGCTGCTGAGTGCAGAGGAGATCGAGAGCGGAAAATATGCGCAGGGGATCGGCGAGCTGGGACATGATTACTGGCTTCGGACGCCGGGAAATGCGATGGACTGTGTGGCATATATGAATTCGGATCATGTGATCCGTGCCTATGGTGTTCCGGCAGATGATGCGGACATGATGGTGCGGCCGGTAATTTTGGTGCGCTATGGAACAGAAACGGATTGAAAAATGGGATAACGCCAGGGGACTGCTGATCTTTCTGGTGGTGCTGGGACATGTGATCGAACCGGGGGTAAACAGCAAAGGGTATCTGAACTGGCTGTTTTTGTTTATCTATCTGTTTCATATGCCGGCATTTTTTTTCCTGTCGGGTATGTTTGCAAAGGGTACGGTGCAGAACAGGCGCTTTGACCGAATCTGGGGGTATGTGTTCCTGTTTTTTGTCATGAAGATCTTTGTATTTCTGTCAAAAACCATTGCACAGGGTAAGTTCCCCGGGTTTCATGTTTACTGGGAGGACGGGGTTCCCTGGTATGCTTTTTGTATGGCAGTCTTTTTACTGACTGCCATACTGGCACAGAACCTGAAAAAGAAGTATGTGCTGGCAGGGGCAATCCTTCTGGCCTGCTTTGCCGGTTACGATGATGCAGTAGGAGATGCGCTTGTTCTGTCCCGAAGCATCTGCTTTTTCCCGTTCTTTTTTGCCGGATTGTGTGTGGCTGGGGAGGATTTGCGAAAGCAGCTTTCCAACAAATGGGTGCGTATTATCTCAGGAGTGCTCGTGCTGTCATTACTGCTGCTGATCTGGCGGGAAATTGATCATGTGTACTGGATCCGTCAGCTAGTCACCGGGCGAAATCCGTTTTCCAGACTGAAACGGTATTCCGAATACGGGGCGTTGCTGCGGCTGATCTATTATTTTGCAGCAGCAGCCCTGGGGTTGATGGTTTTAGCGGTCGTTCCTGAGGGCAGATCCATATTTGCCTTTTTGGGAAGGCGGTCGCTGCCGATCTATGTTTTTCACATTCCGCTGTTGAATCTTTTAAATGCCGGTCAGCTGCGGGATCGCTTTGTGAACTGGAAGGGATTTCCGACGCACCTGCTGCCATGCTTGCTTCTGACCGTCCTGGTTGTGGGTGTCTGTGCGGGAAGCGTACCTGACCGGATCTGCAGGGCGATCATGAATGTGCGATGCGACGCCGGGAACGGTTCGAACAGGTTAGATGAAAAACAGGTAAGCTGAAAGTGGACTGAGATTCTGGATGGAGAGGAGGCGGGGACAGCAATGGACAGGGAAATCATTACGATCATCACTCCCTGCTACAATGAAGAAGCGGCGCTTCCGGTATTTTACCGGGAGGTCACAGCGGTTCTGTCCGGACTTCCCTATGCATACGAGCTGCTTCTGGTAAATGACGGATCAAAGGATCGAACGCTGCAGGTGATGCGGAAACTGGCCGGAGGGGATCCGCATGTGCGCTATCTTTCCTTTTCACGGAACTTCGGGAAGGAAGCGGCAATGTACGCGGGCTTTTGCAATGCGAAGGGCGACTATGTAGCGGTGATGGATGCCGACATGCAGGATCCACCCTCTCTGCTGCCGCAGATGCTGGAAAAGCTGCAGTCCGGGGAATACGACAGTGTGGCGACGCGGCGCGTGGACCGGAAGGGCGAACCGCCTGTGCGCAGCTGGTTTGCAAGGCGGTTTTATCAGATCATCAATCGGATCTCGGATGCCGACATTGTGGACGGAGCAAGGGATTTCCGCCTCATGCGGCGTGAGATGGTGGACGCCATCGTGTCCATGGGAGAATACAACCGCTTTTCAAAAGGAATCTTCGGCTGGATCGGGTTTCGGACCTGCTGGCTTTCCTATGAGAATGTGGACCGGGTGGCCGGAGAGACGAAGTGGAGCTTCTGGAAGCTGACGAAGTATGCGCTGGACGGGATCATCAATTTTTCGCAGGCTCCGCTGAACATTGCCTCCTGGTTCGGGCTTTTTATGACGGCTTTTTCGTTTATTATGCTGATCCTGATCGTGGTGCGCAAGCTTGCCTTCGGCGACCGGGTGGCCGGTTGGCCTTCTCTGGCCTGCATTATTATTTTTATCGGTGGAATTCAGCTGTTCTGTCTGGGTGTGATCGGACAGTATATTGCGAAAATCTATATGGAAACGAAGAAACGGCCGCACTATATTATCGCGGAGAGTAATCTCGAGGACTGTAAAACGATTCGGTGAGCATTGCGCTTTATAAGGAATAGGAATTGACAGTTCAGGGGAGTATGGATACAATCCGATTTGTAATGCCAAAAATTCGTACGGGTTCCCGAAGTCGAAGCCGGAACGGAAGAGATAGAGGATAACATGGGCGAAAACTATGAAATGAATTCGCAGGCGAGACGGGTGATCGAAAACGCCCGTAATCGTCAGGCGGCTTTGAAAAAGCAGGCAGTGGAAGAGCTGCTTGCTATTGTGAACGGTATCTGTGAACAGGAAGGAACCGCCTATTTTGCAGCAGGGGATCTGCTGACGCTGGGAATGGATGGTACGGACAGCGATCCGGAGCGGATGGAGTATATGGTGGTCATGATGCGTGAGGATTATGACCGTTTCATGCATGCCGCAAAAGCCTGCGCTCAGGAAAAGGCAATTGAGGTATTGCCGATGTATGATGCGGACGGCAGGCTTGTTCGGATGCATTCATATGTTTCTATGTTCCGGGAAAGCCGGAAGGAGGATGGGTATGCAAATGTCCATCTGATGCTGCGGATCGATCCGTACGAGATTGTTCCGGAAAATCCGGAAAAGCGGGAAGCATTTGAACGAGTGCTTGTGGAAAACAGCAGGAAGCTGCTGGCGGAATCAATGGCCGTTGCCAATGCCAGGATCGATCGGAAGCTGGAAGCGAAGGCTGTTCATAAACTCTATGTGAATCAGCTGCGCTCGAGAACAAAGCAGTTTCGTATGCAGTGTCACCGCTATGCGGATGTGAAAAAACCGGTGCTGACCGGCCGGGTCGAGCATGTGATCCACCGGCCGCACCCCATAAAAAGCATTTTCCCAATCGAAAGACTTTCGTTTGGAAATACCTATATGCTGGTTCCGGCGGATCCGAAACGGTTTATGGTGCAGTCAAAAGAACTATTGGATCAGAAGATTTATGAACACAGGCTGGAGGCACTGAAAGCGTTCGATGGGCTGTGCGAAAAAAACGGCCTGACCTATGTGGTGATGGGTATGCTCTCGAACGATATAACCCATTATGGCTCCGCAACTTCACAGACAAAGGGTTATTTGTGGCAGATTGGGCTGCTGCGAAATGACTATGAGTCAGTGGTGAAGCTGTTGGCGGAGGGGAAGGAGCAGCCGTCACTGGCACTGCTTGAGCATGAGCGCGATTATCCACAGGTGCATAATAACCGTGTCGGTTTTGTAATGAAGAACAGGATCCCGCAGGATCCCTGGATGCGCAGTTATCCGATTGAGCTTTATCCATTGGATGCGGTCTCGGATTCTTATGAAGCGTACCATGACACGATTTCGGCGGCGATCCGGTCTTACCGGAAGCTGCGTGCAATGATCAACGGCGAGAAAGCGGAAGGATACGATCCACGGCAGGGCAGCAGCGATACCTGGATCGAATATGACCGGATGCAGCAGGAACGGATCGACATGATGCAGGAAACCGTCGGCAGTGCCAGCGAAAGCCAGACGAAACGGGTATATACGATTTACTCCAACCGTCCCAGAACGTATTTGCGTGAGGATCTGTTTCCAACCGTCCGGCGGACACTTGACGGGATATCTTTAAGCTGCGCGGCCAATCCATACCTGTGGCATGAGCCAAAGGATGATGATTATACGGAATATCTCACCGGGAAACGCACAGTGATTCTGAAGAAGGTGGACCGGATCTGCTCGGATCTGGGTGTCGATTATTTTGCGATCGCAAATCTGCTGGTCGGCGCCTCCATTTACCATGATTATGTGCCGGGATCGAATAATACGAATCTCGACCTGGGGCTTCTGCGGAAGGACTATGAGCTGCTGCTTGTTTTTCTGCGCAGGAATGCGAAGGATTATGGGCTGCAGCTGAATGAGTTCCGCGATGAAAACAAGAAATATCCCATGCGGACGGTTACGGTCAGCCATATCGGTGGAGAGTTTAGCGAAGTCATCATCAGGCTTCTTCCGTTCGATAAGGTTCCGGAGGATTTCTACCTGTATCATGCCTTCATTGATGACATGACACAGCGCAACAGGGATCTGAATGATCTGGTTATGTCACATACCTACACCGGTCCGGTCAATCATACACCGGTCCGTAACCCGGTGACCAGAGAGCTGATCGGACAGGTTCGTCGCAGGGCGCCCAATGCGGAAAAGGCCGTGGAGAGTGTGCGCAAGGCAGAATATATCTTTACGGCGGATCCGATGGAGAAAGCCCGGGAGATCGACCGTCTGGCGCAGATGTTCAACGATGATGACCGGACGGATACCTATGCCCGTGTGGCGCTGGACCGCAGTAAAAAGATCCCGGGGAAGGAGCTGTTTCCGCTTCGAAGGGTGCCTTTCCGGGATATGATGCTGTCATGCCCGGGAGATTATTCCGTGTGGCAGCCGATGCTGAACAAGGAACTGGAGCGCCAGGTGGCCTGTATCCAGAAAGCGGATCTGCTGCTTTTGCAGGAGCTGGACCGCGTGTGCCAGGAGCTGGGAATCGGTTACTTTGTCTGCGGTGGCACGATGCTGGGCTACATGCGGCACAAAGGATTTATCCCGTGGGATGACGATGTGGATGTGGCGATGCTCAGGGCGGATTATGACCGGTTCCTGAAGGAAGCAGGTCCGCTTTTAAAGGAACGTTTCTTCCTGCAGACGAGGGAAACGGATCCGAATATTCCGTATCTGTTTTCGAAGATCCGGCTGGATGATACTGAGTATATTACGGAATACAACGAAGACCGGGATTTCCACAAGGGCATCTGCCTGGATATTTTCCCGTTCGATTATCTGCCGGACCGGCCGGAAAACTGCCAGGAATATATCAAAGAGGTGATCGCTCTTTCGAAAGCGCATCACCGGATCGCAAACCGGCAGTTTGCTATTCCGGACGAGGAGCCCCATCCCCGCAATGCAAAGGAGCGTGCTTATGTTCGTGCAGAAAAGGCAGAGCTGAAGCGGGTGTGGAGCAAGGACCTTCGAAAGAGTCAGAAGGCCTATATCGATGCAGCAACCCGTTACAATGCGGAGGCGAAGGAAAAGGGCTATACGATCGTGGCAAGCTTTGTCCCGGGCTTTACCTGGATCGACCTGGGCGATCTGCTGCCCTATCAGCGTGGAATGTTCCAGGGGGTGGAGGTGTCTGTGCCGAAGCGGCCGGATGTGTTCCTCACCATGCAGTACGGAGATTTCATGCAGCTGCCGCCGAAGCATCAGCAGGTAGCACACCGCCTTGTGCGCTGGTCTACCTGGGAGGAGAGCTGGGATGACGACAAAGAAGAAACCTGATGTGTGGATCGCCGCGACGGCGCTTTGTGCGCTGATCCTGCGGTTTATGTGCTATCTCCAGTCCTTCAAGTTTTATTTCCGGACGGACGATATCGTTCCGCTGAGCTACCCGGCGTATCTGGCCGGGCAGGACTGGAGCACCTTTCTTTCGGGAAAGATGATGTACTATGGCTTCGGCTATTACTGGATCTTCGCGCCGCTTTTTGCGTGGGTATCCTCCCCGAAGCTGCTGCTTGCACTGATCGTTGGTTTCAACGGTCTGGTGGTTGCGCTGATCAGCGTGCTGATGTATCATCTGCTGGTCACCTACATGGATTTCCCGCGGCGCCCCGGGACGGTATTCTTTGCGCTGGCGCCGGCGATGTTTCTGGGAGATGTGAGTTCCCGGGGCATGTACTGGCTGCGCACGGATAATGAGATGCCGCTGTTTCTGGCGTGCTGGCTTTTGGTGTGGCTGCTTTTAAAGGCACACGCTCTGAGTACGCAGGGGCACGCACCGCTGGGGAAACGGATCGCAGTGGCGATCGGTGTCTCGGCTGTGCTGTGCTGGGCACTGACCTGTCATGAGCGGTCGCTGGCGCTGTTTCTGAGCGTGGCGGTCATAGAACTGCTCCTATTTGCGGTGAAACGGAGATGGCTGCTGCATCCGGTCGCGTTTTATGCAAGCCTCGTGGCCGGCTTTCTCGCGCAGAGAATGCTGCGCAGGGCCGTGATCGGCGTGATGTGGGCCGGAACCTGGCCGAGTGCCAATACCAGTGCGTTTTCGAGAGTGAGCCTGTGGTTTCTGGAATCCTTCACCGCGATGAAGGCGCTGCTGATGATCCTGTTCGGAAATCTGCATTCGTTCCTGATCAAGTCCTTCGGACTGCCGGCCTTTGCGGCAGTGATCGTAGTGGTATGGGTCATGCGGAGCATGTTCCCGAAGCGTTCCGGCGCGGAGGATCCGGCGGCTGGTGAGGCCTGGATCGATCCGGGTGTGCTGATCATGCTGGTGTTCGGACTCTGCTCCATGGTGATCATTGGAGGCAACTCCGTGCGTTGGGGCAGCCTGCTCTATCCGGGGCTGGCATCCGGCGAGGTGGTATACGGATACAAGGGGATCTGCTACAGCCGCTATTATTATGTATTCTGCGGACCGATCCTGTTCGGCCTGTTCGCGTTCTGCCAGAGGAAGCGGGAAGTGCTTCGCACCTTTGCCCGCGGCTGGCTGGAGGCATCCTGGGCAGTGTGGGCTGCGGTGGAGGTCGTGTTCTTTGCGTTCGTGTTCCCCTACTGCGTGCTGGCGGATGCGGCGGAAGGGTCCAATTACGTCCGCAGAGCCATCGGCAACTACTTCTTCACGGACATTGATGACGAGAAGAAGCTGGTACTCTCCATGGCCATGATGCTGATCGCCATGGTGCTGTTCAGTATCGCCGTCATCGGCGGCAGGAAGAAGGCAGTTGCCGGAGAAGAAAGCGCGACACAAGTGAGCGCAGAAGGTGCACAGAAGGCAGTAGAAAAAGGCGCGGCGCGTCTGAATGCGGGCAGAGCAGAAACGCTTGGCAAGGCGCTGATCATGACGGCTGTGTTCCTGACGGCTGTTTTCCTGGTGGACCGCGGCGTACAGGTCGGGCGTCATCCGGATCCGTCGCTGTCCTTTGCCAAGGCGGCGGAGGTGTCGGAGGTCCTCAATGACCTGGAGGCGGAAGGAACGCTGCCGGAGAAGGTGTATCTGGAAAGAAATGTATGGAACTACACGCTGCGCTTTTTAAGCAGGTCGGTCAACTTTGTGCGCGGCCTGCCCTCCGAAGAGGAACTGCAGGAGGAAACGCTGATCGTGATGGGAAAGAAGAGCGACGGCGGAGCATACCTGCAGGCAGGTTATGATTCCTTTAAGGTAGGAAACTATTGTATCTATACAAATGCCGGGAAGACGGCAGATGCTTTGATGCAGGACCTTGCGGCCTGAGACGAAGCGTGAGGCAGCCAGTCCGGCACATGCCGGAATGCGGAAGGTAACAGGGTCCGGCAAATGCCGGATCGCACGAGGCTACAGACCGGTATATGCCGGAATGCAGGAAGGAGGAGAGGACCGAAGGTACGGTCTTCGCAGAAAGCATATGAAACTGATCATTCAAATCCCATGCCTGAATGAGGCAGAGACGCTGGAGATTGCGCTGAACGATCTGCCGAAGCATATTGACGGGATCGATGAGATCGAATATCAGATCATCAACGACGGAAGTACCGACAATACGGTGGAGGTTGCGAAAAAGTGGGGCGTCCACTATGTGGTGAACTTCAAGAACAACAAGGGCCTTGCCCGCGGCTTCATGGCCGGACTGGATGCGGCGCTGCGCAACGGCGCGGACATCATCGTGAACACGGACGCGGACAATCAGTACTGCGGTGCGGATATCGAAAAGCTGGTGCGCCCGATTCTGGACGGGAAGGCAGATATCGTCATCGGCGAGCGGCCCATCGATCAGACGGAGCATTTTTCACCGCTGAAGAAAAAGCTCCAGCACCTGGGCAGCTGGACGGTGCGGGTGGCTTCGGATTCGGACATTCCGGATGCGCCGAGCGGATTCCGCGCTTACAGCAGGGAAGCAGCCATGCGGCTGAACGTGACCAATGAATACACCTACACGCTGGAGACCATCATCCAGGCGGGACGCAACCGTGTGGCGATGACCAGTGTGCCGATCCGCACCAACGCGGAGCTGCGTCCGTCCCGTCTGTTCTCGAGCATGCTTGGCTACGTGAAGCGCTCGAGCCTGACGATCCTGCGGGCGTTCATGATGTACCGGCCGCTGAAGTTCTTCCTGACCATCGGCTCGATCTTTATTCTGATCGGTGTGATCATCGGGATCCGCTTCCTGGTATTCCTTGCAGGCGGTGCGGGGGCCGGACATATTCAGTCCCTGATTCTGGCCAGTATGCTGATCGTGATCGGGGTGCAGACGGCCGTGATCGGACTGCTCAGCGATGTCATCTCGGCAAACCGCAAGATCCTGGAGGATGTACAGTACCGGATCCGCCGGATGGAGAGCGACGCTGCGCACGAAAAGAATGAGCGCTAAGCGCTGAGCGAATCCGTATTTGACTTTTGGCGTATAGTTTACACATAGAGGAAACAGGAAAGAAGCAGGTGCAATGAAAGATATCACCATAGGGATCACGGCAGCAAGCTACAGCGGCAACAAAGGCGCCGCCGCCATGCTGCAGAGCTCGATTTCGCAGTTACATGAAAAATACGGAGAGCGTCTGAACATTCAGCTGATGAGCGTTTATCCGAGAGGCGACCGGGAGCAGTGCCCGTGGGATTTTGTGAAGGTGGTTTCGTGCAAGCCGGAGCAGCTTCTGTTCATTGCGTTCCCGCTGGCGATCCTTTACCGCCTGTTTTTCTGGCTGCCGCCCATTCGTTTTCTGCTGCTGAAAAACAAGATCCTGAAGGCCTATAAAAACACCAATCTGGTGATCGATGAAGCGGGCATTTCCTTTGTGGACAGCCGCGGCTTCGTAATGAACACCTACGCGTTTGTGTGCGCCGCGGTGCCATTGCTGATGGGTGTGCCGGTGGTCAAGTATGCCCAGGCGATGGGAACCTTCCACAGTTTCATAAACCGGTTCCTCGCAAAATGGATCCTCCCGAAGCTGAAGCTGATCTGTGCCCGGGGCAAGGGGACCTATGAGAACCTGAAGGGGATCGGCGTTTCGAAAAACGTTCAGATGTGCGCGGATGGCGCTTTCTCCATGCCGGACGATCCGGCGATCGCAGCAGCGGTGCGGGAACGCATGGCAGCGGATCCGTTTTACGATGCCGCCGGAGAAACGAACAGGCCCGCCGGAAAGGCAGGCGGAATCGTCGGTCTGTCCCTGAGCTCCGTGGTACAGAAAAAGTGCGCGAAGCTGGGGATCGACTATGTACAGTGCATGACGGATTTTATGGACTGGCTGACCGGCGAGGGCTACCGGGTGCTGATCATTGCAAATGCGGCGCGGATCGAAAGCGAAAAGACGCGCAACAATGATCTGATGGTATGTGATGCTGTTTACGGGAAAGTAGCGAATCCGGAGATGGTGCGCTGGTATCACGAGGAGATGGGTCCGGAGGAGATCCGGGAGTACATCAGCGTGTGCCGCTATCTGGTGGCCTCCCGCTTCCATGCAATGGTCGGGGCACTGGAGAAAGAGGTTCCGGTGCTTTTGATCGGCTGGAGTCACAAGTACCAGGAGGTACTGGATGACTTTGAACTGGGCGCCTATGCCAATGATTTTTCGAAGCTGAAGCTCGAGGACCTGAAGGCCTCCTTCGAAGCCTTTACGCAGGATGAGGAGGGCATCCGTGAGAAGCTGCGGGTGCATCATGACAGTGTCATGGAAAGCTCCCGGAAGAATATCCGCCTGATCAGCGGGGTGATCGACGAGGTCACCAAACCGGATAAAAAGGTGAAGCTTCTGGATCTGAGTCATCCCGAGCGGTATGCCGGTCCTTACGTCAGCATGCGCAAGGGATATGCAGCGGATGAGGCGATCCGGGCAAACAGTGCCTCGGGCGGGCTGGTCACCGGACTGCTCTGCCACATGCTGGAGAGCGGGGAGATCGACGGAGCCTGGGTGTCCAAAAACGTTGTGGAAGATGGAAAACTCAGCTACCGGACCTTCATTGCAACCACGAAGGAGCAGCTGATGGACGCCTCCTCCAGCATCTACATGAGCATGCCGCTTTTGAAGGATGTGGAGATGGTGCGCCGCTTCCCGGGGAAGGTGGCCGTGGTGCTGATTCCCTGTCAGATGAAGGCCTTTTCAAAGCTTCTGGAGCGCGACAGCGTCCTGAAGGAGAAGGTAGTCCTGAAACTGGGGCTGTTCTGCAGCGGCTGTCATGATGCGAAGGAAACGTATCTGGCGCTGCGCAAGGCCGGTATCAGCCTGGAGCATGCGACGCGGCTGTATTACCGCAGAGGGCACTGGCGCGGGATCTCCGCGGTGCTCTACGAGGATGGCAGCGAGAAGCATTTCTCCTACGGAAAGAAGCTCTGCACGTATAAGAATGCGTTCTACTTCTCGGATCAGAAGTGCATGATCTGCCAGAATCATTTTGCGGAGGATGCGGACATCAGCTTCGGCGATCTGTGGCTGCGGTCCATGAAATCCAACCCCATCAAGCATACCTGCTGCGTGATCCGTAATGAAAAAGCGCAGGCGTATTTTGACCATGCCGTGGCAGACGGTGCACTGGCCGCCACGCATCTTTCCGGAAAAGATATGATCCGGGGGCAGAAGCGGGCGCTGGTATTCAAGTTCAATCTGGCCCGCGCAAAGAAGAGCAAGGCACCGTTGGATGTTTCCCATCCCTGCAGATGGAACCACCGTCTGGCCTGGGCTCTGGCAAAGCTGAACCGCAGCATCGGAAGCGATCATCCGGGCGTGCTGGAGAAGATGCCGACCGGGCTGATGTACCTGTATATGTGCTTCGTACGGTTCCTGCTGAGCTTCTAGTCTCCCGGCCGGAAGAGCTCTTTATCACAGAGGTGTACGTGTAAAATATGAATGAAAAAGAACAATCCCGACGTTCCTTACTCTTAAAAATCAGTAAGATCGTTTTCGTGATCCTGATCGCCGTGTTTCTGGCGCGCTGGTTTTACAGGAATTATGATGACATTAAGAAGCTGGATTTCCGGCCGAACTGGACGCTCTTCCTGCCGTCCCTTGTGTTCTTCTTCCTGTACAAGCTGCTGCAGGCTTCCCTGTGGCATTACATTACCGTGCTCAATGGGGCGGCGATCTCCTACAAGGGCGGCGTGAAGGCTTATCTGTACTCGATTCTCGGGAAATATATTCCCGGAAAGGTGTTCATGCTGCTGGCCAGGATCCCTCCGTACCAGGAGAAGGGCGTTTCCGCGGGAAAGATCACCATGTGCTTTCTGCTGGAGAATGTATGCACGATCCTCGGCGCAGGGATGCTGTTTATCCTGTCGCTGTTTATGTTCCCGATGGAGGAATTTCAGCAGTATAAATGGCTCACCATTGTGCTGATCATTGTGTTTATCATCTGCATCAATCCTGCGATCCTGAATTTCTTCCTGGGACTGCTGGAAAAAATCGTGAAGAAGAAGGTCTCCCGGATTCAGATCACCTATCCGCAGATGCTGAAGGTGGTGCTGCTGTTTGTGCTGAACTGGGTGATCTACGGTGCCGGCTTCTATCTGATGATCTGCTCGTTTTATCCGCTTCCGATTTCCCGGTGGCTGTATGTGAGTGGTGTGTACGCACTCTCCTGTATTGCGGGAATTCTAGCGATCTTTTCTCCGTCAGGACTTGGGGTGCGTGAGGGAGTCATGCTGCTTGGCCTCGGACTGGTCATGGACCATAACATGGCCGTGATGCTTTCCCTCATTGCGCGGCTGTGGGCGGATGTGTCCGAGCTGTCGCTCGTCGGCATCGTGTTTATCGTGGACAAGGTAAAGGGGCTGGCTGCAAAACGCACACAGGCCTGAAAAGGCTGGATGAAAAAAGAATCGTAAGTGAAGGTGATGCGATTTGAGGGAGAGGCGTCTTGGCAGATGGGATAATGCGAAATGGTTCCTGATCTGCTGTGTGGTGTTCGGGCATGTGGCGAACCAGTTTCGCTCAGGGTCACAGATCACGGCGGCTGTGCAGTTCTGGATGTATCTGTTCCACATGCCGGCCTTCGTGTTCATCGCCGGGATGTTCTCAAAACGGACGATCGACCGGCTGCGGTGGACCCGGGCGGTTTCGTACGGCCTGATGTATCTGCTGATGAAGCTTTTGCTGTTTGCGGTGAATGTGTACATCAAGGGTTTTTCGAAGGCAAAGCTGGATTTCTTTCATGAGAACAATGTTCCGTGGTTTGCGCTTTCAATGTGCTGGTTTCTGCTGATCACAATGATCCTGCGGAATGTGCACATGGGGGTGGTCCTTGCACTGTCCATTGCGGCGGGCGTCATGTCCGGCTATCTGCACTATTCCCGGTCGTTTCTGGCGGCTGCCCGTACGATGGTGTTCTATCCGTTTTTCTATATGGGCTACAAGGCGAACCTGCAGAGGATGGAGCGCGTGCTCAGTCGAAAGTGGGTGCTTATTCCGGGACAGATGCTTCTGCTTGGGAGCTTTGTATACGTGCTGCTGGATTATGACCGGCTCAGCCCGTTCTGGAAGCTGTTCCGGGGAAGATACAGCTACAAGGCGATCGGTAAAAAATGGCTGATCACGGGCGGCGGACTGCGGCTGGGGGCGTATGTGGTCTCGGCGGTGCTCGTGCTGGCGCTGCTCGCATCGATGTCGCGCAGGAGAGGGTTTTTCTCAAAGCTTGGCGAGCGGACCATGGCGGTATATGTACTGCATTTTGCACTGATGCGTCTGCTGATCTACGGGATACCGGGCTGCAAGGACTGGATCAAGGGGAGTTTTACCTTCCCGAAATGTATTGCTTTAAGCATTCTGATACTGGCGGCAACGTCACTGCCCGTATTTGAACGGATGCTCCGGACACTCATGGGAGTGCCGGAAAAGATCGTGGAGAGGATCTGGTCGGCGGGCCGATGGCTGGCGTACCGTTTCCTTCATTTTTTACACTGATAGTTCCATTTTCGCGCCATTTGCTGCATTGACCAGTTTTGGTGCAATGCAGGCGGAGCGCGATCGCCGGACCCGGTGAAGGCTCCGGCTTTACGAGAAAGGCAGGTCAGGTATGAATATCTTACTGCTGATGATGGCAGGATCGGGAATCCGGTTTGGCGCGGACATACCGAAGCAGTTTGTGCTGGTGGAGGATCGTCCGGTTTTTGCCTACATTCTGAAGGGGTATGACTGCTGTGACAGCGTGGACAGAATGATCGTCGTGACGCATCCGGACTGGGTCGGTTACGTCGATGAATGGCAGAGGAAGCTGGGAATCCGGAAACTGTATGAAATCGTTCCGGGCGGTGCAACGCGGTCGGAATCGGTGAAAAACGGGCTGATCAGTGCGAGTGCCTTTGCTTCGGAAAAGGATGTGGTCCTGATTCATGATGCAACGCATCCCTACGTGGACGAGGTCGGGACGGCGCAGGTCATTGAAGCCGTAAACACCTGGGGAGGTTCGACCCTGGGCGAGGGGCAGTTCGATACGATGTATCAGATGAACGCGCAGACCCGCATGCTTGAGCAGGTGGTGCCGCGTGAGAAGATCGTCTCCGGCGCTTCCCCTGAGGCCTTCCGGTTCGGTGACATTTACCGGATCTATATGGAGTCTACCGAGGAGGAAATGAGCCGGATGACCAGCGCCGGCGCGATCGCACTGCATCACGGAATCCGCATGCAGGTGGTTCCCTCGAATGTGATCAATCTGAAGATCACTTATCAGAATGATATGGACGTATTTCGGCAGCTGGTGCATCTGTATTTTGACAAGTACTTCACAGAAGGCGAAAAAGATTCTTAAAATCAACTGCCGGAAACTTCCGGCAGTTGATTTTTCAATCAATTAGCGATAGGATGGAAGACGACGGGGAATTTAAGGTTCGAATTTAGGAGGTTTTGAACGATGAAAAAGAGGAAAGTCACGCTGTTTATGCTTCTGACGCTCCTTCTTGTGATGACAATGGGAATGAGCGCCTCTGCAGCCGCCAAAAAGAAAACGGTGAAGATGAAGGCCAATAACGGCACTTATACCTACAGTGGAAAATATGGCGCAGAAAAGTACATCTATCATAAGTTCCGGGTCGGACAGACCGGTGTGATGCGCATCACCGGTTATGAGCTGAGCAAAAAGAACAAGAAGAACGGCTTCGCGGTCATGCTCTGCGACGAGAACAAGAAGCGGCTGGATGTCAACGCGAACAATTATATCAATTTCGCGAAGAAAACGATCCAGTATTATACGCTGGCAAAGGGAACCTATTATCTGCGCACCAAGAGTCCTGCCAGCAAGACCGGTCTCAGGTATATCATCCAGATGAAGTTTACAAAGATGGGGAACTACGTCGGTCAGACAGGGGCATCCAGGTGGGAGGCACCGTATCTGGCGAAGGATTATTCGGCCTATGCTTATATCACTGCATCGGACGATCCGACCACTTCCCGCTGGATCCAGTTTTACACGGATGGCAAGGATCCCATTGAGCTGACCTTCATTCCGCAGCTGCGCAAGTCTACCCAGGGTACCTTCACGGCCTGCATTTACGGACCGAGCTACGAGGACGGGAAGGTTCTGGAGATCTCTGCGGGAGGGGACCGCTATAAGCTGTCCACCACAGTGACGACCAAAAGCGGCGGTACCACCACGAAGAAGACGACCGGCCTCAAAAAGGGCTATTACTATGTGGAAATCTATCGTGAGAACAGTACCCAGGAAAACCAGAAGTACGCCAACGGGTATGTGCGGATCATCCGCAGATGACAACTGTTAACGGTAAGACAATCATTATATGTCATCTTCATATCTGCATGGGCAATTGAACAGTTGATGAAAAACAGCAGCATTGCTGTTTTGACGGGTCAGGCCTGATGTGATACACCTGGTCAGGACACAGCGACGTGATCGCGGCTGCTATACCGCAGAGGTCTGCAATGCCCTGTCCAGGTTATTTTCATGCATGGGAGGAAATGCATTTGCGTCTTTTTGGCTGGATCAGGAAAATGTTTTTTCTTTGTTACGACAATAACGTGCTGCGCTATATTTTTTATGGCGGGCTGACAACGCTTGTCAATCTGGGCGTGTATGCTCTGGAACGGAAGCTGTTTGGAATCCCGGTCCTTCCGGCAAATGTGATCTCCGTGGCAGCTTCCATTCTTTTTGCATATTTTACGAATTCCCGGTTTGTCTTTCACACAAAGGCAAGAGGCTTCGGGGAACATTTCTCCGAGTTTGTACGGTTTGTGGGCGCGCGGCTTTCCACCATGGCGATCGAGGTGTTCGGTGTGACCTGGATGGCGGAGGGGCTGCACATCGATGACATGGTCGCAAAATTCGTGACCCAGTTTATTGTGCTGGCATTGAATTATGTGTTCAGCAAGTTCCTCATCTTTACGAAGGGAAGGAAGCGCATAGATACCCGGGACAATTCGTGAGCGCGGCGAAGGGCAGTAACTCACGGACAGCTCGTGAGGAAGTGCCTTACGGACAGCTCGAGGGCTGCGAAGGGACGCTGTAAAAGGGTTGACATAGATACAGAGAAAAAAGTATTTTACAGAGCCTGGAGTGTACAGGTCAGGGATGTGCGCCGCAGCTGCGGAACGCTTTGAAGAATCACGAGAAGTTGCGAAAACCGAACAGAAAAGGAGAACTACACATGGGAAAGGTATATGGTGTTGTACTGGCCGGCGGGATCGGCTCCCGCATGGGAAATGCGGAGAAACCGAAACAGTTTTTGGAGATAGGGAGTCGGCCAGTGATGATTCATACGTTGGAGAAATTTGTGATTCATCCCGGATTTGAAGAGATTCTGGTATTATCTCCGAAAGCCTGGGTGAGCTATACACGAGATATCCTAAAAAAATATCTTCCCAGCGCATCGAACCTAGTGGTGCTGGAGGGCGGAGCCACCCGCAATGAAACGATCATGAATGCAATACGCTATATCGAAGCGCAGGGCGCGCTGGATGAGGAGACGATCATCGTGACTCATGATTCCGTACGCCCGTTTGTGACGCATCGTATCCTGGAGGAGAATATCCGCTATGCGATCCAGTATGGAGCATGTGATACCGTGATTCCGGCCTCGGATACGATCGTACAGGCCCTGGACAACGAGAGCATTTCGGACATTCCGGACCGGAAGTATATGTATCAGGGACAGACGCCCCAGTCCTTCCACGCGAAAAAGCTGAAGGAGACCTATGAGGGACTGACCGAACAGGAGCGTTCCATTCTGACCGATGCCTGCAAGATCATGGTCCTGAAGGGCGAGCATGTGCATCTGGTGCAGGGAGAAGTGTCCAATATCAAGATCACCTACCCCTATGATATTACGGTGGCGCAGGCGCTGCTGGGCCTGGAGACGGAGGGTTAAAGAATGTTAAATGCAGTATATCAGCTGGTGCGGCCCAGGCAGTTCGAGGTCACCTTTTCCGAGCTGGGCCTCAATGAGGATGCCATCCTGGTACGGCCGACCTTTCTGTCGATCTGCAACGCCGACCAGCGCTACTATCAGGGCAAGCGTTCCGAGGATATCCTACGGCAGAAGCTGCCCATGGCACTGATCCACGAGGGAATCGGGACCGTGCTGCACGACCCGTCCGGAACGTATGCGGCCGGAGAAAAGGTCGTGATGATTCCCAATGTACCGTCGGAGCACAGCGACGTGATCGCGGAGAACTATCTGCGCTCCAGCCTGTTCCGCGGGAGCAGCATGGACGGATTTATGCAGGAATATGTATCGACCCGGGCCGACCGGATCGTACGCATTCCGGATACGATCGGGAATGATCACGTGGCCGCGTTCACGGAGATGGTGTCGGTGTGCTACCACTGCTTGTCCCGGTTTGACCGCACCGCACACGCAAAGCGGGAGACCCTCGGCGTGTGGGGGGACGGCAACATGGGATACTTCACAGCGCTGCTGCTGCGCACACTCTATCCGGATGCGACTCTTCTGATCTTCGGTGTGGACATGGAAAAACTGGGGAACTTCTCCTTCGCGGACGGCGTGTACAACGTCAGTCGCATCCCGAAGGACCTCCTGGTCGACCATGGCTTCGAATGCGTCGGCGGCAACGCCGCCGGACAGGTGATCAACCAGATCATCGACCACATCCAGCCTGAGGGCACGATCGCGATCCTGGGCGTATCGGAGGATCCGGTTCCTATCTTTACCCGGATGGTCCTCGAAAAAGGTCTCCGCATCCTCGGCACAAGCCGCAGCGGACGGACCGATTTCGAAGGCCTGGTCCGCCTGTACGCCGAAAACCCCGAGGTCGTCAGCTACCTGGAAAAAATGGTCGGCGCAGTAGTCCCGGTGCGCGACGTCAAAGACGCCGTGACCGCCTTCGAAATGGACATCCGCAAAGGAATGGGGAAAACCATCATGGAGTGGTACTGATCAAACAGGAAAGTGGGACAGGGGACAGTTCTCTGTCCCAAAAAGTGGGATAGGGGACGGCTTTATGTCCTAAAAAACAGAACAGGGAGGAAGAAACCCTGGTACCGGCCGGGGCACTCTGATCCCGGAAAAACATATAATTGCGGATCTAATGCAGGGGTACGCTTGACAGCGCTCAGAAAATGATGGATAAAGCAGCATATGTCTATATCGCAGAATGCCGGGATGGTACCTGGTATACCGGCTGGTCGACGGATCCCGAACGCCGCATTGCGGTGCACAACAGCGGGAAGGGCGCCAAATATACGCGTTCACGTCTGCCTGTGAAATTGATTTATACGGAGCTGGCTGCGGACCGGATCGAGGCAATGCGTCGTGAGTATGCCATCAAGCAGATGAGCCGCGCAGAGAAGGAGAAGCTCGTGGCCGGAGCCGGGGAGACAAAGACCCCAGCTGCAGCCGGGAATAAGAAAAAAACTAGTGCAGCGGCAGCCGGGAATAAGAAAAAGGCTGCAGTGGCAGTCGGGAATAAGAAAAAGACTGCTCCGGCAGCCGGGAATAAGAAAAATACTGTGGAAGGAGCCGGAACCGGAAAGGAGAGCGCATGAACCGAATTTACTATCTCATGGGTAAAAGTGCATCCGGGAAGGATACACTATATCGGCGCCTCCTGGAGGATTCCGCCCTGAAGCTGCTGCCGATGGTGATCTACACGACCAGGCCCATCCGCAGCGGAGAGCAGGACGGCGTGGACTATCATTTTACGGACGAGGCGCATCTGCAGCAGCTGCTGGAAGAGGGCCGGGTTGTCGAGCTGAGGCAGTACAACACCGTGCACGGGGTGTGGTCGTACTTTACGGTGGATGACTTCGGGAAGACCGGGAAGCCTGGAAAGTCGGGCAGGTCAGAGGAGCCAGGCAAGTCAGAGGAGCCAGGCAGGCAGGAGGAATCGGCAGACGATTACCTGGGAATTGGTACGCTGGAATCCTTCCTTCAGATCCGGAACTATTATGGCGCTGAGCGGGTGGTCCCACTCTACATCGAGGTGGAGGACGGCCTGCGTCTGTCGCGGGCGCTTTCGCGGGAGCGTGCGCAGGCAGTGCCGCGTTATGAGGAACTGTGCCGGCGTTTCCTCGCGGATCAGAAGGATTTTTCGGAGGAAAAGCTGCAGGAGGCCGGCATCCATGTGCGGTTTTCGAATGATCAGGAACCGGGGGCCTGTTTCGGGACGATCCGGAGGTATATTCTTGAAGCGCAGGGACGGTAACCCGGGGCAGGCGAAAAGAGTATAAAAAGCAATGGAAAACCAAGGCAAAATAAGGAGAAACGATGGAACGAGCATATGAAAAGCTTCTGCGTTATGTGAAGGTGCACACGACCAGCGATGAGAGCACGGGCACGGTCCCCTCGGCGCAGCGGGAGTTTGACCTGGCGAGAGTGCTTGTGCAGGAAATGCAGGAAATGGGCATCACGGATGCACATGTGGATGAGAAGTGCTATGTGTACGGCTGGATCCCGGCAACACCCGGCTGTGAGGACCGTCCGGCGATCGGTCTGATCGCGCATCTGGATACGGCGCCGGATTTCTGCGGCGAGGATGTAAAGCCCTGCATTGTGCCGGATTACGACGGCGGGATCATTCCCCTGGGGGAAAGCGGAAGAGTGCTGGATCCGGCGGTATTCCCGGGGCTTGTCAGGCGCGTCGGAGAGACGATCATCACAACGGACGGGACCACACTGCTCGGCGCGGATGACAAGGCCGGGATCGCCGAGATCCTGAGCGTGGCGCAGGCGCTGCTCTCCGGCGAAGGAGAGGGTGTCTTCCCGCATGGGAAGGTATGCATTGCCTTCACGCCGGACGAGGAGATCGGCGGCGGAGCGGCGGATCTGGATCTGGAAAAGTTCGGAGCGGACTATGCCTACACGGTGGACGGCGATGTCGAGAACCAGATCGTGTATGAGAACTTCAATGCCTGTGCTGCTGAGTTCGCCATCCGCGGGTTCAACATTCATCCGGGCGACGGGAAAAACAAGCTGGTGAATGCGGCACTGCTTGCTTCGCAGATCAGCTGCATGCTGCCGCCAGGAGAAACGCCCAGAGGAACGGAGGGGTATGAAGGCTTCTATCATCTGTGCTCCATCGAGGGAAACGTGGAGAGCGCGAAACTGACGATGATCGTGCGCGATCATGACAGCGGCTGCTTTGAGGCCCGCCAGCGGACGCTGCGCCACATTGAGAAGATGCTGAATGAGCAGTACGGCGAGGGCACCGTCACACTGACGATCCGGCAGCAGTACCGCAATATGACCCAGAAGCTGGAGGGCTGCATGCATCTGATCGACAATGCGAAGGATGCGATCCGTTCGCTCGGTCGTGAGCCGGACATTTCTCCGGTGCGCGGCGGGACGGATGGCGCACAGCTGTCCTTCCGCGGACTGCCCTGCCCGAACCTGGGTACCGGCGGGGATGCGTTCCACGGGCCCTATGAGCACATTTCCGCGGAGGGCATGGATTTTGCCGTTCGCGTGATGCTCGGAATCCTGCAGCGCTATGGCGCGTAATGGACAGTGCTGCGACGCGTAATGAAGGCAGTACAGCGGCGCGTAGTGAAGACAGCGTAGCGGCGCGTAATGAAGACAGCGCTGTGGCGCATGAAAAGGCAGGGGGACCTCGAGACTGGCTGCGCCTGCACAAATGAAAAGAGGTTTTCAGAAAGCTCCATGAGTGGTATACTGAGTGCAGATTTCCGGTTAAGCGCAAAAGCTGTCCTCGAGGCAGCGTGCGGCGGCATTGGATAACGCAGCCAGAGATATTCGTGAAGC
>CAMOSN010000037.1 GCA_946624935.1 uncultured Lachnospiraceae bacterium | reverse complement strand
CGATTTGGCAGCTGTGTCTGATCGATGATCTCCACCGCCAGTTCATCCTCACTCAGATGGACACTGCACTCCCACAGATCCTTTTCTGAAATTGTCATCTATGCTCTATCTCCTTCCTGCCAGAATTGTTTCAAATATATCTGCTGTTTTTCCGGTAAATCTTTCGCCATGCCCTTCGTCCGGCACTTTTCCTTTTTTAAAGTTTTCCTTTATCCTGCCGAAAGTATATCATATTTCATTCCCCCGGCAAACCTTTATTCCTAAAACAGGTTCTCCGAACCGAGCGAAACCAGGTACACCGGAGTGAGCGGCTGCAATCATCGGAATCAAAAACAGGGCAGCCCTATGTCTCCATAAGACTGCCCGTACATGGCTGATTCGTATACACTTCACGTGGCCGGCAGCGCTCAGCACACCCGGAAGTTGAACTTTCGTGCCTCCCGCTCGCTGTTGACCTGGCGGATCTCGGCGCCGAGGGAGCGAAGCTTCTCGTCAAAATTCTCGTAGCCGCGCTGGATGTAGCGGATATCGTCGACCACAGTGGTGCCTTCGGCGGCGAGTCCCGCAATGACCAGGGCCGCGCCTGCGCGCAGGTCGGGTGCCGATACCCGGGCTCCCGTGAGCCGTTTTACACCGGTGATGATGGCGGTATTGCCCTCCACCTTGGCGATGCCTCCCATGCGTGCCAGCTCATCGAGATACTTGAAACGGTTCTCGAAGATGCTTTCGGTGACAATACTGGTACCCTCCGCCAGGGAAAGCGCCACACCGATCTGCGGCTGCATGTCGGTGGGATAGCCGGGATAGGGAAGAGTCTTCACATTCGTGCCCTGCAGGCGGTGCGAAGACACCACGCGCACGGAGCTGTCGAACTCTTCCACCTCGCAGCCGATCTCCATCAGCTTGGAGCTGGTTGCCTCCAGATGCTTGGGAATCACATTCTTCACCATCACATCGCCCATGGTCGCCGCCGCGGCAAACATGAACGTACCGGCCTCGATCTGGTCGGGGATGATGGAATACTCTGTGGAATGAAGCTTCTCCACGCCGATGATCCGGATCACATCGGTACCGGCACCCTTGATGTTGGCTCCCATACTGTTGAGGAAGTTGGCCACATCCACCACGTGCGGTTCACGCGCGCAGTTTTCGATGATCGTGCGTCCCTCTGCCATGGCCGCCGCCATCATAATGTTGATGGTCGCGCCAACGGATACGGTATCCAGATAGATATGGCGTCCCCGCAGATGCTCCGCCACCGCACAGATCGCGCCGTTGCGGATGGTCACCTGTGCACCGAGCGCCTTGAAGCCCTTCAGGTGCAGATCGATCGGCCTGCTGCCGATATTGCAGCCGCCCGGGAGGGGAACCTCGGCCTGCTTGTACTTTCCAAGCAGTGCGCCAAGAAGATAGTAGGATGCACGAATCTTCTTGATGGATTCATAGCTGACGCTCACACCGGACAGACGGTTGCTCGTGATCAGCACCTCATGACGGGAGATTCGCTCCACCTTCACGCCGATCTCTGCCATCGCCTCCAGCATGACATTAATATCTCTCACGTCGGGAAGGTTCGTGATCAGGACTGTATCGTCCGTCATAACCGCTGCCGCCAGGATTCCGAGCGCAGCATTCTTGGCTCCGCTGATCTCTACCTCACCGACCAGCGGATTGCCTCCCCGTATGATATACTGTTCCATAAGTCACCTCTGTAACATATTTATACTCCCTGCCGTTTCTCTCCCCCTCAGGAACCGCCCGGAATGCGCTTAAATACTGCAAAAAACCGATCGACCGTTCCACCGGCAGTGACCATTTCTGAACATGGTTGAGAAATATTATAACACAATATTACGTTTTGTAAAGAAAAAGAGAAATGTCTGACAAAAGCTCCTCAAACAGGGGACGGTTCTGTGTTTGAAACCATCATTCAAGGAAATCCGGGTCTTCCTCTAATTCAAATACAGATTCCTCTTCATCGACGATCCACTCCTCGTCGAACGCGTCTGCTTCAACGACTGCGGATCCAGGATCCTCCACCACTGACCCCTCACTCAGCAGCAGATCTTCCAGCTCCGGTACATCCTCTTCGAAAAGCGCTTCCTCAAAAAGCTCCTCTTCCGGTGCCAGGACATCCTCCTCAGCAGCGAACACATCCTGTTCATCCATGCTAAATCCATCCTCCGGCAGGAGCTGGTCTTCTGCGAATACCTCCTGTGCAGACGCTTCCTCTTCAGCAAACTCCGTGAGTTCATCCAAAGCATCTGCCTCCACGATTGCATCCTCCGGATCCGGTTCCTCCGAAGCATGGTTCTCCACAGCAGCGCCGCTCTCTTCGGACTGTTCCTCTGAGCCTTCCTCGTACAAGCGCACCTGGAATGCTCCGGTTACATCGGCGCTCCACATACGCACAGCGAAGTAATAGGTCTGTCCGGCTTCCATTTCATAAGACAGACGGAAGTTTCCGTTTCCGGCACCTTCATCATCACTGGTCAGCTCCTGTGTACTGCCTGCCTGATAAAGCGAAGCATAGTTGTCAAGGTACTCTCCGCCCTCTTCATCGCCGGTCAAATTGTCGAAGGCCTCCAGCACATAGACTGCTCCGGTATCCGGTGTAAACTCCAGATACACCACATCCCCGCCCTGAGTGATTTCAATATCGCGGGTCATTCCGGCATCGATCGGATCCAGAGTCGTCTTCTCCGCCAGGATCTCAACCGGCGTTTCCTCATAAGAATAGGTTCTGACCGCATAAAGTACATCTGCATCCAGCCACACCGTATATTTCGCATTTCCTTCAACGCTCTCGCCGCCCCAGTCTTCAGCCGCTCCATTATTCCGTCTCACATCCAGATTCATGGAACCGTTCCCGGAAAGGCTGAAGGTATAAAGTCCGCTCTCTGGCGGGATGAAATACCATACTTCCTCTTCTTCGGAAGGAACCGCCCTCTGCTCACCATAAGGAAGCTCCACTCCGGCCGCTTCATAGAAGATGTCGTACATAAAGGTATGCCCGTCACCGCTGATGGCAAGCTGCGCTGCGCATCCGTTATCCGGAAGGTTCTCCACAGAATAGTCATAGCTGACATTCATCTTCCGATCAACAACTGTGAAATCCTCCAGGGTCGGAAGGATCCCCTTCAGATACAGGCTTCCGGTCCAGTTAAACTCATCTCCTTCCGGATAACCATATTGACTGGAGATCTTTCCGCGGAACTCCACATCATCTTCCTCCAGATAGAAGAATTCACCCTCCTGTGCGTATGTGATCGGAAGGAACAGTTCATTTTCGCCGGCGGTAAGGCGGAGCAGCCTGCCGGTATTCGTATAACCGTAGGTCTGATCCTCTTCATATTCTTCGCCCACTTCCACAATTTCCGCACTGACCGCGGAACTGACCGGGATCACACTCACATCTGCCGGAAGCTCCGGTGCAAATCCGTGGATCTCAAGATATCCTTCATAATGCTGCTCATTATTCCATGCAGAATAAAGATCCCATTGATACTCTGTGATTCCCGCACCATCCACAGCTTCAAGCGCATAATACGCTTTATCCAGCTCATAGCTGATCTCGAAAAGCCGTTCCACACCACCAAATACAACGGAAAGAACCTGCTGATCGGCATTCTCCGGATCCGTGAGCACACTTCCCGCAAAGCCTGCTTCCTCATTGAACGAAAGCACAGAAGGAAGCACCGGGCTGATTCCCTTCAGGCTGACTGATCCGCGATCATCATACGCGTCTCCCGGCCACATCTCAACCAGAGTAATTGTTTCATCCGTGAACAGCGCCTCCTTGAATATCTCATAGTTCTGATCATACGCGAGCCACTTTTCGACGTAGTAATCTCCGACCCGGATCCGGACCTTCAGTCCATCCTCCTCCTCGCGGATCAGCTCGCATTCCCAGGCTCCGGCGGTGATCACTGCATCATCAGGGAATGCTTCTGTCACACCATATACCGTCACTGTTCCATACGAATCTTCCATATGCCAGATTCCCGTTCCGCTGACATCCGTGATCTTCGCGGCATTCACCACCGGATCCCAGTTGTCCGGTTCGAACGCCAGATAGAAAACTTTCGTCACAGGCTCTGCGGATGCTCCGGCGCTCAGTGACAAGGTCACCGTTCCGTTGTATTCTCTTCCGCCGGCCATGACCGGGGTCAGGTCCACCAGCACATCCACCCCGGCCGGTGCCTGCACCGTCAGATCTGCCGGAATGTAGATATCATCCGTGTAAACACGCAGAACCTGGTATTCGTTATCCTCCTCATCATTATCCCACGTACTTTCATAATGAACTACACCGGTTCCGGATACGTTTTCAATGGTAAGCAGCTCCTCGGGCACAGCATCCTGCTCATACCGGACACAGAAGACGTACTCATCGTCCCCGTTCTTCGCGGCAATCGCAGCATCCATATCGCCATATTCTTCCTCATAGGAAGCTAGCTGTGTGCTGCCCTGATCATAAACCTGCCAAGTTACCGCCGGATCCTCAAACACCGGGGTCAGGCCTTCCAGATGATCCAGATAGCCATGCAGATCGATTTCCCCGTATTTTGCAAAACGATAATGATTGCTGCTGACCACGCCGGTCGCCGTTACGCTCTTCAGTACGAACCGACTGCTAAGGTCATGGGTGTAATAGAGATCATAGCGGTAGGTCATATCTCCCTTTGACAGCATCACATAGCTCATGCCCTCATCCTCATCGGTAAGAACATCCGAAACGCTCACACCTTCCTGCGCCTTGATCGTAAGCGCCGGCATCTGTGCATGTGTTCCGCGAATGTTGATGTCTCCATAGGAAGGATACTGCTCTACACTGTAATCTTCGATTCCATCGCCCGTCACCTCCAGGATCCCAAAATGCGACCTGAGGTCATAGGTATACCGGATATCATAACGGTAGGTTTTAGCTCCGCTGGTGAGAATGATATAAGAGACCTCCTCCTCTTCATCATACAGCACTTCCGAAGCCGTCACGCCCTCCTCAAGCTCCAGGCTCAGCTGCGGAAGCTGCGGGACGGTTCCGTAGATATGGATCGAACCGCTTTCAAGCTTCTGGTCCACCGAATAATTGATGATCCCTTCTCCGCTCAGGCTTAAGATCCTGAACATATCACGGTCGTCCTGCTCGTAGGAGATATAATACTTTCTCGCCACACCGGATACCGTATTTTCGATGATCGCCGCTGCGACATAATCGACTCCGCTCTCCTCCAGCAGCTCCACAGACAGCGCCTCTTCATTGTAGTTGGAAGGTGTGATCGTAATCGCACCCATCTGCTCCGCTCTTCCGTAGGTGTAGATGCGGTTGCCGCTGATCCTTGCCTCTGTGAGATTGTCGCCTGTAATATCGGATCCATACAGGTAGAATGCATCCTGAATTTTCTTACTGTACTCTGTAAGAGATGCAATCGCTCCCGTGATCTCTTCGGTCGAAGCGGAATTCGCATATACGCTGCGGGCCGCCTCAAGTGCCTGAGAAGCGCTCTGATAAAACGCGTTCTCGTACAGCCCCTCCATCGCACTCGACAGGTTCTCGATCGCGGAATTCAGTCTGCCAAGCAGTACCTCCTGCTCGGACTGTCCGACGGTAGCGCTGCCTTCATTCGGCCAGTAGCCGACGGTATTGATGATCGTAAATCTGCCGGTGATGGAATTATAATCCGCCACATGCCACAGGTTTCCGGCCTTCCCGGTGGGAATGGACACCGTACTCACACGGACATTGTTGCTGAGCAGCTCCACATACGCACCGGAATTGGAGGACATGCGTGTGCTGTACTCATCTTCCTGATCCGTATAGTCATAAATATAGAAGGAATAGATTCCCGGAACGCTTTCGTAGATCGTGGTCGTTTCCGGACCCTCCCAGGTGGTGTCGTCCACATCCAGATCCGCAGCCAGCCCGGCTTCCTCATACCAGGTCTTATCAATATAATAAACATGGAATCTTCCGCCGCTCATGGCCGGCCCCACCAGATGGGAGTCCAGATCCGCCGGAACACTGTCGCTTTCCCCTCTCCAGTGCAGAATAAACTGAACCTGCTCCGCCAGCAGCGTTCTGGTCACCGTGATCTGATGGCCCGAGCTGTCCGCACCGGAGGCAAGGCTTACCGTGATCCAGCTCGAGGAGATCGTCTGCTCTTCGCCGCCCGCACTGACCGCCTGAATCGTGTAGATCCCCGGCTTCAGGTCTTCAAAGGCAAACGCACCGTCCGGGAAGCTGCCCTGCACAAGGATCGTTCCGGTGATATTGTCCGCACCGCTGCGCAGGATCAGATTTACCGGGAAATCAATGACTGCTCCAGTCTGGGCATCCGTGATCCTGCCGGCGATTCTGCCGTTCTGTTCATTCTCAACCTCTGCCACCAGGGTGATATCCTGCATCCGGAAGCTTCCGTCCTGCGCGGTAACGCTGGTGATGATCGCATCGAGCAGAACCGGTTTGTAGCCCTGTGCCTGGAGCAGAATCTTGTAGTTTCCGTAAGGAACATTTTCAAAGCCATACAGTCCGTCCGGATCCGCCGCTGACATCCTGATTGCTTCACCGGTCTTTGCCACTGCAGCCGCTTCATCCATCTGATTGTCATAGGGGAACAGGAACGCCTGGACCGCCGCGGGCGTTTCCTCGCCCGCAAAGACCCTGCCGGTCACCTGCACATTGCCGAGGCTTCCGCCGTTGTTGTCCGCCACAACAAAGGTCTCGATACCGGTCACCGTATTCGTCACGCTGATGCGGCCAAGTCCCGTGATATCCGGAATATTGATCTGCGTCGTAACGGTCACTGTGGTCTGCTCTGCACCCGGATTGAGCACCAGATCAATTTTCGCATCTGCCCGTACCGTCAGATTGTTGTTGCTCTCAACCGTACTGCCCGCAGCACCGTCTTCTGCATTGACGATCAGGTTTCTTGTGGATCCGACCACCGTCAGTTCGACCTGCGTGTGGATCGTTACCTCGGATACCTGATTGGCACCGCTGTTGTCCTCGATCGTCAGCGTCTGTGTGACAGATGCCGTGCAGTCCTCTACGATGATGCTTGCCTTTGCACCCGTTTCAATCTTAATATGTCCACTCGCGGCTTCGTAGATAATGGTATTGCCTACCGCACACTCGACATACGTATCCGCGGCAATGGAGCGGATCGTGATCGTGTGCAGCCTTGCATGGTTTTCCACTTCGCCGGCCGGCATATCTATGATCAGATCCACATCATCCCGGGTCATCTCCGGGATCACGATCCGTACACTCGCTGTGGTGCTCAGGAGAATCTCCCTGATCGCCGGTGTATTCAGCGCCTGCTCCAGCTCCTCCTGCGTGCCCACGGTCACGGACGTGGAACGTACCGTTACAGTACATTGTGCCGATTTTCCGCTGCCGTCCGCCGCCGTTGCGGTCACCGTTGCCGTTCCGGGAGCAGCTGCCGCAACCATTCCGCCATTTACCGTGACGACCGCAGGATTGCTGCTGCTCCAGTTTACATTTTTATTAGACGCATTTGACGGGGAGACCGTTGCCGTAAGCTGACCGCTCTCTCCCGGATACAGCGTCATCTGTGTCTGATCCAGGGCAACCGCCGATACCGCAACCGGTTTTGCTTCCACGGTTACCGTGCAGGAAGCCTTCTTCCCACTGCCATCTGCCGCCGTCGCGGTGATCGTTGCACTTCCCACTGCCACAGCGCTCACCTGGCCGCCGCTTACGGTGGCGATCGCAGCATTTGAGGAACTCCATGTCACGGTCTTGTTGGTGGCATTTGCCGGAGCAATCGCCGCCGTGAGTGTACTCTTATCCCCGGGATACAGCTTAAGCGCGGTTTTGTTCAGGGTTACGCCTGTAACAGCGACGGTCTTTTTCGCAACCGTAACGGTGCAGGATGCACTTTTTCCGCTGCCATCCGCCGCCGTCGCAGTGATCGCTGTCGTTCCGGCGCCCACCGCAGTAACACTTCCGTTCACCACCTTCGCAACCGCCGCATTGCCGGAGGTCCAGGTTATGTTTTTATTGGCGGCATTCGCCGGTGTCACCGCTGCGGTCAGAGACGCTGTTTCTCCTTCTGTCAGGGAGAGCGTGGTCTTATTCAGCGTCACACCTGTAACCTTCACCGGTGCAGGCGCCGGTGCTGCCTTTACAGTAACCTCACAGGTATATTTTTTCTTATCCTTGCCCGTGATCGTAATTGTCGCGGTTCCCGCCCCGACCGCCTTCACGGTGCCCGTCTTTGCGATTGTTGCGACCTTACTGCTGCTCGTTTTCACCGATTTGATCCTGGTACCGGTCAGCTTCAGCTTCGCAGACTTTCCCGCCATCAGGGTCAGCTTTTTCTTATTGATATAGGGCTTTTTTACTGTGATCTTACAGGTATACTTCTTGCTGCCCACCTTCGCAGTGATGGTCGCACTGCCCTTCTTGACAGCTGTGACCTTGCCCTTCGTTGTCACCTTTGCCACCGACTTTTTCGAAGACGACCACTTCACCTTCTTCTTCGTTCCGGTCACCTTCAAAGTCAGCGTCTGGCCTGCATACAGCGTGGCTTTCTTCTTACTGATTTTTACTGCTGCATTCGCCTGCACAGACAACCCCAGCACAAGCGTCAGAAGCAGCACCAGAAACGACCATTTTCTTTTCCCGTTCCCCATCATTCAAGCTCCTTTCCAAAAAGCACACGAAGACAAAACGCTACCTTCGCTGTCGCTAGTATTGGAAAAATTATATAATGATTTCAATGTTCGGGCAATCTTTTTGTTAATTTATCTGATTCTTCTTGCCATCATTTTCTATCGAAAAAAATTTTCAAACAACAGGCAAAAGCAAATCAGACAGGGAGCAAACAGGGGGACGGTTCTGTGTTTGACATTAAAAGGACGGCCCTGTGTCCGTCCTTTTCGGTCAAACACAGAACCGTCCCCCTGTTTGTTCCAGTTTATCCTTTTGTCACATCATTCTCTGCTGTTTCAGCATCCCTCTTCCCGGCGTTTTCCGCCGTTTCAGCGCTCTCCGCGGCTTCAGCATTCTTCCGGTCTTCCCCGGTTTCCTTCTCCGTCTGTACACTCACGCCTTCGAGCCCGCTCAGCTCGATCTTCCGGTTGACCTTCGCATCGTAGGTGCCGGCGCGCATGATCTCGGTGAAGTCCACACCGGTCGCCTCGGACATGGTGTCGAACACCTGCTTCATCACGATCGGCATATTTCCGGAGATCTGCGCGGCGCCGCTGGTGCCGTCGCCGGTGCCGTAAATGTTGATCTTGTCGATCTGAGACAGCGGTTTCGCGATCTCTGCCGCCATCTGGGGCATGATCTTGATCATCATCTCTGCCATGGCCGCGCCGTTGTACTTGCGGTACGCTTCGGCTTTCTTTTCCATGGCATCCGCCTCGGCCAGGCCCTTTGCGCGAATGCTTTCCGCTTCCGCACGGCCCTTTGCCGCGATACCGGCAGCTTCTGCATCGTACTTGGCCTTGATGCCGGCGGCCTCCTGCTCGGCCGCATACTTAGCGGCGTCTGCCTGGGCCTTCTGGGCCTCTGCCCGTTTCTCCTCCTCGTACTTGGCCGCTTCCGCCTTTTTCTGACGCTGGATCAGATCGGCTTCCGCCTGCTTTTCCATACGATACTTTTCTGCATCGGCCTGCTTCTCGACCTGTGCGACCAGCTCCTGCTCACGGACGGTAACTTCCTTCTGACGAAGCTCCGCGTCGCGCTCCGCTTTCGCGATCTGCGCATTGACTGTCGCCGCCTGGATCGTCTTCTGCTGCTCCTGCTGCTGGATCTCATAGGCTGCGTCCGCCATAGCCTTCGCCGTATCGGACTGGGTCTTCAGCTCTGCCTCGCGGATGGCGAGGGCGTTGTTCTTCTGCGCGATCTCCGTCTGAGCGGCAACCCGCGCATCGTTCGCAGCCTTATCCGCTTCCGCCTGGGCGATCGCCACATCGCGCTCGGCCTGTGCCTTTGCGATGGCGGCATCCTTCTTGATCCTGGACGTATTGTCCATACCAAGATCGCTGATCAGGCCCTTTTCATCGGTCACATTCTGGATGTTGCAGGAAAGGATCTCGATACCGAGCTTCTGCATATCCTTGGACGCTTTCTCCATCACCTGATCGGAGAAGCTGTCCCGATCCGTATTGATGGTCTTGAGCGCCAGGGTGCCGATGATCTCACGCATGTTGCCCTGCAGAGAGTCCTGCAGATCCAGCGTAATGCTCTCCGGCTTCTTGTTCAGAAAGTTCTTCGCCGCCAGCGAGATCGCCTCCGGCGTCGCTCCGATCCGCACCTTCGCAACCGCATCCACATTCACATTGATGAAATCATTGGTCGGGACCGACTGCTCTGTCTTGATGTCCACCGTCATCTGTCCCAGGTAGAGTACGTCCACCCTTTCCAGAAACGGGATCTTAATGCCGGCCCTTCCGATGAGGATCCGCGGCTTTTTGCGAAGACCCGAGATGATAAACGCCTTGTCGGGCGGAGCCTTGACATAACCGGCCGCGATGATCAGCACCAGCAGTATAATTGCCGCAAAGATCAGGATCAATGTTGTCAGGTTCCCTCCATTTGAAAAAAGATTGTTCAACATCATGTTCCTCCTTTCGTCTTCCCGCGACGGGAAGCTGGTTTCCATTCAGGTTTTGCTTCAGCGCAGATGGCCTGCACCCGAAAGCCATTGTTTCTCAATCCATCGGGAGATGCATTTCATTCGAAACCTTGTCATCGCGCTCCGCTCCAAAGACTGTGGGGAAGCTTTCGTTTTGGGCATCCGGTTATAAAAAACGAGACTCCTATCATGGCAGGCGCCTGCCACAATAGAAGTCTCGCGATCTAACCTGATACGGATGCTCATCGCATCGTGATGACGATTTCAAGTCCGCTTCGGTAAGCCTTTAAAAATGCTCGCCAGTCCTTCGGTCTGCTTTCCGGAAGCGTTTCGCTACTCCCTTGTATTGATTGATAATTATTTATCACATTCCGAATGTCCTGTCAATATCCCCGGAGCGGTTTAAGGTTTTCTTCAGAATCCATCCATAATTTTCGCACAGATCATCCCATTAACCCACCCCTCCAGAATCAAACAGGGGACGGTTCTCTGTTTGACCCAAACTCAACCAGACAGGGACGTTCCTCTGTCTGGTCCAAACTCAATCAGACAGAGTCACTTCTCTGTCTGGTCCAAACTCACAGAGAGCGCACCGCGGGAGAACCCCCCGCGGTGCGTTTTCTTATCCTTTGTTTGTTTTATGCTCCGGGGTTTTATTCCTTTTGTTTTATGTCGTCTGTTTTATTCAGCATAACCGATCCTGTCAAAATACTTCGTCCAGAACCTGCTTCCTGAAATATTAGTTACAGCAAACAGCATATAACAGTTGACAACAGTTCTATACTGTTATATACTGTTTGCGGAGGTTGAGATATGCATATCATTTTAAACAATGCTTCAATGGTGCCGATTTACGAACAGCTCATGGAACAGATCAAAAGTGAGATCATAAGCGGCACTCTGAAAGAGAACGAAGTTCTTCCCTCGGTGCGGGCGCTCTCAGGCCAGCTGCGCATCAGCGCACTCACCGTAAAAAAAGCCTACGACCGGCTGGAGGAAGAAGGATTTGTCGTTACAGTACACGGTAAAGGAACCTACGTCGCCAGTGCGGACCGGCAGCTTGCTCTGGAAGCCAGGAAAAAAGCTGTAGAGGATGACTTCGCGGCCGCCATTGCAAAGGCCGACGCCGTCGGGTTCACCAAAGAAGAGATTCTCGGGATCGTTACGATCCTGCTGGAGGATGACTGATGGTCAAAGTTGAAAATCTTGTAAAAAACTACGGTGATTTCCGGCTGGATCTGTCGCTGGAGATCCCGGATGGAACGGTTTCGGGGATCGTCGGAAAAAACGGTGCCGGCAAAAGCACCACGATCAAAGCGATCCTTGGGCTCATCAAGCCGGACGCCGGACAAGTGACCATAAACGGAACGGAGGCGTCCATGCTCACCGGACCGCAGAAGGCCACGATCGGCGCAGCCCTCTCTGATTCCGGTTTCAGCGCTTATCTGCGCGTCGAGGACATCCTGTGCATCCTCCGGAAAATGTATCCGTCCTTCGACGAACCGTTTTTCAGGAAAAGCTGCACTTCTCTGGGGCTTCCGACAGGCAAGCCCATAAAAGATTTCTCAACCGGCATGCGTGCAAAGCTGCGCGTACTCACTGCGATCAGCCACAAAGCGGATCTGCTCATCATGGATGAACCGACTGCCGGGCTCGATATAGAGGCAAGAAACGAGATACTCGATCTGCTGCGGCAGTATCTGCTTGAAAACGAAAAGCGCTCGATCCTGCTGACCTCTCACATCTCTTCGGATCTGGAAGGGCTGTGCGATGATATTTACCTGATCCATAAGGGAAAAATCATTCTGCACGAGGATACCGATATCATCTTAAGCAATTACGGTATCCTGAAGGTCAGTAAAGAAGCATATGAAACGCTTGACAAACGCTTTTTGCTCAGCACAAAAGCAGAGCCCTTCGGATATGAATGCTTTACGGGCGAAAAGCAGTTCTACGTTGAAAACTATCCTGGAATCGTCGTTGAAAACGGCAGTATCGACGACCTGATCTTAATGATGACGGGAGGAAAATGATATGCGCGGCCTTCTGGAAAAAGATTTCCGGCTTACTCTTACAAGAAAACAGACTATTTTGATTTTCTTTGTGATGGCACTGGTCATGAGCTTTTCAATGGATGGTTCCTTTACGATCGGTTACCTCACAATGCTCTCCTCGATCGTTGCGATCGGAACGCTGAGCTATGATGAATACGATAACGGCTATGCTTTTTTGATGACGCTGCCCTTTGACCGGAAAACGTACGTCCTGGAAAAATATCTGTTCAGCTTCCTGATGACCGCAGGCGCATGGTGCGTTGGCGTGCTCCTGTACTTCGCCGGAAGCTTCGTTTCCCCCGGCAGCGGAAAAGCGGTCGGCCAGCTGGTCGGTGAACTGCCGATGCTCCTGGCTTTGATCCCCGTTCTGTATCTCTCAGCAGCTGTAATGATTCCGATCAGGCTGAAATATGGTTCTGAAAAAAGCAGAACCGTCCTGTTTATCATTTTCGGAATCATTGCCGTTCTGATCTTCGGCATCAATAATCTGCCCGACGGCTTGGCCAATCCCTTTTCGCAGCTGGCGCAGACGCTGGAAGGCCTTTCTCCGGCCGTCATCCTGCTCACACTGTTCGCTGTGAGCGCAGTCCTGTCCGGGGTTTCCTGTCTGTGGAGCATACGGATCATGGAAAATAAAGAATTTTAAATGAAAAAGGAATTCTAATATGGAACAGACAGCGCCATGCGCCGGAAGAGCCAGAGGATCTGACATAATGATCCCCTGGCTCTTCTTCATATCTCAGCCTCCCCGCCTGCCGCAGAACCGCAGGGACCAGTTCGGAGTCGAGACTTATCCCTGGTGCCACCGGGCCTGTCCCGTAGCTCTCCACGCTCTCAGTTCTCCACGCCGCAGATGTGCCGCGCCACATATACGCCGCTGGCCGATGCGTGCGAAAGAGAATGCGTCACTCCGCTCCCGTCGCCGATGATGAATAAGCCGGGATGCCTGGTCTCCAGGTTCTGGTCGAGCTCTACCTCCATATTGTAGAATTTGACCTCCACCCCGTAGAGCAGCGTGTCGTCGTTGGCCGTGCCCGGAGCGACTTTATCCAGTGCATAGATCATTTCGACGATCCCGTCGAGGATCCGTTTGGGCAATACGAGGCTCAGGTCACCCGGTGTTGCGCCAAGGGTAGGCTCGGTCGTGCATTCTTCAATTCGCTTCACGTTGCTCCGGCGCCCGCGGATCAGATCGCCGAAGCGCTGTACGATTACGCCTCCGCCCAGCATGTTGGACAGGCGTGCAATGCTTTCGCCGTACTCGTTGCTGTCCTTGAACGGTTCGGAAAAGTGCTTGGATACCAGCAGTGCGAAGTTGGTGTTCTTCGTCTTTTTCGCAGGATCCTCAAAGCTGTGTCCATTGACGGTCACGATCCCGTTGGTGTTTTCATTGACCACGATTCCATTGGGGTTCATGCAGAAGGTCCGGACACTGTCCTCGAACATCTCCGTACGGTACACGATCTTGCTCTCGTAGAGCTCATCGGTCAGATCCGAGAAAATCTCGGCGGGAAGCTCCACACGCACACCAATATCAACGCGGTTGGATTTGGTCGGAATCTCCAGCTTTCTGCAGATCTCTTCCATCCATTTGCTCCCGCTCCTGCCAACGGATACGATGCACCGTCTGCACCGGGCCTCCCCAAAGGAAGCACCCTTTACGAGATAGCCGCCATCTTCAAGTACCTCGATCTCCTCCACCGGCGTGCGGAAAAAGAATGTCACCTTATCCTTGAGTTCGGCATACAGGTTCTCCAGAACGACATAGTTCTTGTCCGTTCCCAGGTGGCGGACGGAAGCGTTGAGCAGATGCAGCTTGTTCTGCAGACAGATCTTGTGGAATTTCGTGGCTGCCGTGGAGTACATGTGCGTCCCCTCGCCGCCGCGCGCCATATTGATCTGATCCACATACTCCATCAGCTCAATGGCCTGCTTTTTGCCGATATATTCGTGCAGAGAACCGCCGAAGTCGTTGGTGATATTGTATTTGCCGTCCGAAAAGGCTCCCGCTCCGCCGAATCCGTTCATGATCGCGCAGGTCTTGCAGCGGATACAGGATTTTACCTTCACACCATCGATGGGACAGTGCCGCTTGTCGAGTGGATTTCCCGTCTCATACACCGCAATGCGCAGTGACGGGTCCAGACGAATCAATTCATAAGCCGAAAAAATGCCGCCCGGTCCTGCGCCGATGATGATCACATCGTATTTTGTACTCTTCTCTCCAGTCTGGTTACTGCTCATATTCTTAAAGTCCTCCGATTCATTCAGCCTTTCCGTAGTAATACATCCCAATCCCCATTATATTATAAATTTCAGAATAATAAAGGGAATCATCGCAAATGTGAGCAGATGCTTTCTATGTTTCTCCGTTTCCGTGCTTCATATATCTGGAAGAATACTTATTAAACGCAAAGGTTGTCGTTGATGAGATATACGGAATACGATGCTTCATTGCAGCCAGTTTGCCCCAATATGCAACCGAATCCGCCACGATAACATCCGGCTTAAGTTCGGCGATCTTTTCCGTAACCATCTCATCCAGCGCCAATGTCGATGACACAAGAAGCTCGACGGCAAACGCACCTTTGTTTTTTCCTCCCGTCTCCCGACTTACTGTTCTTTTCTTTGTAGTTTTGATATAATGCCTAAGATAAATATTTCTAATTCATCTCACTGGGAAATGATATACCCCAAAGTACGCACTCTGAAAATGAAGGGAGTTTTCACTATGCTGACCCTGCTTGAAACCATTGATAATATCATGTATTATCCCGTTCTGATCCTTGTGATGGCTGCGGCCGGACTGTATTTTACGATCCGGACCCGTGGAGTTCAGCTGCGACTGCTGGGAGAAGCCTGCCGTCTGATTGTGGAGAAGCCTCAGGATAAGCAACATGTGTCCTCTTTTCAGGCTCTGATGGTTTCTACCGCTTCCCGCGTTGGCACCGGCAACATTGTGGGCGTATCCACTGCCATCTGTCTGGGTGGACCCGGTTCGGTTTTCTGGATGTGGCTGATGTGCATCATTGGAGCTTCCTCGGCCTTTGTGGAAAGTACGCTGGCGCAGATCTACAAGCGTAAAGACAGGGACGGCGGATGCTACGGCGGTCCTGCCTATTATATCGAGCAGGCCCTGCATGCACCGGGACTTTCCATGCTCTTCTGCGTTTTTCTGATTGCCACCTATGCAGTGGGCTTCAATCTTCTCTGTTCCTATAATCTTCAGTCCACCTTTGCCGCCTACTCGTTTTATGACAAGAAAAGCACCCCGCTTATGATCGGCTGTGTTCTGGCCCTGCTGGTCGGCTGGTGCCTGATGGGCGGCGGAAAGAAGATCATTCATCTCACAGAGGTGATCGTTCCCTTCATGGGGATTTTCTACGTGATCCTTTCCCTGATTGTGATCTTCGCGCATGTCGGCCGTATTCCGGTGATGTTCGGCATGATATTCAAAGATGCCTTCAACTTCCGGGCCATCTTCGGCGGGATTTCCGGTTCCTGCATGATTTACGGCATCAAGCGCGGGCTCTATTCCAATGAAGCCGGCGTTGGTTCCGCGCCAAACGCCTCCGCTTCCGCCAACGTAACACATCCCGTAAAGCAGGGGCTTGTGCAGACCGTCTCTGTTTACATTGATACCATGCTGCTGTGCACGGCAACCGCGCTCATGTGCCTTAGCTCCGGAGTGGAAATTTCTTCCGAGGTCAACGGGACCCCTTACGTACAGAACGCATTATCCACAGTATTCGGTCCTCTGGGTCCGATTTTCATCACTGCGGCCATGATCCTGTTCGCCTTTACCACACTGCTTGGAAACCTGTATTATGTAGATAATGCGCTCATCTACATGAACCGAAAGAAAAGGCCTTCCGACCGCTTTATGCGGATCTTTTACGCAGGCTGCACACTGATTATCTTTTTAGGAGCAATCATTCCGATGAGTGCAGCCTGGGCGGCGGCAGACATCACCATGGGACTGATGACACTGATCAATCTTCCCTGCTGCCTGCTGCTCTGTGAAAAAGCCATTGCGGCGCTTTTCGACTATGAAAAGCAGAAAGCAGCCGGGCGAAATCCGGAGTTTCATGCCGCGGATATCGGCATGGATCCGGACCGACTCAGCTTCTGGAAATGATGGCAGCTTCTGCAAATGATGGCAGCGAAGGTCAGTCTGCTTCTTAACGGGAGGGAGCTTCCCATGCGGAAGATCTACGACGGCAATTTTTACGAGTTTCATGTGGAAAGCGCAGGTCCGGGCGACCGATACGAATACCGGATCTATCAGCAGAACGGCGGATATACAGACCACAGCGACCCCTACGGGTTCCAGATGGAGCTGCGCCCGGACCACAAGTCGATTGTCTGCGATCTGGCTGACTTCCCCTTTCACGACAGCGCGTGGATGAGAAAGCGCAGTGCGATGCATGACGGGCCAATGAACATCTACGAAATGCATCTCGGCTCATGGAGAACGCAAGCTGACCTTCTCCATGATGTACTTCTATAATGAACGCTACCTTCTTCCGTTTTCTCATGACGAAGTGGTTCATGGAAAAGCGACGATTCTGAACAAGATGAACGGCGGGTATGAAGACAAATTTCCGCAGGCCAGGGCCATGTACCTGTATATGATGGTACATCCGGGAAAGAAGCTGAACTTCATGGGAAATGAGATCGGACAGTTCCGCGAATGGGATGAAAAGCGGGCACAGGACTGGAGTCTGCGGGATTATCCAGCCCACGATGCCTTTTATACATATATGACAGAGTTGAAACAGGCCTATCTGTCCCATTCTGCATTGTGGGCAGACGACTATGATCGCAACGGCTTTGCATGGCTTGACTGCCATCAGGAAGAACGCTGCGTTTACATCATTGAGCGCCGAAGCAGGGAAGAAACCCTGATCGCCGCCTTTAACTTCAGCCACCGGGAACAGAGCGCAGCAATCGAAGCAGCTGATACACCGCTGACAGTCCTGCTGCATACGGACTGGGAAAAATACGGTGGGAGCACCCCGGAGCCACGAATAAAAGCAATTCCGAAAAGAGATGCTGCGGCGCTGACCCTGCCACCGTTCTCCGGCATACTTCTTACATCTCGCTGAAGCTCCTGCCTTTCCCGCATTGATAAAGGCTCTGAACCTTTACTTTGAGAATACCTGCCGCAGACGGTCACAGTAATATTGTACATTTTCCCATTTGGCATCCGGCGGAATGCGATGGTCCGGACAGGGAATATATCCGCCCTGTTCTACGAAGGGCCGGATGCGATCTATTTCTTTATCGATCGCGGCATAATCCATCGCGAAAATCCGCTTGTCTACGCCTCCGACCCCGAGAATCTTTTTTCCATACTGTTTTCTCCAGGCACCGATGTTGGCCTGCCAGGTTCCGATCTCCATGGGAAACATGGTATTGACGCCGTTTTCGATCCAGACAGGGATCATCTGATCGATACGGCCGTCGCAGTCGACGGAGACAATATCGATGCCATATTGGTGAAGGAGATCCGTGATGCGTCTGTAATGAGGGCCTGCAATCTCTCGCATCACGGACATCTTAACAAGGGGGCCATTGTTGCCGCACATGTCCTCCCAGAAATGGGCATAATCGAACCGTACACCGGTTTCCAGGATGTCCTTTGTCCGGGCATAGAGCAGGTCTCCGACTGCATTGACGATGTCTGTGAACAGTTCCTCGTCATCCTCCCACAGATAGATGAAGTTTTCCAGTCCGAGCCAGTTGCGCATTCTGCCAAACATGGATCCGCAAAACAGGCCAAGCGGGTATTCTCTGGTGTGGTTCTGCGCTTTTAGCTGCTCGAAGAGAGCAAGATCCAGTTTTTCCCTGCCATATGTGAGGCGTGGGAGATAAAACTCCTCCCAGCTGGCACGATCAGTCAGGGTGTGGCCGACTTCCTTCGGGATAGAGGCATGGCCCGGCCTTACAAGGACGATGGCGCCATCTGTGTCTCTTATTTTCTGTTTCCCGTCAGGATACACTTCAAGAACAGTCCGCTCGAAAGCGGGTTTAAGCAGGCCAAATGGTACACCCGTTTCGGTATGCCAGTTGTAATCAAACCCCAGCTGGCGGTTGATCTGCTCATATTCATGATCATCCATATAGCGGTCAAACACAGGATCCCTGAGCGGATACCCCTCCGCTTTCCACTTCTGAAGTGTCTCCTCCCAGAAACCAAAACTGACCACGGGAATCCGGTCATATGGCTCATAATGCATAACGGCTTTCAGTCGGTCACGATGATTCATGGCATCTCCCTTTCCCAGGATTTGTTCCGTACCATTTTTTCTTGCCTCCTTTTTTTTCCTCTCCAATGCCTTTTCCTCCTTTTAAACTTGCCTCCGATTGAAAATAAAGCAAGCTGTTTATCAAATACACTTTTCGTTATAGTCGTTCTATTGATTATAGATATGATTGATAAGAAGAATCCTGCACGGGACAGGCTCTTAGCTTACTACAAAAAACTGAAAGTATCTGCCGACCCACAAAGCTGAATCAAACTCAGCTCGACCGCACGGAGCACGGTCTTTTACAGGCCACTTATGTGGTCATTTATCCAGCCATTTGAATGGCCAGATAATGATTGGCTGCTTTGTCGCTAAAATATTGTCAAGGCAATCATCTTGCGATACATATGCTTTTGATTGTTATCAAATTGCAATCACCCTGATAACAGAATAATAGCAGACAGCACGTATACTGCCTGCTATTATAATACACTTGATATCAATACTGATGATGGGAATCACATTTTAATTATTCGTACTCAAGGCTCTCATATCAATTCTAAACAGATTTGCATAGTGCCCTTGTGTATTATTCGTACTCAAGGCTTTCATATCAATTCTAAGCAGTTTTGTATAGGCATTTGGGTTTTATTTCAGCTCAGTTATTCTGTATGGTCTTATTTCCCTGTATTCGCCGAACAAACGCTATCATTTGGCTATCAGCCGGTGCTATCAAGCAATGAACAAATGTCCCATTTTGTTACGTTTTATTACCTGCTTTCTTCTGTTGTATCACCCATCTGCCGGAACGATCATTTCCTTCCCGGCATATTATCTTTGCATCCTGCAGTTCCTTCATGTATCTTGACACTGTTCTCTTTGATATACTGCAGAAATCGGCGATCTGCTGCAATGTGCTATTCGGCTTTAAATCAATAGCCTTAAGCATATCTATCATTGTTCGTTTCTTTGCTGGGGTGTATTGCTCAAATAATCTTCTTGCATCATCTGAAAGGACTTTATTAATGCCACTTTCGTTGCCATCATTGCCATTTTCATCGCCATTTGGCAATGATGCTGATGGTTGAGCCGACCCCAAGCGCAAAGTCAGTGTGACCTGATTCAGGATCGTGTCTTCTTCCAGTTCCGGCTCCGGCCAGTTCTTTTCTGCCCAGGCGGCAAGGATCGTCGGGAATCCCGATCCGGCTGTATCTCCATAACCGATCATGCGGAGCATCGTCTGCATTCTCGGATTTCTTGCCTTGGAATTGCCTCCCTTATAAATCAGTTCCTTCGGGATTTTAAGAATGCCGGGGTTGGTAAATTCAAAGCATTCCGCTCTCTTGATCACTTTCAATGTCCCCTCACCCTGAAAGTCCGCATGAATGATCATATTAATGATTGCCTCCCTGCACGCTTTATGCTGCGGCGTATCATCTTCCCGCAGAACGCCTTCCATTCGAAATGGACGCGGCAGATCTGATGTCAGCTTCGGCAGAACCCGCTGAATGAAGTTGAAAAGGTTATTCTCCCAGGTTCCATCATAGGTGATGCGGTCGTTCCAACGAACATCAAAAGAAACATCCGTTTCCTCACGATAATCCATATTGATCAGATCAAAGACATCCCGGATCGGCAAACCCTTTCCGAACATCAGCAGGCCGGCCATTGTAAGCCCCTCAGCCTTTTTCCTGCGATCATACCGGTAGCCGCCAAGCATTTCCAGGAAATCCTTATCCGGCAGCGCATTCCAGACATTTTCCTCATTTACAACCCTGAAGCGGTTTCTGTACCGATGCAACGCTTCCAGATCAATATCATCCATCGTATAATATTCAAGCAAAAAGCTGTCGTTTCCGCTCTCATTTTCATCCCGGATCATTGCACGGACTTCCGCTTCTGTACAGTGATAATCCCCCTCGTGATTCCTCTTGAAGGATCCCTTAAAAGGATTCTCACCAATATGAACCGGCCTGACACGATAATCCGCGCGGGGAACCTCAATCACAATCACGGTAGATGTACCTATTGCAAGCGGATAAACATGATCATCCAACAGGATATTGGCATTGACCTTGCTGCCATTGATGGTATTCCAGAAATCCGCAAGAAGCTTATCCTTGTCCTTTACACCCGTGACAGTAAACCGTTTCTCCGGATCTGCTGCCTTCTTATCCTCATGAATACCCAGTATGATGGTACCGCCATTTGTATTGGCAAATGCAGAATAGGTTTCATAGATGGATTTGGGTATTTGTGATTCTGCCTCCTTACACTCCAGATCAATCTTCTCGCCCTTCAGAAGGAGGTTTTGAATTTCCTTTTCTGTTTTCAAAGCACATCCTCCTTCCCGCTCGATATCATTTTCTCCATCTCAATTTTATAAATCATCAGTCGCAGCAAATATTCTGGCATTTCGCGGTTTCCAAGCTGCCAGTCCTGTACCGTACGGTAGGGGATCCCAAAATATTCAGCAAAAGCTCTCCATGTCAGTCCGGTATCTTCTTTTAATTGTTTCAGTTTCTCTCTCTTAT
>CAMOSN010000036.1 GCA_946624935.1 uncultured Lachnospiraceae bacterium | reverse complement strand
ATCCGTAAACAGAAAAGACATAGAAGAATCCGGAAACCGGATGCGTAAGATCAGAAGATCGGGAGAACGTAGAATGTCTCACTTACGAAATAAACTAACGGAATACGGCAGGACACACGCAAAACTGTATGCTGCAGTTTTTCTGCTCTATACAGCAGGGATCACTGCCCTGATTCAGGCGGATTACTACTATAAGGATGACCTTCGCCGCACCCTGAACGGCAATCTGTGGTGGGACCGGCAGAGCCGGTATCTGAGCAACCTGATCGCAGGCGCGCTGAGTATGGACACGCACATCGGAAACCTTTCCCCCATGACCCAGCTGCTCGGGGCAGCTGTCATGGCGGTCGGGGCACTGATGCTGATCGACCTTTTTTATCGTGGAAAAAAAGAAAGGCTTTCCCTGCTGTCTGCCGTCATTCCTTTCGCGCTGTCGCCTTATTTTCTGGAATGCTTCTCGTTTCAGTTTGACATTCCGTTTATGGCGGTCTCCGTGGTGGTGAGTATTCTGCCGTTTCTGTTTGCAGAGGATTATCTGCAGGATGGAAAATGGAAGCGCTTTACAGCGGTCTCGTTTGCAGGCGTCCTGATGATGCTCCTGACCTATCAGGCTTCCTCCGGGATCTATCCGATGGCTGCGGCCTTTGTGTTCCTGAAGTGGTGGAACGGGGGAGAGGGAACACGCAGGAACCGGGTTCGTTTCATTCTGCTCAGCGCAGGCAGTTATCTGGCAGCGCTGGTGCTGTACATGACGGTTCTGCTGCATCCCTATAAGAATTACAAGAGCATTGAGATGCTGCCGGTTCGGGAGCTTCTTCCCGGAGCCGTGCTCAATTATCTGCGCTTTTACCGCCGCATCTGGTATGATTTCAAGCCCTGGTGGACAGGACTGTTTCTGGCAGGCATCGCAGTGTTCTGGGCCGGATGCGTTCTGCACTCCACACAGAAAAAATGGCTTTCTTTTATCGTTACAGGTGGTGTGCTCGCTTTTGCAAGTGCGATGGCCTATGGGATCTATCTCGGTATGAAGGAACCGGCCTTTAATCCCCGGATGATGTACGGCTTTGGCGTGCTGCTCACAATTCTGTTCCTGCACAGCGTCAGCAGCGGGCAGAGGGCACCTGAAAGGACAAAAACAGAAGAGGATGCCTGTTCGCAGGATGGAGATGCAGCCACGGGAAGAGGATTCGCAGGAGTACTTCAGGTTGTCGGGAAAGCCGTGTGTATCCTCCTGGGCTGGTGCTTCTTCTCCTTCAGTTTTCTGTACGGTAATGCGCTTGCCGAGCAGAAGCGGTATCAGGAGCTGAGTATGAGCCGCGTCATTTCGGCGCTGGATACGGTGGAGGTCATGAAGAGCGACGCCGTAAAGACCGTGCAGCTCGAGGGGGATTTTGGAATCTCCCCGGCCGTCCGGGATATGGAGCAGGGATACAGCATGCTGAATCGCCTGATTCCCTCATCAAAGGCCAGTTATCAATGGACCAGATACTATTTCTTCGGTTATCTGGGTCTTTCGAATGTAAAGCCGGCGAAGGTAAAGGAGGACTTTGCGTCCCTGAACCTGCCGATCCTGGCAGACACCGCCTATTGTACGGTCCGTGGTGATGAGAGCAGGATCCTGATCTCGATCCGGGAGCAGGAGATCGAGGATCTGATGTAAAGATGAATTGGAGAAGATTGATTCTTGGCTGGTTTCTGTATTACGATGTAAAGACCATCATTAATTCCTGCAGATCAGCGCTTGTGTCTATTATCTGCTTCTGGTCCTGGTCCGAACAATGATCATTGCGGCAGAGCGGAAGGCATATATGAATACGGAAGGAAAGCTGGGATCTAAGCCGCTGTTTCCGGAATGGCTGGCTCACCAGAAAAATGATCACCGGCGAGAGATGATCCCTGCTTTTTGATACGGACTTTTACAAAAACAGGAGACAGGGCCTTTAAAAACAGGACCCTGTCTCCATTGTTTTTGATTATTTTCCTGTGGTTGCATAGGAGAACAGGAATTCTCCTCCCGACAGGTATACGACATTCCGGACAGCCTCATCATGAATGCAGTACGGCTGTGTATAATAGAAAAGTGGAACGATGCAAAAACCATTCTCTGAGAAGAGTGTCTGTTCCGCTTCGACAAGAAGCGCATCGCGTTCTTTGCTGTTGCGGAGTGCTTCTGCCTGCCGAAGCAGTGAATCGTACTTTTCGCTCGACCATTTGGAGGCATTGAAGGGGCTTGCACTTTGCATCAGTAACAGGAAGGATTTCGGATCATTATAATCCGCGAACCAGCCTGAACCGGCTATGGTGATATTTCCTGTCTGAAGGTTGTGCAGGGAGGTCTGTGCTTCCACATTCGTCAGTGTTACATGCAAATCCAGCACGGAACTTAAGTCGCTCTGTATAGCTTCGGCCTGCGCCTGCGCGTAATCCAAGCGCACATAATACAGCGCAGGTTTTTTCACAATGGCAGCTTTCATCATACATCTCGTATAAGATGTATCTCTATTTCCTCCCTGCATCTAAGGGGATTTCTTACACAACCAGCTACAGCGCAGACAAAACTTCTGTGACCCTGACGCTGTCTTCTCCGGAGCAGTCCTATGTCACCTATGAATACTGCGAAGGGTATTCCGACCCGCAGGCAGATGATCTTTCCAACTGGATGAGGATCGAAGGCAGGACGCTGACGTTGAAAAACAGCGGAAAGTATACGATCCGGGCGAAATGGAGCGATGAAGCGAAGGGCTGGAGTGACCTTCCGATGACCCGCACCGTTGATCTGACCGGAATCTCTGTGGCGCCCGGGACGTCGTCCTCCATTTCCGCAAAGCTTACCGCTGCAACAAAGGCAAAGATCTCATGGAAAAAAGTGACCGGAGCGACAAGCTATCAGGTTTACCGGAAAGAGGGCAGCGGCGCTTTTAAGGTGCTTAAAAAGGGTGTGAAAACCACTTCCTATACCGATCAGACGCTGAAGGCCGGAAAGAAATACACCTATAAGATCGCTGCCGTGAACCAGAACGGTGCCGTAGGGAAAGCCGGAAAGACTGCTTCGGTAACTGCACCCGCAACCGTAAAAGGCGTAAAGGTGACAAAGAAAAGCGCCACATCGGTGACGGTAAAGTGGTCAAAGGCGGCCGGTGCATCCGGCTATCAGATCTCCCGATCCACCTCCAAAACGAAAAACGGAACGCTTACCACGATCAGCGGCACTTCTGCCACCAGTAAGGTCTTGAAGCCGACAAGGGGGAAGAAGTATTATTATAAGGTAAGGGCTTTTCAGAAGGTTGGATCCTCGAAAATCTATGGAGCCTGGAGCAGTGTTGCTTCCTTTAAGTTACCTGCAGCAAAGAGTACCTCAACCAGGAGCAGCTCTCAGACACAGTCTTCCGGTTCATCCTCCGGGACGGGTTCCTCCCAGTCCGGCGGCACACAGAAAGCGCTCTGGTTCATGGATTATGTGAAGATCAGCCAGGTGCCCGGCGGTAATTATTCCCATGCTGGAACTCTGAATTTTGATGTCGTGGGCTATAAGGGAAACAGCAATATCAAGGCCCCCTTCGACTGCAGTATCGTGAAAATCTATAAGAAGATAAATGAAGGGAATACCGTTGTGATTCAGAGCGACCGGAAGGTTCAATATGCAGACGGAACGGTGGATTACATGTCAATGGCGTTTGGTCATGACAATGATGTCAGCGATCTGAAAGTAGGTATGCATCTGTCACAGGGTAAGGTATTCTACCAGACAGGTAATTACGGGAAAGGTGTTACAGGGGTCCATTCACATGTTACCTGCATTAAGGGGAAATTCAAAAATAACCTGTGGGCAAAGAAGAGCAAACAGGGAAACAGCTATTGCCCGAACCAGATCAATCCGGTAAACGCTCTGTTCCTGGGGAATGCCAAGGTCATCAATGCGAAAGGACTGAAGTTTAAAAAATGATTCTATAAAGCTTAATTTACAGGGCTTCAGATAGAAAATGTAGTGGTGCTTTCATAAAGAATCATCCAGTTGATAAAAGACGGCAGGAAATGGATCTTTCCCTGCCGTCTTTTGTATATCATTGTCAGCGGCGCTTATTTGGCTGCGCTTTCACCTGCAATGCCTCTGCTGTCTCAGGACTGCGCCTCCAGCGGTTTTAACGCAGGATATCCGCCGCCGGCTTTCTGCATGCCGCGCTGCACGGCGTCCTTGGCATTTTTCCACTCCGCGTCCTTGTAGCGGTAGTCAAATTTCTTCTGGAACCAGTCGAGATCTTCCACGATCCGGTCCAGAGACTGTTCCATCTGTGGGAAGAGGACCGCCTTCAGCTTTTCCATCTCCTCCCTGCCGAGGGCACTCTGGGCAGCGTCCAGAAGATCACCGAAGTGCGGAAGGCAGTAGCCCTTTGCGTTTTTCAGCAGCTCCTCAAAAGCGGGATCCGCACGCTTATAAAGTTCGATGAAGGTCGCAAGATAGCGCTGGTAGTTCGACTGGATCTGTTCACAGATAAAGCAGGAGCCTGTCTGGGTACGGATCCATGAGGACACGGAGTTGGAGGCTTCGGCGCCTTCCGGCCACTTACCTTTGGCCGCCTTCCGAAACGGCAGGATCCGCACGCCGCGTCCCTGACCGGCGGAGTAATGTTCCATCTGACCTTTCAGCTCCTTTCGGACAGCCTTCAGGTGCGTTTCCAGGATCATTGCGCTGCCAAGACGGTTCCCGTAGGCGAACATCTGGCGGTAATGGTCCCGGCAGAACCCCGCTTTGTCCGTCTGGAAACGGACGTCATCCTCCATATAGGAAGACTCCGGACCAATGGTAAATTCGATCGCATGTTCCTGAAGCTTTCTCTCAATAAAACAAAACGGGCATTCATCGTCGGCGCGGTAAGCGTCCATCAGCGGGATCGTGTAGAGCTGTTCCTTCATCATAGCCTCCTGTCAGATCAGAAACGAATATTCTCTTCAAAGTGCATTATAACACGATTCGTTGACGGCTTTCAGCATGTTTCGTATAATTGAGCCATGGGGACAGGTCCGCCGGCTCCGAGTTCGGCGAAAACATGCCGAGACAACCACGGGGACAGGTTCTCTGGCTTAAAGTATAAGCTTACGAGGAAAGATTTTACTGACTTTGAGTACAACGAAAACTTACAGATAACGGGATCATACCCGGAGGAGGGACTGCATGAAACAAGATAGAACCAGAGGCAGTTTGCTTTTCATACTGACAGGAATTCTGACCATGTTTTGCCTGAACCCTGCGATGGCGGCAGGAAAGATGCTGGGAAACAATTATGTGATCGACTTGAGGGCTGGAGAAGCGGTGTTTGACTCGTCGGAAACGTCTACAGCAGTGGATAATACGTTCCGGGCCATGGACAACAATGGGGTGATCGGTCATGAGGATGCGTGGAATGGGGAATTCTTCGATCTCGATCAGGATGGGACAAAGGACCTTGCATATAAAACGTTTGGAACAGACAGCGTTGGTACGGAGTGGTTTTCTCTATCCGTTCAGAAAGAATGCAAAATACATGGTTCAGTCACGCTGGTCGTAAATAATGAAACCAGAGAGGCTCTGGACGAAGACGGATACGAATATTACGAGAAGCTTACCTTCCTGTTTCCGGAAGTCCTGCCGGTTTCGATCGCCGGAGTGTCCGTGATCGGAATAGCAAATAAGGAATACACCGGAAAGCCCATTACGCAGAACGTTACGGTGAAGCTGTCTGATCTTGTTCTCCGGGAGGGAATCCATTATACCGTCTCCTATCAGGATAATACGGCACCCGGAACCGCCACGGTCCTGATCAACGGAAAGGGAACATGTACGGGAACCGTCACGAAGACGTTTCAGATCACAAAAGCGGCAGCAAAGGAGGCGGAAACGGAGGCAGCACAAAAAGCAGCCACCGTCAAGAAGGCGCAGACTATCGTGAAGGGCAAAGTCTACACCGTCTCCGGACTGAAGTATAAAGTGACCAGTCCCGGCAAGAAAGGCAAGGGAACCGTCACTCTGATCGGAACCACGCAGAAAAAGAGCAAGCTTCAGACCCTCAATATTCCGGCGGCGGTGAAGATCAATGGGGTGACACTGAAAGTAACGGCGGTCGGGAACAACGCCTTCCAGAAGTATACGAAGCTTCGGACGGTTACCATCGGAAAGAATGTCCGGACGATCGGGAAAAACGCATTCTTCAAATGCAGCGCTCTGAAGACGATCGTGATCAAGACAACGAAGCTGACGGCAAAGACCGTTGGCGCAAATGCATTTAAGGGAACCTACAAAAAGGCAAAAGTCAAGGTCCCGAAGGCGAAGCTGAAATCGTACGCTGCACTCCTGAAAAAACGCGGGATCGGCAAGAGCGCAAAATTCACCAGATAAAGAGGAAAAGGAGATTTTCAAAATGACTTACAATGATGTATTAGCAAATGCAAAGGGCTGTGTAGGAACGCATTGCAAAGCCTGTCCGGTATGTAACGGACGCGCATGCGGCAGCCAGATGCCGGGACCGGGCGCAAAGGGAACCGGCACAGGTGCCATCAGAAACTACGACGCGTGGCAGAAGATCCGCGTCAATATGGACACGATTTTTCCGCTCAAGGCAGCCGATACCTCCTTTGAGCTTTTTGGCCGGTCTTTTGCTTATCCGGTGTTTGCCGGCCCGGTGGGTGCAGTAAACCTTCACTATGGTGACAAGCTGGATGATACAGCCTACAACCAGATCCTGGTAAGTGGCTGCGCTGCTTCCGGCATTGCCGCCCTTACGGGCGACGGAACCAACCCTCAGGTTCTGATCTCCGCCTGCAATGCGATCCGTGAAGAGGGCGGGATCGGCATTCCTACCGTGAAACCCTGGGATGCGCAGACGGTCTCCGAAAAGATGAAGCTTGTCCGGGAGAGCGGCGCTTTTGCCGTTGCCATGGATATAGACGCAGCAGGACTTCCCTTCCTGAAGGGACTGAACCCTCCGGCCGGAAGAAAATCGGTCGAAGAACTTGCCAAAATCATAAAGGATGCCGGACTTCCGTTCATCGTAAAGGGGATTATGACGGTGAAAGGGGCCATGAAGGCAGCCGAGGCCGGTGCAGCGGCCATCGTCGTTTCGAACCACGGCGGCCGCGTCCTTGACCAGTGTCCGGCTACCGCGGAAGTACTTCCGATGATCGCGGATGCGGTCGAGGGGAAAATGAAGATCTTCGTGGACGGCGGGATCCGTTCCGGCGTGGACGTATTCAAAGCGCTTGCCCTTGGCGCCGATGCAGTGATCATCGCCAGGCCATTTGTCACTTCGGTCTATGGCGGAGGTGAAGAAGGCGTGAAGCTTTATACGCAGAAGATCGGGGAAGAACTCCGCGATACGATGTTCATGTGCGGCGCGGATACACTTGCCGACATTACACGGGAGATGGTCTGCTTATGATCATTTTAAGTTGAGAAGGAATTCATCCATGAAGGAAACTTATATTATTCGGCTGCCGAACCGGGCGGGTGTTTTTCTCAAGGTATGTGAGATCGTCTCGCTCCGGGGAGGAAGCATTGCACGGATCAATTACAATAACGGTATTGATATGAATACGGTCTTTCTTGAGGTGGAAGGGTCAAAGGAGACGCTCTCCTGCATCCGGGAAGAACTTGATGCGAACCATTATCTGGCAAAAAGAGACGGAGATCTGCAGGTTATACTGGTACAGATGCGCATTCCGGACGGGGTCGGCACCGTGATGCCGGTGCTGCGGGTGATCAGCCGGCATCGTGTCAACATTTCGTTTGTGAATTACCAGCATTCGGATGAACAGAATCAGGTCGTCCGCATGGGCCTGCATATTGACAGCGCCGAAGTGGTGCAGCAGCTGCTGTCGGAACTGGAAGAGGTCTGTGAGAGCGAGGTTCTGAATTACGAGGTGACGGACCGGTCTGTGGATGGATCGGTTTTTTATGCGACTTTCGCGAATGAGATCCGGGATATTCTCGGGCTGGAGGATAAACAGACCGAGCAGATTCTGATCCAGTCCAACCGGATCATGCAGATGCTGGATGAGGATAACCGGGCATATCTGAAAACCTTTGACTACATCCGGCGTTTCGCACGGTTCATCCGGGATCACAGCGGGGAAAACTTCCATGCGCGCGTCACGAAGACGACGCCGGCGGAAGGCCTGATGCTCACCGCGATCGAGCCCCCCTGCGGAAGCAGTGTTTATATTCTGGAATATGAAAATCGCCTGTTGTTTGTGGACTGCGGGTTTGCATGCTACCGGAAGGAAATGCTCCGCCTGATCCATGACCTGTATCCCGACTTTGAGAAACGCAGGAAAGAGATCGTGATCACCCATGCAGATATCGATCACACGGGACTGCTGGATCTGTTCGACCGGGTCTACCTGTCGCAGAGCTGTTATGACAATTTCGTGAATGAGCGCAACCATGTGCCCAATTACCGGGAGCAGAATATCCTTCATCAGCCCTACTGCATCATCAGCAAGATCATCACAGGGTATCGACCGCCGACGCCGGAGCATATGGAGATCCTCGGAAAGAGGACAAGCCGGAAGCTGCTCTGCCGGATCGGCCAGTTCACGTTTGGAAAGTGGACGTGGTATGCTGATGAAGGAATGGGCGGTCATGTCCGTGGTGAGACCGTGATCTCCTGCCCGGAGCTTGGCATCGTGTTTTCCGGTGACATCTTTGTCAACATCAAACAGTTCACAGAAGACCAGCGGGATTTCAATCTGCTGGCGCCATATCTTATGACCAGCGTGGAAGAGGACTCGGGTCTTGCAAAACAGACGAGGAACCTGTTTATGGAAACATTCCGCGGTTATACCATCTGCCCGGGACACGGACCGATGCTGGAGCATAAGGAATGAAATAACCCTGGCGCCGGGCACCATTATGCATGGTAAAAGGACATGAGACGGGGCAACAACAAGTTGCGTGTTTTATACCTATACATATAGCAATATGGATGATCTGATCGATGTCTGTGTTCGTAATATGGTAAATGAAAACTTCACTGATGAACAGGCGTGTGCCTATCTTAAAGATACTCTGCCTAAGCTGGATTATTGGAAACGGTACGATGAACTGAGTGATCACGAAAAGCTGGCACAGCAAATATTACAGTAATATCAAAAGGTGTCTACCGAGAGTAGGCGCTTTTTTCATCTTTGTCATTTACATAAAAAAAGAAGCTTTGCCTGCGTGGGTACACCGTGGTACACCATAAATCTCAACAAGCAAAACCTCAAAAAGCCCGTAAATATAAGGAAAAATCGGGGCAACAGGATTTGAACCTGCGACCTCTCGGCCCCCAGCCGAGCGCGCTACCAAGCTACGCCATACCCCGATCACTTCAACGGATGCTATTCTATCACAGGTCTTTTAAAAAATCAACCCTGGATATCCTGAAAAATGGGCATTTCTTCTTCAAGTTCGAATCCGATGCAGTAGTAGGCGCGTTTCTGGTATTCTTCGGGCAGAGCAACCCGGATAAATCCATCTCCTTCGCAGGTCGCGCCGGTGCTGAAGGGAAGGTCCTCACCGGTATGTACCAGGTAGGCGCGTTTTACGTGATTGAGCACGTTCAGCAGTTCGATGCGGGGCACCTTTTTGAACATGTGCAGGTAAAGGTGATGACTCTTGCAGGTCAGGTCACCGAAGGTGAGCATGTAGGGGTAGAGCGGCATGCGCTTTGTGGCAAAGATGGCTTCGGCGTTGGCGGTGACGTAGCTGCCGACCTGATCGAGGATGCGCAGGGATTCCTCCGGGATTCTGCCCAGGGGATCGGGGCCGACGTTTAACAGATAGTTGCCGCCGCAGCTGTTGATTTTGACCAGCAGGCGGATGATCTCCTCGGGATCCTTCCAGTTATGGTCGTGTTTGCTGTAGCCCCAGGTGTCATTCAGGGTGGCGGGGACTTCCCAGTCTCCCTCATAGGGCAGGCGTGGGATGAAGTTGTCGCCGGTGGTCATGTATTCGCCCAGTCCGTTGCCGATACGTCCGCTGATGATGCAGTCGGGCTGAAGCTCCTTCACCAGGGCAATCATGGATCTGCTCTGTTCATAGGTTGTCTCCAACGGGGTGTCGAACCAGATGATGGAGATTTTTCCGTATCCCGTGAGGATCTCGCGAAGCTGCGGCATTACCTTGCGGTCAAGGTATTCCTGATAATGCTCGTAGGAGTTCTCGCGATAGCCGAACAGGCCGCCCTCATCATGCCAGTCCTGTGCCTGGGAGTAGTAAAGGCCGAGCTTCATGTCATATTTTTCGCAGGCAAGCTGCAGCTCTTTGAGGATATCTCTTTTACAGGGTGTGGCATCCACAACGTTGTACGAGTCACACTGGCTGTGATACATGGCGAAGCCTTCGTGGTGTTTGGAGGTGAATACGATGTATTTCATGCCCCAGTCCTTTGCCCGTTTGACCAGTGCGTCGGCATCGAAGGCAGTCGGATCAAACTGTGCGGCCAGCTTTTCATATTCTTCCTTCGGAATGTCCAGGTCATTCATGATCCATTCCGAGAGTCCGGGAGCCTTCTTTCCCTGATATTCCCCTTCCAGAAGCGCATACAGCCCCCAGTGAATGAACAGACCGAATTTTGCGTCTTTAAACCATTGCTGTTTTGTATCCTTCAAGCGTCGGATCCTCCTTGTATTATGATATCTTATGATTAGCCAGGTGATTAGCAATATATTTATGCTGCTTGTATTATATGTGAAATCGCTGTAAAGGCGTCACCAGGCAAATATATCGCGCAAACGCCCGGAAATCAAGAAAAATTGTACGGTGAATGGTTAATTCTGTGCTATGATATGAAAAACAGGAAAATGTCCTTCTGGTCTGGCAGAGACCTGGATAGCAGGGACATCTTTTGTCCGGGCATAATGTGTTAGAGGGAATATCCCTTTGCCTCCTGGCAAAAATGGGACAGAAGGAACGAATGTCCCTCTGCCCCAACTGGATCGACGGAAAGGAATACGGCATGAATCGAGCGGATTATCAAAAGTGGCTTCTGGAACCGGAGAAAGGTGCGCGCTGCAAAACGCGCTGGTGGTGGTATGGTTGTAAGGTGAAGGAGGAGGAGATCTGTTACCAGCTGGATGAGATGAAGGCTGCCGGGATCGGAGGTGTGGAGATTCAGATCACTTATCCGCTTCAGGCCGGTGACGATAATATCGAGTATTTTTCACCGGAGTATTTCCGGATACTGCGCTTTACCTCTCGGGAGCTGCGTAAGCGGGACATGACGATGGATGTGACGCTTGGGTCGTCCTGGCCCTTTGGCGGGCCATTTGTACCCTTCAAAAAGAGTGCGGTGACGGTGATTCCGCTGGAGCTGAATGTGGAAGGTCCCTGCAGCTTTTCCTATGATTTCACGAATCGGATCTCGGGGGAGATCGAGGGGATCATCATGGGAAAGATGGACGGATGTCGGATGATCCCGGAGAGCGTCGTGGATCTGGAGGGTTATCTGACGGATAAGCTTCTGTACAACTGGCCCTGGGGCATTCGGCTGGACGGAGTGGAGGTGCCGGAGGGGAACTGGAAGATCGTTGTGTTTGTGGCGAGTCAGTTCCGGGAGCATGTACTCATGCCCACCAGAGGAGCCCAGGGGTACGTGATCGACCATAACAACCGGGAGGCGATGCGCTTTTTCCTCGAGCATGCTGGTACGCCGATCGCCCAGAAACTTGGAAGAGGGGCGGTCGACGACTTCTTCTGCGATTCGCTGGAGGTGTTCGGGCACAACTGGGCGATCGATCTGTTCCCGGAGTTTGAAAAAAGAAGAGGGTACGATCTGAAGCCTTACATCTATGCTCTGTGGGGAGAGATGCGTGGCATCACCGACCGGATCCGCTACGATTTTCATAAGACTCTTTCGGAGCTGACGGTGGAAGGCTTCTTTAAGGAGATGACAAACTGGTGCCATGAGGTCGGCTCGAAATCCCGCATTCAGGCGCATGGGACCTGGGGGGATGTGCTGCTGACCTATGCTGCGGCGGACGTCCCGGAGGGCGAGACCTTCTCGGCATGGGATAAATTCAGCGTTAATACGGTGCACCGCAGGCTGGCCAGCTCGGCCGGTCATTTGTACGGCAGGAATGTGATTTCAAATGAATCCTTTACCTGGCTTCGTTTTCCACGATTTACCGAGACGCCGGAGCAGATCAAGATCGCTGCGGACAGTATCTTTGTCGACGGGATGAACCAGATCGTAAACCACGGCTATTCTTACTCGCCGAGGGAAGGGGAGCCGCTGTATTTTTATGCGTCCTCGACGATCAACCATACCAACACATGGTGGAAGTATTTCCATCATATCGGCACTTATCTGCAGCGGGTGAGCTTTTTCCTGCAGCAGGGAAGGCCGGTGGCAAAGCTGTGCATTTACCTGCCCCAAAGTGATATCTGGGCGGAGAATCCGCTCAGCGATGTGCATATGTGCATGAAGCTCGAGGAAAAGCTGGAGACGGCGGCTGTGGACCGGATCGCTCACCGGGGATACTGGTTTGATTATATCAACGACGATGCGATCTGCAGCGGAGCGATGGATCGAAATGCTTATGAAGCGCTGATCATCATGGAAACGGTGCGCATGCCGGCGGAAACGGTGCGCAGGGTCCGCGAGTTCGCACGCAGCGGCGGCCTGGTCATCTGCGCGGGCGACCTTCCTGCAATGGATGTGGGACTGTATGGGTCGTTCGATGTCGCAGGAGCTTTCCGGGAGATGGAAGCGGAAGATCTGCTGGTGCATGTAGCGGATAAATGGGAAGCCCTGACGGATGTATTGGAGGAACGGCTCGTGCCGGATCTGTGTGTTCCGGAAGGGAACGGACAGGGCGACATCGGATATGTGCACCGACAGATCGATGGGGCTGATGTGTATTTTGTTGCGAACATGTCCCTGCATGCATATCCGGAGGTACCGGTGCGCATCCGCAGCCGGAGAAGGCCGTTGATGGTGCTCGATCCGATGAACGGAGAGGAGCTGAGAGCGGAGCTTCTTCCCGAAGATACTGACGAAATTGTCACGCTGCGGCTGAACTTCCGGGAAGGGCAGTCGGCACTGATCATTTTTGATGAGCAGATGGAAGATGCTGCAACAGATTTGGCAGAAAGACCAGGTGACAAAGGGAATCTTTGCCTGCTCGCTTCTGCACCATCCTCTGAAGAGACAGACCTTTCCGGCGGATGGTATCTGGAGGTGCCGGAGCGTTCGCTTTCTATGAACCTGGATACGCTGACCGGCTTTGAGCAGCTTCCGCAGCTGAAGTATTATTCCGGGGAGGCGGTCTATCGCCGCAGCTTTGTGATCGGGGAAACGGAAATCAGTGGACGTTATGTGCTGGAGGCAGAGCAGGTGCATGACACCGGTGAGGTGTGGGTAAACGGTACTCATGTGACCGACTGGATCATGCGTCCATGGACAGCGGACGTGACGGATGCGGTTCATCCGGGAGAGAATGTGCTGGAGATTCGCGTCTCGAACCTGCTGATCAACCGTTTTCTTGACCCGGAGAAACGGATCTATGAATATCCGGATGAGATACTGGAGCAGTGGCCTTATTTTCCGCAGGAGCTGATCAAGGAGCGCGGAAAGCGGCTTGACAACTGGCGGGAGCTGGAGATGGTAAAGGAGGTGTTCCCATCCGGGTTGATCGGACGGGTACAGCTTATGCATTCGCAGTTCGAATAATAACCGGCACATTCTCGTGATTTCATAACAGTTGTGTGAGGCTTCACACGAACTCCTGAAAAAATGAAGGTTCAGAAGAACTGTGTCAGGACGTGCCTGGCTGGGATATATTCTATCTGGAAAATACTGCGTATTGAACAGATAATTGAGAAAGAAATATAAATTCTTCGGAAATCCGTACAAAAAACAATGGTGATGTAAAAAACAAGAATCTCAAACTATGCATAAAATTCAACACGAAATCTTGACATATTTGGATATTATTACTATTATATAGGTGATGTATGCATTTGGGGCTTGTGGCTTTTCCATAGCCGCCGATGCGGAAGGACTGTTGACGAAAACAATAACAGAATGATTTTCAAGAGGAAAGGAAGGAAGAGCGTATGAAGAAAAGACTGATGTTCGTTGCGGCACTTGCACTTACCGGTACTTTATTTGCAGGGAATACCCTTGCAGAAGAATGGACAAGAGAGTTTGAAGGAGAAAGCCTCACCTTCCTGGATGTAGCTCCCAATGATGTGCGTACAAGCTACTATGAAGAACTCTTTGAGAAGTTTTATGAGGATACCGGCATCGAAGTAGAGTATCAGAGTGTACCCTGGGATGACGCAGCGGACAAAATCACGGTGCTCGGCGCCTCCGGCAATCTTCCGGATATCCTGACCACCTGGTCGGGCTGGTTGGGACAGTTTACTGAGTCCGAGTGGGTAGTACCGCTTTCCGATTATATCGGCGATTCCATCGATGAGTATACGGATGTTATTACGGACTGCTACTGGAAGAGTGAAAAGACCCGTTACGGCGATATCTACACGGTTCCGGACGGCTGGATGGTAAAGGGTATTTATGTCCGCAAGGACTGGTGTGAGGAACTGGGCATCGAACTGGATCCCACGCAGGACTGGACCTGGGACGACTACTTTGATCTGGTCGAGAAGCTGACGGATGCGGAGAAAGGCCGTTACGGCGCGACCTACCGCGGAGCAAGAGGCGGCTTCGACATCATCCTGACCTACATGCAGGGCTTCACCGAGGGCGCAACCTTCGATCAGGACGGCAAGATCCTCATCAATTCCGAGGAATGCCAGGAAGCCTTCAAGAAATGGACGGATATGTACCTGAACGGTTATGCACCCGAGGATTCCATCAACTGGGGCTTCGCCGAGATGGTTGATAACTTCAAGGGCGGTCTGACCGGCACCCTCATCAACGACTCTGAAGTAGCTGCTACGCTGATCGATGCCATGGAGGATGACCAGTGGATGGTAATGCCGTTCCCGGTTTCCGCAAAGGACGGCATCTGCTACAACACCATGGGCGCTCCCTATGCGTACAGCATGTCCAGCTTCTGCGAGAACAAGGATGCTGCATGGCTTCTGCTTCAGTACATGACCACCGCTGAGAACCAGGCAGACTACTGCGTACTGACCGGCCAGATCCCGATCAAGAAGGAAGCTTCCGATCTGGATTACTACAGCGAGGACGGCTACTACGGTGCATTCCTGCATCAGATGAACCAGGAGAACGTTGCGATCCCGGCCACCTATGGTCCGTTTGACTACACCGATCTGCATCAGGGCCTGCTGCATGAGGAAGTACAGAGCTATCTGCTGGGCGATGAGTCCGCTGAAGATGCACTGAACAACATCTGCACTGCGCTGCAGGAGAGAATGGATGAGTATCTGGCAGAAAATCCGGATACCGAAATCGAGACAGCACTGTTTGTTTCCAAATAAGGCTGAGAATACGTGAGAAGTTTCGCGGGGGGAGCTTAAAGTTCCCCCTTTTTATAACGGTCAGGGTTCAGACGGAAGCTGTAGGCTGAGAAGAGTGCCGGCAATGTTCTGACGGAGAGCGTATCTGAAGCAGGATAATACCGCGCCGACACAGGGGAGAGTTGTAGTATGAAACAGAAAAGAGGAGGCGGCATGAGCCTGGCAACGAAGCGGAAGCTGCAGCCATATCTTTACATTGCACCGATCATGATTCTGCTTTTGCTGATGTTCGGTTATCCGCTCATCAAAAGTATTGTCATGTCGTTTCAGGATTATAAGCTGACGAAGCTGAACAAGATTCACTGGAACAATTTCAAAAACTATAAAAACATGATCTCGGACAAGAATTTCTGGCTGCTGGTCAAAAATTCACTGGTGTATGTGATCACCTCCGTGATCGGGCAGTTCCTGCTGGGTCTGGGCCTTGCGCTGGCGCTGAACAAGCGGTTCCGGGGACGAGGTGTATACCAGTCGATCGTGTTCCTGCCCTGGGCGTTTTCGTCCTTCGTGGTAGGTCTTCTGTTCCGCTGGTCCTTTAACGGGGAGTACGGCGTGATCAACGATCTGCTCAAAAAGATGGGTGTGATCGAGAAGGGAATTTCGTGGCTGGGGACGCCCGGCTATTCACTGGCGGTGATCATCTTTGCGATGATCTGGATCGGGATTCCGTTCTTCGCAATCAATATCCTGGCTGCGCTGCAGTCAGTGCCGGCGGAAATTTATGAGGCGGCGGATGTGGACGGATGCGGGACCTTCCGCAAGTTCTTTTCCCTCACACTGCCGTTCATTAAGCCGACGATCATTATGACGATCCTTCTGCGCACGATCTGGATCTTCAATTCCTTTGATCTGGTGGTGATCATTACCGAGGGCGGTCCGGCGAACTATTCGCAGACGCTGCCGTCCTACATGTATTCACAGGCCTTCTCCTCCTATGACTTTGGGATGGCGGGAGCGCTCGGCGTGCTGCTGATGGTGGTTCTTTCCGTTTACGCTGTGATCTTTTTGAAGGTCACGAACTATGATAAGGCAGGTGATTTCTGATGACGAGAAAAACGAAAAACACAATATCGGGAATCATCCGTGGCATTGTGCTGGCATTCTATCTGCTGCTGGTCGTACTGCCGATCTACTGGATCATCGTGACTTCCTTCAAGACCAACGCAGAGATCGTCAACACGCAGCACATTACTTACTGGCCGCATGTTTTCACGCTGGAGAATTATCAGCATCTGTTCAGCACCATGCACTATGCGACCTATCTGAAGAACTCGCTGATCGTGACGCTGTCCACAGCGCTGGTGGTCACCCTGCTTTCCATTTACGGAGGCTACGGGATGGCCCGGTTCAAATTTAAGGGGAAGGGCGCGGCGACGATCTTCTTCCTGATCACGCAGATGATCCCGAGCATTCTGGTGATCATCCCGATGTACGTATTCTTCGCACGGGTGAAGCTCATCGACACGTATCAGGCGCTGTTTATCTTTTACACGATCACGAACCTGCCGTTCTGCGCGATCACCATGCGAAGCTTCTTCGAGGGGATCCCATATGTGCTTGAGGAAGCAGCCTTCGTAGATGGCTGCTCCCGCAGTCAGACGCTCTGGAAGGTCGTGCTTCCGGTCATGTTTCCAGGCATTGTAGCCGTGTTCGTATTCGCATTTATCGGCGCATGGAACGAACTGATCGCCGGAACCATCTTCCTGAACACCCAGAAGATGTGGACCATCCCCATCGGACTGAAAGCACTGGTCGGAAAGCACAACGTGGAATGGGGCGCCATGATGGCCGGCGGCGTGCTGGCATTGCTGCCCACCGCTATAATGTTCATCTTTGTACAGAAGTATATCGTGGAAGGACTGACCGCCGGCGCAGTGAAGGGCTGAGTTCATCCGAAGGACACCAGGGTGAAGGGCTGAGTTCATCCGCGGGGACACCTGTACGAAATAGAACAGAACTTAATAGAACAACCAGAAACAGGGCAAATAAAAGTGAGCAGGTAAGAAATAAGAGCAGATACAGGAAAAAGCTTGAGAAGAATCATGAAGGGGGCTGTCGCACGATTGCGACAGCCCCCCTGTAGTTGAAAGGTTAATGAAACGTCTCCGTGACGCACATATACTTCACTTTGCATCTTCCATACGCCTCAGTTCCGGCAGGATGGTAAGCAGCATGGTGGTGAAGCAGGCGAGGCCTCCGATAAAATTGGAGACAGGCTCCGCCAGGAACACGCCGTGAGTCCCCATGTGCATGAGGTAGGGGAAGAGAAAGGTCAGGGGAACGACAAGCACGACCTTGCGCAGCAGAGAGAAAAAGATGGCGTGTCGCTTTTTACCCAGGGACTTGAACACGGACTGTCCGCTGTACTGCAGTGCCTGGAAGATGAACGCCGCAAAATAGGTACGTACGGCAGGAATTGCGACCTCGTGAAGAGCCGGATCACTGCTGAAAATGTGGATGAACCAGGACGGAAAACGGTTGATCAGCAGCCACATGAGGATCGTGTAGGTCAGACCGGCGATCGTAAACATCCGGATGGTCTGACGAATCCGCCCGGGGCGTCTGGCTCCGTAGTTGTAGCTGAGAATCGGGGACGCGCCTTCGGTAATTGCCATGATCGGCGTGTCGATGATCTGCCTCACGGAGGAGATGATCGTCATGGTGGTGATGTACACGGATCCACCGAACACAGAAAGTACATGATTGCAGCTGATATTCACCAGAGCATTGGTAAACTGCATAATAAACGAAGCCAGTCCCAACGCAGCGATATCCCGGATCTGATCCAGGCTTCTCATCAATCTGGACAGGGGGTAGAGGCGGAGCGTAAGCACCGCTTTTTTGCTGTACAGAAAGCGCAGAGCAAGAAGTGCGGAAACGGTCTGTGACAGAATCGTCGCAAGTGCTGCACCGCCGACTCCCATATGAAATCCGAAAATAAACAGTGGATCCAGAAGAATATTCAGCACCGCACCGACAGTGACCACGGCCATCCCCATATCGGAGAAGCCCTGCGCGTTGATGTAGGGCACCAGGCCGGTGGCGAGCATGGCAAAGGGCGTGCCCACCAGGTAGATGCGCAGATATGCCATGGCAAAAGGAAAGTTTTCGGAGGAAGCACCGAACAGCATCAAAAGCGGGCGGGCAAAAACCTCGCCCCCGACGGTCAGGATGACAGCGGTCACGATCAGCATACTGTAGGCGGTATTCATCACATGGGAGGCCTTTTCGTCATCGTGCTGACCGCGTGCCATGGCACACAGAGGCGAACCACCGCTTCCGTACAGATTGGTGAAGGCCGTAACCATAATAATAAACGGGAAACACAGACCGATCCCGGCCAGGGCAGCCTGGCCCTCTGAGCCGGGCAGACGCCCGATGTAGACCCGGTCAATGATGCTGTATAATAATGTAAGAATCTGCGCAACCAGCATGGGAAGCGCAGTCTGAAACAGATTTGAAGTGATGCTGCCGTTTTCGAAATCGATCTGATGCATGAAACGATACCTAACCTACTGCTAGTGGAAAAAGTGGATCCTGTGTCAGGATATTTACAGGTAGCAAACAAATGAAGAGACTGTTATAATCCACACATATTCTACGATTCCGATATCAGATCCGTCAAGAGAAGGAAAACAAACAGCAGGGGACGGTTCTCTGTTTGAAAAAGAAAGGATAAACGTATGAAGATCACGACGCTGTGCTATCTGGAGGAGGACGAAAAGTGGCTGATGCTTTACCGGAATAAAAAGAAGGAGGACCCGAATGCCGGAAAATGGATCGGTGTTGGCGGAAAGCTGGAACCGGGTGAGGCCCCGGATGAATGCATGCTGCGGGAGGTGGAGGAGGAGACTGGTCTTCGTGTGACGGGTTATGAATTCCTCGGAGTGATTTCCTTTATCTCGGATGAGTGGGAGGATGAGTATATGATGCTCTACCGCGCAGACGCATGGAAGGGAACGATGAAGAAGGATTGTCCGGAAGGGGAGCTTCGCTGGATCGAAAAGAAAGAGGTGCTTTCTCTGCCTCTGTGGGAGGGGGACCGGCTGTTCCTGACGGAGATGCTGAACGGGAAAAAGAAGATTCACATGAAGCTGAGCTACCGGGGAGAGGAGCTTGTGCAGGCGGTGCATTTTTAATGACAGGACGAAAAATATTTTCGCGATTCGTTTGGCAGATTGACGGATTCGGGTTGACCGAGGCTGTGATTTTCGTTATATTAAAAATGCAACGTTTTACCATGCCGCGAAAAATGAGAGACGGCATGTGAATACTGTCATGGAGGACATTAATCATGAAGAATCTTTCCAGAAGAGATTTTATTAAAGGCGCTCTGGCAGGGGGAGCGACAATTGCAGCAGGAGCTGCGCTGGGTATTCCGGCTTTCGCAGAGGAAAAGGGCATTTATACCCCGGGTACCTACACTGCGACCGGTCAGGGCATCAATGGCGCGGTTACGGTAACGATGACTTTTGACACCGACAAGATCACAGATGTGGTGCTGGATGTCAGCGGTGAAACGCCGGACATCGGGCAGGCTGCGGCTGAGGATCTGAAGGCAATGCTGCTGGAAGCTCAGAGCGGGGATATCGACGGCGTTGCAGGCGCGACCATGACCAGCCAGGGCGTGATGGCAGCTGCGAAAAACTGTATCGCTCAGGCAAAGGGCGAGGCGACCATCGAAGTGATTCAGCTGGATCAGGGAAGTGAAGAGGACTGGCTCGGCACCGAACCGGATATCAACGACGAATCCGTGGCAGAGACCTGGGATACGGATATCCTCATCGTGGGCGCCGGCAACGGCGGTATGTGCGCAGCGGCTTACGCAGCGGCAAACAAGCTGAATTTCCGTGTGATCGAACAGAATCCGGTGGTACAGGATACCCGTCACTGGTATGGCGCCATCGACAGCTCCGCTGCACAGGAAGCCGGCGTGACCGTCAACCGCAAGAAGCTGCTCAGTGAGATCAGCCGTTATGCTTCCGGCAAGTGCAACCAGAAGGTAGTAAAGACCTGGATCGAGGAATCCGCTGCAATGCATGAGTTCGTATCCGGCATTCTGGAGAGCGAGCCCTACAACTTCAAGTGTGAGTTCACTGCAGGGGATGAGGCGCGCTGGCCCGAGAGCGAGGACAGCACCGATTACATGTTCCCGGAGCAGGAGCACAACTATCGTGCTTCCGAGAGCGAGTACGGAATGGACCGTAACGAAGTGTTCCTGGAGTACATTCAGGGCCTTGGCTACGATGTAGACTTCAACACGAGTCTGGTGAAGCTGGAGAAGGATGACACCGGACGTGTGACCGGCATCATCGCGCAGAAGGCGACCGGTGAGTTCGTACGGATCAATGCGGCGAAGGGCGTTCTGCTTGCATGCGGCGGCTATCCGGGCAATCCGTATATGATGGAACAGCTCGATCCGCTCGGCACCTCCGTGACAACAGCCTGCAGTTTCAGCCCCTCCGATAAGGGCATGGGCATCCGTGCAGCCGTATGGGCAGGCGCTTCTCTGGATAAGGAAGCTGCTCCGATGCTGTTTGACCGCGGACTGGTTGCTCCAGGCGTGGACGCCGGTTATGTGGCAAATGAATCCGCATTTGGCGGCAAGGAGTTCCCGGGCACTGTTCGTCAGTACAATCCCGGCACGCAGCCGTTCCTGAAGGTGAACCGCCGCGGCGAGCGTTTCGCGAACGAGTCCAGCCCCTACAATGATATCGTTTATGCGGCAGCACAGCAGCCCGGCCGCGTATATGCACAGATCCACGATGCCAATTACTGGGAGGATATTCAGCGCTTCCACACCATTGGCTGTTCTGCTCAGTCCAGAAACATCCCGGGTTACATGGAAGGGATGCTGGCGCAGCAGGAGGAAGCCGGCCTGATCATGAAGGCGGATACGCTCGAGGAGCTGGCAGACAAGCTGGGCTTCGAGGGTGAAGCGAAAGAGACCTTCCTGGCGACCGTAGAGCGCTACAATGAGCTTTATGATCAGCAGAGCGATGATGATTTCGGAAAGATGGCCCCGCGCCTTTCCCAGATCCGCACGGCTCCGTTCTACGGACTGTGGCTGGGTGCTTCCCTGCTCACGACCGAACAGGGTATCGCGATCAATGAGAAGACGCAGGCACTGGATGCAGACCGCAATCCGATCCCGGGCCTGTACATTACCGGTGATATGTCCGGCAGCTTCTTTGCCAACAACTATCCCTGCCTGATGCCGGGTATTG
>CAMOSN010000035.1 GCA_946624935.1 uncultured Lachnospiraceae bacterium | reverse complement strand
CGGAGGGCACCGTGCAGACGCACGATCAGGTCCGGGGATCCGAAGCTGCCGGCTTTGGAGATGACGAACAGACGTCCCTGATCCGTCCGGGTCGCACTGAGGACGACACCAGGAAACAGCTCCCGGCAGATGTGCAGAGTGGAAATGTCGAGGGCGTTCATGGCAGCAGCAAAGGTATCCCCACCGAATACACACAATGTGCGGATGCGCCGCGATGGGCAGAGGGCACGAAGGAGCGCCTCTCCTGCAGTGTCAGCCTCCGCTTTGGAGGACAGACCTTCCGAAGACAGGATGCTGATCCCGGGGCTGTCAAGCTCTTCGCAAATGAGCTGCACAAAATCCGCCTGAGGATGGGCCGGGAGCGCATGAACCGGCAGGCCCGCTGCCTTAGCACAGCGCACCTGCGAAAGAGAGGCATTGTGAAGACTTCCGCACAGAAGCAGCATGCCGCCGCAGCCGGGGGGATTCCCGTCAGAAATAACTGAGGGATCGCAGGACAGCTGCCCGGTGAGCCGTGCGGCCAGTACCTTTGCAAAACCGCCGCAGCCGGCGCTGAAGAAAATCCGCTCCTGCAGCACGGTCCCGGCATGCAGCAGGTCCGCATCTGTCTGTGCATCATATACCTCGATGCAGTCCGCTTCCGTTTTGGGAGCGGTTTTTTGAAGAATGTCCGAAACGACAGAGCTTTCCAGCGGATCAAAGGAATCCTTTCCAAGCGCAGTCTGCACAGCCGGGACACCGTCAATATAGAGGATGCCGTCACGTACGGTGCGGCCAAGAACCGGGTACGCGGGAACAAACGGAAGCGATGAAAGCTCCAGACAACAGCGCATCGCTGCCAGCTCCGCTCCCACATTCCCCCGGAGTGCAGAGTCGGTTTTTTTATAAATGCAGGGAACCTGGTGCGCTTTTGCAGCAGCGCACAGGCCATACACGATGCGGAAAGCCTCTTCCGGGGCGAGATGTCTGGTCTGCGCATTGATGCTCAGGACATCCGTATCCGCCCGGGTCCATTCTTCATCGGGCACGGGAATCCGTACACACACCCTGGTACGCAGGGAGGCTGCAGCAAACGCAGCGCCTGTGTCGAGCGCACCGGTCAGGTCATCCGCAATTATGAGCGCCTTCATATGTTTCCGAAACCTCCCCCCGTTTTTCCCGGGCACAGAATAATCATCCTGCTCAAACACAGAACCGTCCCCTGTTTGACCCTGTTTAAAGATCCTCCAGAAATCCATCGGGATCGAACTGCAGCTCATAGGGCTCAGAGAGGATCTCCACATCACTGCGGTCAAGCACATCCGGCAGCAGGGCCTGTGAGATCTCGATCTCCGAAAGGGAGAGCGTGTCATGGATCCGCGCGATCCGGGGACTTTGAAGGTCCGCCCGGGGACTGGTGCGGATCGCAGTGCGCAGCGCATCCAGGTCATTGTTCTGATAGAGCGGGATCTTTGCGCCATTCAGCATCATGTTTGTTGTGAGATTGATCCAGGTGCTCTCCCAGTCGACGCCATTTAAGCAGCGCCTTGTGGTGATGTCCGCCAGGCCCAGTCCGCAGGCGTTGTGATGCGTTCCCTCACTTAAACCACGGATGAACAGCTTTTTGCAGTGGAAATCATCATCAAAATACGGCATGAACCCGCGGCCGGTCACGTTCGGATCGGCTCCCTCGCCGCTGATGTCCTTTCCGATCCGGTCGATCACGAGCACATCGATGTGATCGAACTTCATGCGGGGCAGGCGCCGCCGGGCAATTTCCAGAAGCGCATGATCGCCTTCGCAGATCTTTTCCGGCGGAAACGCTTCGATCTCGGAAATCCGGTCATAGGCGTTCTGTACAACACCGATTCCCATCACGACGGGCATTTTTGAAAGAAATACCTCTGCTGCCAGCGGGATACGCTCCGCAAAGGTGTCGAAGCCCTGCATGTGAAAATGGGAGCAGCCGGTGTGCTTGGCGATGCCGATGGCGATCATCTTGCACAGCCCGCTCTCATGATATCCCTTGAAATCCGTGTGGGGCTTCACCTTGTTGAACAGTACGATGCCATCCGCCTCCGCAGCATAACGGTCGCAGTACACCGGCGTGTGCGCAGCATCCGGAAGCGTCCCGATTCGCACCACCTCCATCGTCGCCCGGATCGGAACCCCCATGGCCTCCTGCGTGATCCCGTAGCCACTCAGCACCTCCAGGTTTCCCTCCACACATCCGCCGCCGTGACTGCCCATGGCGGGAATGATGAACGGGGAAGCACCCCATTCCTTCAGCGTATCGCAGATCGTGCGTACCAGCTGCGGCAGCTGAGGAATCCCGCGGCTGCCCACCGTGACCGCGATGGACTTCCCGGCGAGGTCATCCGGCCGGGGGATGGCAGCGCGCATCCGCTCCCGCAGACAGGCGGCAGGATCGGCAATGAAATCCTCTTCATATTTCTCGCGGATCCGGATCATTTTTGGTATGTTCACCTCGTCGAGTCCCTGAATGGGGAAATGAATTTCCGGAAAAAAGATCTGTTGCATAAGACACCTCGGTTTCAATCTTCGTGGGATAGAGGGACGTTCTTTGTGTCCTGGTTTTTGCGGCGGTTACGCCGTGGGTAAAAAATGGGACACTAAGCCGTCCCCTGTCTTTTGTTCTGTGCGAACCGGATGGCGTAGTCGATGGAGTTGCACAGGCTCAGGTCGGAGCACAGCCCGTTTCCGGCCTGATCGAAGCCGGTGCCGTGGTCGACGCTGACCCGGATGATGGGAAGACCAAGGGTAATGTTCACGCCGCTTACGGCTCCCCAGCGCTGCTTTTCGGGATCATAGACGAAACCTTTGACCTTCAGAGGGATGTGCCCCTGGTCATGATACATGGCAACGACCACATCGTACCAGCCGCCCAGCGCCTTGGAAAAAATGGTATCGGGCGGAGTGGGCTTCCCCTCCGGGATGAGGATCCCTTCCGCAATGGCAGCATCGATCGCGGGCTGAATCTCCTCGATCTCCTCACGGCCGAACAGACCGCCCTCTCCGCAGTGGGGATTGAGTCCTGCCACGCCGATCTTCGGATGCGTGATTCCCATCGCACGGCATGTGTGATCCGCCAGACGGATACACTCCAGCACCCGCTCCTTTTTGACCCGGTCGCAGGCCTCGCGCAGCGACACATGGGTGGACACATGGATCACCCGCAGATTGTCATGAGCCAGCATCATTGCATACTTCCGGGTGTTCGTGTAATGGGCGTAGATCTCCGTGTGACCGGAGAAATCGTGGCCGGCCATGTGAATGGCTTCCTTGCTGATGGCATTGGTGACGGTGGCATCCACCTTACCCGCCATGGCCAGATCGATCACCTTTACCACATAGGAGAAGGCCGCCTCACCGCCCAGCGCCGTCGAGCCGATACCCAGGGGCGACGGCGTCGCCGTCCGGTCATCGGACAGCGAAGGATAACAGTCCTCCGGAACCAGTCCAAGGTCGAGCACATCGATCGTGCCGCAGGTAAAAAGCGCTTCCGACACTTCGCGGATCACATGAAGAGAGGGAGTGCTTCCGTAAACCTGTGCGGCAATGCGGCAGGCATATTCCATGGAAGTGAGGTCGCCCACTACCACAGGGCGGCAGCATTCATAAACCTCCGGGCGGCTCAGCGCCCTGACCGTGATCTCCGGGCCGTTGCCGAAGGGATCGCCCATGGAGATACCGATGATCGGTTTGTACATCGCGTTGATTCCTTTCTAAAAAATGTATACTTATTCTGCTGTCTTTTATGATGAAATAATAAATGTATTTTGTTTGCGATGCAACGGAAATTCCCGTCCTTCCTCCAATTCCTTGGACGCCGCCGCTCATTCATGGTACAATCCGAAGCAGATAGATGTCACTGAAAAGTCCGATCCAGCAAGGAGCATGTACATGATTTATATTGGCTGCCATCTTTCCGTAACGAATGGCTACGAGGCGATGGGAAAAACGATGAGCCGTTTCGGGGGCAACACCTTTGCCTGGTTTACACGCAATCCGCGGGGAGGGAAGACGAAAGCTGTCGACCCGGCGGATGTCCGGGCGCTGCGTGCTCATTTGGAGCGGGAGCAGTTCGGCCCTCTGGTTGCGCACGGCAGCTATACGATGAACCTGTGCTCCGCGAAGGAGGAGACCCGGGCGAACGGGCTGGACATGCTCCGGCAGGATCTTGCACGCATGGAGCTGCTTCCGGGGAATCTCTACAATTTCCATCCGGGATCCCACACCGGGCAGGGCGTTGAAAAGGGGATCGCACAGATCGCGGATGCGCTTAACTGTGTACTCACGCCTCAGATGCACACAACAGTGCTGCTGGAAACGATGGTGGGAAAAGGGTCGGAGATCGGCGGAACCTTCGAGGAACTGCGGGAGATCATGGACCGGGTGGAATTCTCCGAAAAGGTGGGGGTGTGCTTTGATACCTGCCATACTTGGGATGCGGGATACGATCTGGTTTCCGATCCCGATGGGGTGCTGGCGCATTTTGATGAGGTGATCGGGCTTGCAAAGCTTAAGGCTGTTCATTTTAATGACAGTAAGAATGCCTGCGGCGCCCGGAAGGACCGCCATGAGAAGCTGGGGCAGGGCTGTATCGGGATGGAAGCGATGAAGAGGATCGCGTTGCATCCGGTGTTTCAGGGACTGCCGTTTATTCTGGAAACGCCCAATGAGGATGAAGGATACATCCGGGAGATTCACACCGTCCTGGAGTGGCAGGACAGGGTGTAAAACGATGTACCGTGCATGATTGGGAAAGCGTCGTTGATGCAGAGATGCCTGCATTCGGCATGCCCGCATTTTCAAGGAGAGAACATGAGCGTAAGGATCACAGCTGCGGAGAATGGAACCTGGAATAATTATCATACGCACACCTACCGGTGTCATCACGCCACGGGAGATGTGGATCTATACCGATCTGTATGTCCGGCTGATCGAGAGCCGCATTTTTACGTTCTGCGCCCACCCGGATCTCTTCGGGAGAGCAATCAGCATCGCGCAGGATCCGAACGGATGGGATGCAAACGCGACGAGTGCGGCGCGGGAGATCCTGGAGGCGGCGCAGGCGAACGGCGCGGTACTGGAATTGAACGTTTCCGGCGTGTGGAAGACCCGGACGAGGGGATACCCGGAGGTCATTTATCCCAGGCAGGAATTCTGGGAGATGGCTTCCGATTATGAGATCCCGGTGATCCTGAACACCGATGCGCACAGCCTGGAACGGCTGGATGCCTTCACCGGTTATGGCTTTGAGATGATCCGGCGCTGCGGGCTGAAAAGAGTAGAGTTAGAATAAAACGGATTCCGCAGCATCCGGGCCCATGTGAGAAGACTGAGATGAACCGCTATTATATTTCAGACCTGCATTTTTATCATGAATCCCTGAATTTTCAGATGGACTGCAGAGGTTTTGCAAACCGCGAAGAGATGAATGCTTATATGATCCGGCAGTGGAACAGCCGTGTAGAGCCGGAGGATGAGGTGTATATCCTCGGAGATTTTTCGGTGGCAAAGGGCCCGGCCACCAATGAGATCGCCGGGCAGCTCAACGGGAAGCTGTATCTGATCGAGGGAAATCACGACGAACGGTTCTTAAAGGATAAAAACTTTGACCGGGACCGGTTCGAGTGGATCCGGCCTTATGCCGAGATCCATGACCGGAAACGGAAGGTCATCCTCTCCCATTATCCGATCGTCTGCTATAATGGACAGTATCGTCGGGGAAAGGACGGAAAGGCGAAGGTGTACATGCTGTACGGGCATGTGCACCGGTCGGATGATGAGCGTCTGGTGCGCACGTTTCAGAAAATCACAAGGGAAACGCTGCGTGTGCAGCGGGGAGAGGAGCAGCCAAGGCCCATCCCCTGCCAGATGATCAACTGCTTCTGCATGTTTTCGGATTATATCCCGCTGACGCTGGACGAATGGATCGAAAAAGACCGGGAAAGGCAGCAGTCAGCGGCGCAGTATTAAGCGAACGCAAACAGGGTGCAAACAGGGGACGGTTCTATTCTTCCAGAATCCTTTCTTGACATTCAGGCGCGGCAGTGCTAATATCATAGACAATTTAGCAGTTTAAAATATTAAACCGTTGAAGCGGAGAATACTGTGAAACATGCTCCTACAGAGAGCCCGGAGGCTGAGAACGGGCGGAAAACAGTTCACGGAATGGACCGCCGAGGGCATGCAGGAAAGGTCTTTTTGCGAGTATGGCATGACGTAACGGGCGTACGTTAATCGCTCAGGGTATGATAGTACCTGCATAAGTGTATGGCCTGGCCATAAAACGGGGTGGCACCGCGGAATAAATTCGTCCCCGGCAGAATCAAGTCGATTCTGCCGGGGATTTTTTACGCGTAAGCTACGAGCCACGCCCGGGAAGGGAGCGGGAGGCGAGGGAGCTCGCTCCCAGAGCCGCCCTCTCCCTTCCCGGGAAGCGGCGACAGCCGCGACCGAGCGGCGGATGCCGCGAGATACGCGTGGCGGGCACGAGGCGCGCGAAAGCCGCGAGGTGCATCAATAAGGAGGAAGTACGATGCAGATGATCCCATCGCCGGAGGAAGTCCGGCAGTTTGCAGCCGGAGGCAGATATAACTGTCTGCCGGTCGCTTCGCAGATCCTTTCGGATGTCCGCACTCCCATCGAGGTGCTGCGGATCCTGAAAAACGTATCAGAGCACTGTTACCTGCTGGAATCGGTGTCGGACCATGAGCTTTGGGGCCGGTGGACGTTTCTGGGCTATGATCCGAAGCTGGAGATCACCTGCAAGGACGCTCAGATGCGGATCGGCGATGTGAAGCTTGAGACGCAGGATCCGGGAAAGTACATCCGGCAGGTCCTGGAGAAGTATCAAAGTCCGGTGATCGAAGGGCTGCCGCCCTTTACCGGCGGGCTGGTGGGTTATTTTTCCTACGATTATCTGAAATACGCCGAGCCGGTGCTGACGCTGGATGCGGAGGATACGGAAGGCTTTCAGGACGTGGATCTGATGCTGTTTGACAAGGTGATCGCCTTCGACAATTACCGGCAGAAGATCTGGCTGATCGTAAACATCAGGCTGGAGCGCGGTGAGTCGGAATACAACCGGGCTGCACTGGAGCTGTCGCAGATGGCAGCACTGATCCGGGAGGGGAGTCCCAGGGCGGAAAAGCCGGGCAGAATCACGGGAGAGCGCAGTGCGCTGTTCGACCGGGAAGCGTACTGCGCCATGGTGGAGCGCGCAAAGCACCACATTTTTGAGGGGGACATCTTCCAGATCGTTTTATCCAACCGGATGGAGGCACCCTTCGAGGGAAGTCTTCTGGGGACCTACCGGATCCTGCGGACGGTCAATCCATCCCCCTATATGTTCTATTTTTCCAGCGACAGCCTGGAGGTGGCGGGCGCCTCTCCGGAAACACTGGTGAAGCTGGAAAACGGGGTGCTCCATACCTTCCCGCTTGCCGGAACGAGGCCGCGGGGAGCTTCCCGGGAAGAGGATGAAGCACTGGAGCGCGAGCTCCTGGCCGACCCCAAGGAGCTTGCAGAGCACAGCATGCTGGTGGATCTTGGACGGAACGATCTTGGAAAGATCAGCCGGTTCGGCTCCGTGGAGGTGGAAAAGGCCTTCGAGGTGCTGCGCTATTCCCACGTCATGCACATCGGCTCCACGGTGCGCGGGGACATCCGGGAGGGATATTCGGCACTGGACGCCGTAAATGCGGTGCTTCCGGCGGGAACGCTTTCCGGGGCGCCGAAGATCCGTGCCTGCCAGCTGATCAATGATCTTGAAAACAACAAACGCGGCATTTACGGCGGAGCGATCGGTTACATCAGCTTCACCGGGAACCTGGACACATGCATCGGGATCCGCCTCGCCTATAAGAAAAACGGGAAGGTGTTTGTACGAAGCGGCGCGGGGATCGTGGCCGACTCGGTGCCGGAAAAGGAATACCAGGAGTGTATCAACAAGGCGGCAGCCGTGTGGAAAGCGCTTGAGAGCGCCACGAAGGAGGAGGTGTAGGTGCAATGATTCTTCTGATCGATAATTATGACAGCTTTTCCTACAACCTCTTTCAGATGGTCGGGTCGATCTGCCCGGATATGCGGGTGGTGCGAAACGATGCGCTGACGGTGGAGGAAGCAGCAGATCTAAAGCCCGACGGGATCATTCTCTCACCAGGGCCGGGGCGGCCTGAGGATGCGGGCATTTGTGTAGAGGTGGTGGAAAAGCTGAGCGGAGTGATCCCGATTCTGGGCGTGTGCCTGGGGCATCAGGCCATCTGCAGGGCCTTTGGGGCGACCGTTTCCTACGCAAAGCAGCTGATGCACGGAAAACAGTCGGAGGCTGAGCTGGATCAGGAATGCGTTCTGTTCCGGGAGTGCGCGCAGCGGACGCTGGTGGGGCGTTACCATTCGCTGGCCGCAGTGGAGGAGACGATGCCGGACTGCCTGCGGATCACCGCCCGTACCCGGGACGGGGAGATCATGGCAGTGCAGCACAGGGATTTTCCGGTGTACGGACTGCAGTTTCATCCGGAATCCATCCTCACTCCTGAAGGGGGAAAGATGCTGCGAAGCTGGTATGCGAGTCTTTCCGAAGGCCCGGTGGTAAACATGCTTCCGGAAAGAGCAAAGAAGCCGGTGTAAAAGAGGAAAGAAGCCGGTGCAAAGACGAAAGAAGATGATGTAAAGGTGGAAGAATCCGGTGAAAGGCCGGGAATGCAAAAAAGAGCACTTCCGGTACCGGAGAAAGAAACGGGGGATAAAGAACAGGCAGAAACCGGATAAAAGGGTATGTGAAGTAGAAACCGGATGGAATGGTTCCGACAACATAGGAAAAAGGCATCACATCAGGGCACGAAGATGACCACAGAAGATCAGGGAGGTTTTTAAAATGATCAAGGAAGCAATTTTCAAAATCGTGAACAAGGAAGACCTTACGTATGAGGAAGCCTATCAGGTGATGAATGAGATCATGAACGGCGAAACGAGCCAGACGCAGAATGCGGCGTTTCTCGCGGCACTTTCCACCAAAAGTGCAAAGGCGGAGACCACGGATGAAATCTCGGGCTGCGCAGCGGCGATGCGGGAGCACGCAACAGCGGTGAAGCATGGCATGGAGGTGCTGGAGATCGTCGGGACCGGGGGAGATGGTGCACACAGCTTCAACATCTCCACGACGGCAGCCTTCGTAATCGCCGCCAGCGGGGTGAAGGTGGCCAAGCACGGCAATCGTGCGGCATCCTCTCAGTGCGGAACGGCGGACTGCCTGGAGGCACTGGGGGCGAACATCTCGCTGGAGCCGGAGCAGTGTATCGCACTATTGAAGGATCCGGGCATGTGCTTCCTGTTCGCACAGAAATATCACACTTCCATGAAATATGTCGGAGCCATCCGCAGGGAGCTGGGCGTGCGTACCGTGTTCAATATTCTCGGTCCGCTCACCAACCCGGCCTCGCCCTCCTATATGGTGATGGGCGTTTATGACGAATATCTTGCCGAACCGCTGGCAAAGGTCATGACCACGCTGGGAGTGAAGCACGGCGCGGTCGTGTACGGTCAGGACAAGCTGGATGAGATCAGTATGAGTGCACCGACGACAGTATGCGAATTCCAGAACGGCTGGTACAAAACTTATACGATCACACCGGAGCAGTTCGGCTTTGCGCGCTGCAGCAAGGAAGATCTGCGGGGCGGGACGCCGCAGGAGAATGCACAGATCACAACGGACATTCTGGCCGGAAAGCTGACAGGCCCCAAGCGCAGCACGGTGCTGATGAACGCCGGGATGGCGCTGTATGTTGCCGGCAAAGCCGCGGATCTTGCCGGCGGAATCACGCTGGCAGCGGAGCTGATCGACAGCGGAGCGGCTCTTCGGACCATGCAGGCATTTGTGGAGAAATCAAAGCAGTAAAAGATCTGATAAAAAAATCCTGCGCAGCCTGAACGGGTATTCTCTGACCGGGTAATTTCTGAACGGGTCCCGGACGCTCCCGGGTGAGCAGGAGGCGAGGAAACCCGGGAGCAGAAAAAAGGCATCAAACCAGGAACAAAGAGATGGGGAGTGTACAGTCATGGCAGAGAATATCCTGCAGATGATCGCAGAATATACAAAGGAACGTGTTGTGAAGGCAAAAGAGACAGTTCCCTTAGCGCAGATACGGGCAGGCGCACAGGAGGCTGTTCAGGCTCAGAAGGAAGGGATAAGGAGCGTACGGGAAGCGTTTGCCTTCGAAAAGGCATTGCGTACGGCTGATATTGCATTCATCTGCGAGTGCAAGAAGGCCTCCCCTTCAAAGGGACTGATCGCACCGGAATTTCCGTATCTGGAGATCGCAAGGGCCTATGAAATGGCCGGCGCGGCCTGTATCTCTGTGCTCACGGAGCCGAAATGGTTCCTGGGAAGCGATACCTTCCTGCAGGAGATCGCGGCAGAGGTTTCCATCCCCTGCCTGCGCAAGGATTTTACGGTGGACGAGTATATGATCTGGGAGGCGAAGACACTCGGAGCGGACGCAGTGCTTCTGATCTGCTCCCTGCTCGGAAAGCAGCAGCTGCGGGAATACCTGGAGCTGTGCGATGAGCTGGGACTTTCCGCTCTGGCGGAGGCGCACGATGAGGAGGAGATCGCAGCTGCGGCAGAGGCCGGGGCCCGGATCATCGGGGTGAATAACCGCAACCTGAAGGACTTCCGGGTAGATGTGCACAACAGCGAGCGGCTGCGCACGCTGGTGCCGCCGGACATTCTGTTTGTAGCAGAAAGCGGCATCCGCTGTGCACTGGATATCGAAGTGCTTCGCAGCGCAAAGGTCAATGCCGTACTGATCGGGGAGACCCTGATGCGCGCCACGGATAAGAAGGCCATGCTGGAGCAGCTGCGCGGAAATGGGACAGGGGACAGTAACAAGAGAAGTTGAACAGCAGAAAAAGAACAGGAAAAGGGCAGGATAGATCATGGAAGAAAACGCGGACACACGCATTAAAATCTGCGGACTGCGCAGGGAGGCGGATGTTCTTCTGATGAATGAGCTTCTGCCGGAATACGTAGGCTTTGTATTTGCACAGAAGAGCAGAAGGTATGTCACGCCCGGGCAGGCCGGTGCAATGCGCGGGAAGCTGGATGGACGGATCACGCCGGTCGGGGTGTTTGTGGATGCGGAGCCGCAGCTGGCGGCCGGCCTTCTGAACCAGGGAATCATTGAGATCGCACAGCTCCACGGAAAAGAAGATGAGGACTATTTAAAACAGCTCCGGCAGCTGACGAACAAGCCCTTCATCAAGGCCTTCCGGATCGAAACACGGGAGGATGCAGCGCGCGCGGCGGAAAGCAGTGCATGGAGGATCCTGGTCGATCACGGCGCAGGCGGCACCGGGGAGGCCTTCGACTGGGGACTGCTCAATGGCCTTGAACGGCCGTACTTTCTGGCAGGAGGACTCAGCGCAGAAAATGTGGGAGAAGCGATCCGCCGCCTGCATCCCTTCGCGGTGGATGTCAGCTCCGGCGTGGAGAAGGATGGATGGAAGGATCCGGATAAGGTGAGGGCCTTCATACAGACCGTGCGGAGGAGAACCGACCGGGACTAGTGTCAGTCCGTGAGGCGGGACATTCACACGGATGTACCGCACTGCAGGAGTAAACAGAAGTATCAGGAGAAGAAAACCTGATCTGGATAGCGTTCGAAAACAGGATGAGTCGGAAACAGGATGAGGAGGATATCATGGCACAGTCCAGAGGAAGATTTGGGGAACACGGGGGACAGTACATCCCGGAGACTCTGATGAATGCAGTGATCGAGCTGGAGGAGGCATACAATCATTATAAAGACGACCCGGCATTTAACCGGGAGCTTGGCGAACTGTTTAATGAGTATGCGGGCCGTCCCAGCCGGCTGTATTATGCCCGGAAGATGACAGAGAATCTGGGCGGCGCGAAAATCTATCTGAAGAGGGAGGACCTCAATCACACCGGCGCACACAAGATCAACAATGTCCTCGGACAGGCACTGCTGGCGAAGAAAATGGGCAAGACCCGCCTGATCGCCGAGACCGGTGCGGGACAGCATGGGGTGGCCACGGCCACGGCAGCAGCGCTGATGGGGATGGAATGCGTGGTGTTCATGGGAGAAGAGGACACAAAGCGCCAGGCACTGAATGTGTACCGGATGCGTCTGCTCGGGGCACAGGTGATCCCGGTCACCACCGGAACCGCCACGCTGAAGGATGCGGTTTCGGAGGCCATGCGCGAGTGGACGAACCGGATCGATGACACCCACTACTGCCTCGGCTCTGTCATGGGGCCGCATCCCTTCCCGACGATCGTCCGGGATTTCCAGGCGGTCATCTCGAAGGAGATAAAAGAGCAGATCCTGGAGAAGGAAGGCCGGCTGCCGGATGCGGTGATGGCCTGCGTGGGGGGCGGCAGCAATGCCATCGGTACCTTTTACCATTTCATTGAAGATAAAGGGGTGCGCCTGATCGGCTGCGAGGCGGCCGGCAGGGGCGTGGACACCTGGGAGACAGCGGCGACGATCGCCACCGGAAAGCCCGGGATCTTCCACGGGATGAAATCCTATTTCTGCCAGGACGAATACGGGCAGATCGCACCGGTCTATTCCATTTCGGCCGGACTGGATTATCCCGGAATTGGCCCGGAGCACGCATGGCTGCATGACACCGGCCGGGCGGAGTATGTGCCCGTCACCGACGATGAAGCCGTGAACGCCTTTGAATATCTGAGCAGGACCGAAGGAATCATACCGGCCATCGAATCAGCCCATGCCGTGGCCCATGCAATGAAGATCGCCCCGCAGATGGATTCGGAGCAGATCATCGTGATCACCATCTCCGGCCGGGGAGACAAGGACTGCGCCGCGATCGCACGCTACCGCGGGGAGAACATTACGGAGTGAGATGTGCACAGTTCGCCCGGAAACAGTCAATACAGGGAGCGAAGGCAAAAGGGTGAATGAAAAAGAGCGAATAAAATGGAAGGTTCTGCGTGCATTGAGGAGTATGCTCCGGAAAAGGGAAGGGGCTCTGGAAAAGACGCAGAACATCGTCTGGGAGGATATAGAACAGAAATGAGCAGAATTCACGAAGCATTCAGCCACGGCAAGGCATTTATACCGTTTATTACATGCGGGGATCCGGATCTTGCAACCACTGCGAAGGTCGTGCGCGCCGCTGTCAAAGCCGGGGCAGACCTAGTAGAGCTTGGAATCCCGTTTTCCGATCCCACCGCGGAGGGACCGGTGATCCAGGGAGCAAACCTGCGGGCCCTGTCCGGAGGCGTGACCACCGATCAGATCTTTGAACTGGTGAAGGACCTGCGCACGGATGTATCCGTGCCGATGGTCTTTATGACATACGCGAACGTGGTATATTCCTACGGCACAGAGCGGTTTGCGCAGATGTGCGCGCAGACGGGAATTGACGGGATCATCCTGCCGGACGTCCCGTTTGAGGAGAAGGGGGACTTCGCGCCGGTGTGTGCACAGTACGGCATCGACCTGATCTCCCTGATCGCGCCGACCTCCGAAAACCGGATCGCGATGATCGCAAAGGAAGCAGCCGGCTTCATCTATGTCGTATCGAGCCTGGGTGTGACCGGCGTTCGGTCAGAGATCACCACCGATATCGCCTCCATCGTGAAGGTGATCCGGGAAAATACCGATGTGCCCTGTGCCGTCGGCTTCGGAATCTCTACACCGGAGCAGGCAGCGAAAATGGCCGGGCTGTCCGACGGGGCCATCGTCGGATCCGCCATCATCAGGCTGCTCGAGCAGTACGGAAAGGACGCCGCAGAGCCGGTGGAGGAATACGTGCGGGCCATGAAGGAGGCAGTAGCGAGCGCCTCCTGAGAACCGTCCCCTGTTTGAGGCTCCGAGGAAAAACATATACGATTCGCCCTGATTTCATGTTTTCAAATATTGATATTTCTGGTACAATCTAATACGTCGGGAAAAAAAAGCGGACTGCGCTTTCGACCGACGCATTTTTATGTGTTCACTGACAGGTTTTCGGGTACTCACAGGGTTTCGCAAAAGGTGGTGATTTAATGATAGAAGAAACCATCCGCGCCGTGAAGGATGCGGAAAAGAAGGCAGAGGAGCTGCTGGCTGGCGCCAGAGCGGATTCGGACGCGCTTGCGAAGGAAGCCGGCGATGGTGCAGCTGCGATTCTTGAAGAGGCAAGAACCGCAGCAAAGCAGGCAAAGGAAGAGGCGCTTGCGAAGGGGGCGGAGCTGACGAAGAAGATCCTGGCACAGGCGGATGAAAAGGCTGCGCAGGAAACAGACAAGCTCAAGAAGGATGCACTTTCGAAGGCGGATGATGCGGTAGGGCAGGTAATCCGCGCGCTGCTTTCATAAAAGCCTCGTAACTGTTGAAATAAGTAGGAAAGGCAGGTTTTTTCGTGGCAATTGTTGAAATGCAGAAGCTTAGCGTCTGCGCAAATAAGAAAAATCGAAAAGCCATCCTCGAATTGCTGCAGTCCATGGGTTGTATGCAGATCACAACGGAAGGAATCGACGATCCGGATCTGGAAAAAATGGACACCCAGGCGCAGCGAAACCGCTTTGAAAAAAGCGCTCAGATGTTTGATCAGGCACTGGAGCTGCTGGATACGTACGCTCCGGAAAAGGGCGGGCTCGCACTTTTCTCCGGCAAGGAGGAGGTGCCGCGCGCAAAGCTCGATGAGATCGTTAAAAATCAGCAAAAGTATGTGGCAAAGGTGAACCGGATGCTCTCGGCGCAGAAGGAGATCGCAGAGCATAAGGGGACGATCCTGAAAGATGAGAATCAGATCGCTTCCCTGCAGCCCTGGATGGATCTGGATGTGCCGATGAATGCGAAGGGAACGAAGCATACAGCCGTGCTGATCGGTACGCTTCCGGGCACGTGGACGCAGGAGCAGCTGTTTGCTGCTGCATCAAGGGATCTTTCCGGGGATCCTGCCGTGGATGCACGTGTGATCTCCACGCAGAACGATGTGACATGTGTTGCAGTGGTGTGCCTGAAGAAGGATGCGGAGGCTGTGGAGAATGCGCTCCGGTCGGAGGGATTTGCAAAGCCTTCCCAGGTAATGAACACTGTGCCGGCGCAGGCTGTGGAAAATCTTCAGAAGGATATCGAGCTTCAGAGCAAAGAGATCGAGGCGCTGGAAAAGCAGATCGCTTCCGAGAGCGGCAGCCGGGAGGACTTTAAGATTGCAGCGGACTATTACCGCACGCGTGCGGAGAAATACCGTCTGCTGGGGACGATCCCGCAGTCCGGGAATGTGTTTTTCCTGGAGGGCTGGGTGCCGAAAAATCAGGCAGGAAAAATCGAACAGGTGCTGACAGAGCAGTTCGGCGCTGCAGTGGCGGTCGAGGAGCCGGGGGAGAACGAGGTGCAGCCCACACTGCTGCATAACAATAAGTTCTCCGAATCAGTGGAAGGCGTGTTGGAATCCTACGGACTGCCCACCAAAGGCCATGTGGATCCGACCTTCATTATGTCCTTCTTCTACGTATTCTTCTTCGGCATGATGTTTGCCGACGGCGGGTACGGGCTGGTCATGGTGATTGCCTGCGGTATTGTGCTGCTGAAGTTCAAGGATCTGGAGGAAGGTCTGCACAAGATGGTCAAGCTGTTCTTCTGGTGCGGCGTATCCACGGCTGTGTGGGGTTTCCTGTACGGAGGCTTTTTCGGAGATCTGATCGACACGGTGGCGAAGACCTTCTTCGGATACACCGGCAGCGAACCGGTGCTCAAGGCACTGTGGTTTGAGCCGCTGAACAATCCGATGAAGCTTCTGATCTACTGCATGCTGTTCGGTCTGATCCATCTGTACTTCGGTCTTGGCATCAAGGGATGGGAATACTTAAAGGACGGCGATGTGGTCGGGTTTGTGAGCGATATCCTTTCCTGGTATCTGTTCCTTACCGGCCTGGTGCTGATCCTTCTGCCCACGGAGCTGTTCGGATCGATCGCGGGCGATTCCTTCGACTTTTCGCCGGTGGCGAAGCTGGGGACATTCGCGAAGGTGATCACCATCGTCGGACTGCTTCTGATCCTGGTGATGCAGGAGCGGCAGACCAAGAACTGGGTGCTGCGCATTCTGCTCGGCGCATATGATATTTACGGCGTGACGGGATGGCTTTCGGATATTCTGTCCTACTCCAGACTGCTGGCGCTCGGACTTGCCAGCGGCGTCATCGCCAATGTGGTCAACATGATGGCCAGCATGTTCGGGAAGAGCGTGATCGGCGTGATCCTGTTCATTGTGATCTTCCTGGTCGGACACACGCTGAACTTTGCCATCAATGTGCTTGGTGCCTATGTACACACGAACCGTCTGCAGTTCGTGGAATTTTTCGGGAAATTTTATGAGGGCGGGGGCGAACCCTTTGCACCTTTTAAAACAGAAAACAAATATATCCATATTAAGGAGGAAAAAGCGGTATGAGTTTCAGTATGGGATTTGTTATGGCATTGTTAGGAGCAGCTCTTTCAACAATTCTGGCCGGTATGGGAAGCGCATGGGGCGTTGGTCTTGCAGGTCAGGCGGCAGCAGGTGTTGTCAGTGAGGATCCCAATCAGTTTGCAAAGGTTCTGATCCTGCAGCTGCTTCCGGGTACCCAGGGTATCTACGGTCTGCTGGTTACCTTCATCACCCTTTCCAAGATCGGCCTGCTCGGCGGCGCTGCAGCGACCGATATGTCCCTGGCGACTGGTCTTACGATCTTTGCAGCCTGCCTGCCGATCGCGATCGTAGGTCTGGTATCCGCTTATCATCAGGGCCGTACCTCTGTTGCCTCCATCGGCATCGTAGCAAAGAAGCCGGATCAGTTCGGTAAGGCAATGCTGTTCCCGGCAATGGTTGAGACCTACGCAATCCTTGCACTGCTGATCTCCATCCTGGCAGTTTCCAACATTGCACTTTAATCTCTGTTTTTTGAAAAGGTACATGTGAAACGGGGTTTTAAGGAAAACGGATCCGATGGAAATGGATCCGGTGAAGGAGACAATATGGCAGGAGTAGATAAGATAACACAGGAAATCCTGCAGGAAGCAAAGTCCGGAGCACAGGAGCTGCTTGACGAGGCGAAGAAAAAAGCGGACGCGGTGACGGCTAAGGCCCGCGAAGAAGCAGCGCAGATCGTGGAAAGCGGCCAGAAAGAAGCACAGACACTGCTGTCCCAGCAGGAGGAACGTGCACATTCCTCCGCAGACATGCGCATGAAGCAGGCGATTCTTTCAGCCAAGCAGGAGGTGATCGATACGATCATCGGCAAGGCTTATGAAAAGCTTGCCGGTCAGGATGCGGACGGTTACTTCGGAATGGTTGTCGCGCTGCTGAAGAAGAATATTCATAAGGGCGAAGGCGTCATCTGCTTTTCCGAAGCGGATTTGAAACGGCTGCCTGCAGGATTTGACAAGGTTGCAGGAAAGGTGGCATCGGAGGCCGGCGGATCACTTTCGATCGATTCCGTACCGGCAAAGATCGCCAACGGTTTTATTCTGAAATATGGAGGCGTTGAGGAGAACTGTACTCTGGACGCGCTTTTTGCCCAGTCAAAGGAAGCGCTCCGGGACAAAGTATCGTCCATTCTTTGGTAAAGGAGAGCGCACATGAAGGATATGGATTATATTTTTGCGGTTGCGCGGATCCGTGTGCTGGAGAAGACGCTGCTCTCCGATTCCGATATCAGTCAGATGATCGCTCTGAAGGATGAGAAAGCCGTGCTTTCCTTCCTCACCGACAAGGGATGGGGAGAGAGCGGCTCTGCTGCTCCTTCGGCGGAGGAACTTCTCGCCTGCGAGGAGGAGAAGAACCGTGCACTGATGCGGGAGATGAAGATCGATCCGAGGGTGTTTGACATCCTTTCCTACCCGCAGGTGTTCCACAACCTGAAGGCGGCCATCAAAGAGATCTGCACCTCCGAGAGCGTGCCGGGCATCTTCTATGACCTGGAGCGCCTGGGCGGGAAGGAAATGATGGACATCCTCCGGGAAAAGGAGTATGCGGCACTTCCGGAATATATGCGGGAAGCGGCCGCGCAGGCCTATGAGGTGATGCTGAGCACGCGGGACGGACAGCGGTGCGATATCATCGTGGACCGGGCGTGCCTGGAGGCAATGCGCACCTCCGCGAAAAAGCTGAAGGAGCCGATGATCAGCACCTATGTGGAATCGCAGGTCGCGGTTGCGGACATCCGGGTGGCCGTGCGAAGTGTACGCACCGGAAAGAGCCTGAATTTCCTGAAGGAAGCCCTCGCTGACTGCGATGCGTTTACGGCGGCGGAGCTTGCCGGCGCTGCAGCCAGAGGGGAGGAGGCGCTGTACGCTTTCCTCGAAAGCCACGGCTTTTCGGAGGCAGTGAGTGCACTCAAGGATTCCCCGTCCGCGTTTGAACGCTGGTGTGACAACCGGCTGATCGAGACGATTCGTCCGCAGAAGATGAATTCTGTTTCACTCGGACCGGTGGTTGCTTTTTATCTTGCCCGTGAGAATGAGATCAAAATGGCCCGTATTCTCCTGACGGCCAAGGCCAATGGCTTTTCGGAGGATGCGATCCGGGAAAGGGTAAGGGAAATGTATGTATAAGATAGCAGTGATGGGTGATTACGACAGTATCTACGGCTTCGCGGCGATCGGACTGACCACATTTCCGGTAACGCCCGGAGAGGAAGCCGTGAAGACGCTGCGCACCGTGGCTGAGAGCGGGTACGGGATCATCTATATGACGGAGGAACTTGCTTCCTCCATGAAAAAGGAGATCAGCAGATACGCCGATCGCCTGACCCCCGCCATCATCCTGATCCCCGGCGTGAAGGGGAATACGGGGGACGGCGTACAGGGCGTGAAAAACAGTGTAGAGCAGGCGGTCGGTAGCGACATCCTGTTTGGCGATGACAAATGAGAGGATGGTGAAGGGCTCATATGAGCACAGGAAGAATATTGAAAGTAGCAGGGCCGCTGGTCATCGCGGAAGGCATGCGCGACGCCAATATGTATGACGTGGTACGTGTTTCCGAGCAGCGCCTGATCGGTGAAATCATCGAAATGCACGGAGACCAGGCCTCCATCCAGGTATACGAGGAAACGGGCGGACTTGGCCCGGGCGAGCCGGTGGAATCCACCAATGCGCCGCTTTCCGTGGAACTTGGCCCCGGCCTGATCAGCTCGATCTATGACGGAATTCAGCGTCCGTTGAATAAGATCATGGAAGCGACGGGAAGCAACCTGCTTTCCCGCGGCGTGGAAGTGCCTGCGCTGGACCGCGAAAAGAAATGGGAGTTTGTCGCCTGCGTATCCGCCGGCGAAGAGGTGACTGCGGGCGATATCGTCGGAACAGTCCAGGAGACCGCAGTCGTACAGCAGAAGATCATGGTTCCCTACGGCGTGAACGGTAAGATCAAAGACATCGCATCCGGAGAGTACACCGTGGACGAGGTGATCGGCCATGTGACGACCGACCAGGGCGACGTGGAGCTCAGGCTCATGCAGAAGTGGCCCGTGCGTATGGGACGTCCCTACAAGGAAAAGCTGCCGCCGGATATGCCTCTGGTGACCGGCCAGCGTGTCATTGATGCGTTCTTCCCCATTGCCAAGGGCGGCGTGGCGGCCATTCCCGGCCCGTTCGGTTCCGGCAAGACGGTAACGCAGCATCAGCTGGCAAAGTGGGCTGAGGCGGATATCGTTGTTTACATCGGCTGCGGCGAGCGCGGCAACGAGATGACCGACGTTCTGAACGAGTTCCCGGAACTGAAGGATCCGCGTACGGGAGAATCGCTGATGCAGCGTACCGTGCTGATCGCGAACACCTCCGACATGCCGGTGGCGGCCCGTGAGGCTTCCATTTACACCGGTATCACCCTGGCTGAGTATTTCCGCGACATGGGTTACTCCGTCGCTCTGATGGCGGACTCCACCTCCCGCTGGGCCGAGGCTCTGCGTGAGATGTCCGGCCGTCTGGAGGAAATGCCCGGTGAAGAAGGCTACCCGGCTTACCTGGGTTCCCGCCTGGCGCAGTTCTATGAGCGCGCCGGCCGCGTGATCAATCTGGGCAAGGACGGAAGAGAAGGTTCCCTGTCCGCCATCGGCGCTGTGTCGCCTCCCGGCGGGGATATCTCGGAGCCGGTATCGCAGGCAACGCTGCGTATCGTTAAGGTGTTCTGGGCGCTGGATGCCGATCTGGCCTACCAGAGACACTTCCCGGCGATCAACTGGCTGACCTCCTACAGCCTGTATCTGGATGATATGGAGAGCTGGTTCAACAGTCACGTGGAGGAAGACTGGATGACGACCCGTCAGGAACTGATGAGCCTTCTGCAGGAGGAAGCATCCCTGAACGAGATCGTGAAGATGGTCGGTATGGACGCTCTGTCTCCCAGAGACCGTCTGAAGATGGAGGCAGCCCGCTCGATCCGTGAGGACTTCCTGCATCAGAACTCCTTCGACGAGATCGATACCTACACCTCGCTGAAGAAGCAGTATTACATGATGAAGCTGGTATATGCATTCTACGAGGAAGGCTCCAAAGCGCTGGACGGCGGCGCATCGATCGGCAATCTGGTAAATGCGCAGGTGCGTGAGCGCATCGGCCGTTTCAAATACACCCATGAGGATGCGATCGACGAAGAATACAAGAAGATCAGCGAAGAGCTCGTTGCGGAAGTATCTTCCATGATCGGAAAGGAGGATCTGTAAAAGATGGCAAAAGAATATCGTACGATACAGGAAGTCACTGGTCCTCTGATGATGGTCAACGGTGTCGAGAATGTTACTTATGACGAGCTTGGCGAGATCGAACTGGCGGACGGCCAGGTGCGTCGCTGCAAAGTGCTGGAGATCAACGGCAGCACTGCGCTGGTGCAGCTGTTCGAGGCTTCCACCGGTATCAACCTTTCCAACAGCAAGGTCCGTTTCCTGGGACATTCCATGGAGCTGGGCGTTTCGGAAGACATGCTGGGACGCGTGTTCGACGGTCTGGGCCGTACCATTGACGGCGGTCCGGAGATCCTTCCGGAAAAGCGTATGGACATCAACGGTCTGCCGATGAACCCGGCAGCCAGAGCTTATCCGTCCGAGTTCATTCAGACGGGTGTTTCCGCCATCGACGGTCTGAACACCCTGGTACGCGGACAGAAGCTGCCGATCTTCTCTGCTTCCGGTCTGCCGCACGCGCAGTTGGCTGCGCAGGTAGCCCGTCAGGCAAAGGTGCGCGGCACCAGCGAGCCCTTCGCCGTAGTATTCGCGGCAATGGGCATCACCTTCGAGGAAGCGCATTTCTTCGAGGAATCCTTCAAGGAGACCGGCGCCATCGATCGTACCGTGCTGTTCATCAATCTGGCGAACGACCCGGCGGTAGAGCGTGTAAGTACGCCGCGTATGGCGCTGACCGCTGCCGAGTACCTTGCCTTCGAAAAGGACATGCATGTGCTGGTCATCCTGACGGACATCACTAACTACGCGGACGCGCTGCGTGAGATCTCCGCAGCCCGTAAGGAGGTTCCGGGACGCCGCGGCTATCCGGGCTACATGTACACCGACCTTGCGACCATGTACGAGAGAGCCGGCCGTCAGAGAGGAAAGAAGGGATCCATCACGATGATCCCGATCCTGACCATGCCGGAGGATGACAAGACCCATCCGATCCCCGACCTTACCGGTTACATCACCGAGGGTCAGATCATTCTTTCCCGTGAGCTGTACCGTAAGGGCATCACCCCGCCGGTGGATGTTCTTCCGTCTCTGAGCCGACTGAAGGATAAAGGTACCGGTGAGGGCAAGACCCGTAAGGATCACGCTTCCACGATGAACCAGCTGTTCGCGGCTTACGCCCGAGGCAAGGACGCCAAGGAGCTGATGGTTATCCTGGGCGAGGCGGCTCTGACCGAGATCGACCTGATCTACGCGAAGTTCGCGGATGAGTTTGAGAAACGCTATGTTTCCCAGGGCTACAAGACCGACCGCAGCATCGAGGAGACGCTGGACATCGGCTGGGAGCTCTTGAGAATCCTTCCCCGCTCCGAACTGAAACGTATCAACGAGGCAATGCTGGACGAGTACTACGATAA
>CAMOSN010000034.1 GCA_946624935.1 uncultured Lachnospiraceae bacterium | reverse complement strand
TCCCCTGTCCCAAATGCGGAAACATATACAATATCCAGGATCACGCCATGCGGCAGATGGCATCGATGCGATCCAGCTCCTCCTGCGTGAAGGAGGTGTTCTCAACTGCCCTGGCGTTCTCTTCGACCTGCTCCGGACGGGAGGCGCCGATCAGAGCGGAGCATACCTTGCCGTCGCGCAGGATCCATGCCAGCGCCATCTGAGCAAGAGACTGGCCTCTCTCGGCGGCCAGGTCGGCCAGCAGACGGATCTGTTCCAGAGTCTCTTTGGTCAGCGCGCTGCTGTTTAAGAAGCGGCTGTCCGTGGCAATGCGGCTGTCCTTGGGGATCCCCTGCAGGTATTTGCCGGTCAGAAGTCCCTGGGCGAGCGGGCAGAAGGCGATCACGCCCACGCCGTTTTCATGGCAGTATTCCTTTACGCCGTCCTCCTCGATGGTCCGGTCGAAGATGGAGTATTTGCGCTGATTGACCAGCAGCGGATAGCCCAGATCCTTCATGATCTTCACGGCCTGCGCGGTGTGCTCCTCATCGTAGTTGGAGATGCCTGCGTACAGTGCCTTGCCGCTGCGGATCAGATCGGCAAGCGCTCCCATGGTTTCCTCCAGCGGCGTTTCCGGATCCATTCTGTGATGATAGAAGATGTCCACGTAATCGAGTCCGAGCCGTTTCAGGCTCTGGTCGCAGCTGGCGATCAGGTATTTGCGGCTGCCCCAGTCGCCGTACGGTCCTGGCCACATGTCATAGCCCGCCTTCGAGGTAATGACCAGTTCGTCGCGGTAGGCACTGAAATCTTCCTTCAGGATCCGCCCTGCGTTGATCTCCGCGCTGCCGTAGGCCGGCCCGTAATTGTTTGCCAGGTCAAACTGGGTGATTCCCAGATCAAAGGCCTTCCGGCAGATCGCACGCATTTTCTCATAGGAGCAGTTGTCCCCGAAATTGTGCCAGAAGCCCAGAGAAAGCGCCGGGAATTTCAGGCCGCTCCTCCCCACACGGTTGTAGGGCATCTTCTCATAACGATCCTGCGCCGCTGCATAGGTTTTTACCAGATCCATACGTTACCTCCTTTTTCAATATTTTTCAGGTGAATCATCCGGGTTTTATTCCATGCGCACAGTCGCCCATTGTCTTGTCATATTTCGTGCAGAATACACTGTCCGCCCGCCGGCACAGATACCGAAAGGTGTTCTCCTCCCGGCAGGGTGATCTCGGTTTCCTGTGCATCTTCTCTGAGGTTGACCGCGATCAGGGTCCGACTCTCCGGGAAATATGCGCAGTCCACATTCGGGTTCTTTGCAATATAAGGAAGTTCCTCCGCCTTTTTCCCGGCCCCTGCTGTGATCAGGTTCAGCAGCAGTCTGGTGTTTTCCGGGGAATAGGAATAACCGCTCAGATAGAAGCTGCGCCCCTCTCCGAAGCAGTACCGCGTCAGGTCCGGACAGCCGTCATGAGACAGAAGCACCTGTGCCTTTCCGTCCGTCAGGAACCGTCCGCCGCGCACCGGCAGGCAGCAGCCCTCCGGGACCAGGCCCTCGGGATCCTCCGTCTCGAAGGTCCATTTTCCGTGACATACCCTCGCGCCGGTATCCTCGTCCACGCCCAGTATATTGGCGAGCCGGTAGTAAGTATCCGTACCTTCCGCAGCGGACGGCTGGCCGATCCCGATGAAGGTCCCGCCCCGGTGCACCCACTCACTGATGCGCACGGTCAGTTCCGGATCCTTCCACACGTCTCCTCCGCTCCAGGCGTCCCCGGCCCGGCCGGCGTTGATGATGACGTCGTAATGCTCCAGCGCTCCCTCCGCCACATCCGCAAAGGAGAGGAAGCCGGTCTCCACAGGAAGTCCCGCCAGGGATTCGATCACGTGGATCAGCTCATGCATATAGGTCTCATGGAAGTGGCCGGAAAGCGTCCACGGGCGCAGCGATCCCCAGCTGTGCAGCACACCGACGCGGATGCCGGTGCTCTCCGGCTTTCCGCTCTCATGCAGCGCCTCCAGCTCCCGGAACTCATCCGAGATGGTCTCGATATAATCCTGGAAGTCCGGGAAGTCCTCTGTCAGGTGCAGATATCCGCCCAGGCCGATGCGCTGCATGGGCACGCGCAGCAGGGCGCGGCGCACCCGCATCCAGTACTCTCTGGCGTCCCGTGTGGGATCTCCTCCCTCCATAAAGGTCGGGGCTCCGCCCAGTCCCACCGGGAACAGATAGGGGTGCAGCCGGATCTCATGGGTGGGGGTGTTCACGCCCGAGCACAGGCGCACCTCGTAACCGGAGAAGACGCATTTGATCATTCCGTCAAACCCGATTCGTGCAAAGTCCGGGCCGTAGGGCTCTACTCCGATCCAGGAATCGTCGTAGAATACATAGGCCTTCTTCCCATAGCGGTGAACCAGGTCGACCATCCGTTTCCCCAGATCCGCCACGAAGGCAGCTACAAATTTCATATAATCACGCTTGCGGGCGGTCGGCGGCATGTGGGTAACCTGGAATTTCCCCTGATTGATGAAATCCTCCGCGGTAAGCGCATAGCCGTATTCCTTTGCGAAATTGTCCAGCATCAGCGGGCTGACGGAGAAGTCGTAGGAGCCCCAGTCGGTAAACAGGTTCCGGTTGCGCGCATCGCTTCCCCACATCCAGGTGAAGTTGTAGAACAGAGAGGTGAACCGCACCACCGTAGTGGCCGGATGCGTTTTGCACCAGTCCTCCAGCCAGCCAAGCAGGTACTCCTGCACGTCCGGATACACCGGATCGACGGGCATCAGATGCTCTCTGTCGCCCCAGTCGTTGGTCACATGATTGTACATGGAGATCTGCTCCCACATCTGCCAGGCAAGGAAGCTTACGCTGTAGCGGTGGAAGGGCTTTGCATGTTTGATGATGACTGTCTGTTTTTCCGGGTCATAGCTCCAGCAGGGGCTGGACGCGCCCGCGCTCTGATCTGTTTTGGAAGCCTCCGCATCTGTATGCGTACATGTCTCCACAGTTTTTACGATCGTCCCCTCCGTCCGGTCCCACACCTGCCAGTAACGCATGGCGTCCGGCGTGTCATTGACTGCAAACTGCTGCGCAAAGAACTGCTCCATGACCGGGATCGCAAGCTCCTCTCCTTCGGCCGTCACGGGACCCGCGCTTAAGAAGGTCTGCTGCAGCCTTCCCGGATGCGCCTTTGCCCATGCATTGTGATCCCGGATAATGCAGATCGTTGAATAGATTCCGTATCCCGCCTGTGTGATCTCATCGGACAGGACCGTTCCGTCGCTGTCCCGGATCACGTCCGCGCCCCACTTTTCCGCCATCCTCAGCGTCAAAAGCTCATATCCTGCTTCCCCCGGAAGAGTAAAGCCGCCTTTGGTTCTGCTCATAATCTGTGCTTCCTCCTTTTTATACTTCCCGTTTCGATTTTTGTTTCACTGACGGTTTCTCCGCCGCCTCCGGCACATCCGGCTCCTCTCCTTCGCGTTCCAGCGGCAGTTCAATGATAACCGATGTCCCTTTTCCAGGAGTACTCTCGATTCTCATGCTCCCCCGGTCCGCATATACCTCACGGATGCGCGCACGCACATTTCCGACCCCGATCTTGTGAATGCCGCCCTTCTGCACATAATCCTCCCGCAGTATCTGGGCGAGGGTGTCCGGATCCATCCCGATTCCGTCATCGCACACCAGGATCTGCAGCCTGTCCGTCTTCTCTGCTGTCACATTTTCATTACCCGGGCCGCGATCCGGTGTCACGGCAATTTCTGTAGTTGTCACGACCCTCTCCGGAGCCGGGCCACCGCCCACAGTAACTTCGATCCGGATCTGCCCCGGTCCGTCCTTGGGGGCGATCCCATGGAAAATGGCGTTTTCCACCACCGGCTGAAGCATCACGCTTACGATCTTGCAGCTTTCGTATTCCTCAGGGCAGAGGATCTCCCAGGTGAACTTATTCCCATAGCGGTAGGACTGCAGATACAGATAGTTCCGCACGTTTTTCAGCTCCTCCCCCAGTGTGGTGTACACCGAGGAGCGCACCCGCAGGGTACTCTGCAGCAGTGAGATAAACGCATTGGTGAAGTCCGCGATCTGCGTATTTCCTTCCATACGCGCCATGTAAACGATCGAATTCATCGTATTATAGATGAAATGGGGATTGATCTGGAGCATCAGATTTTCGGTCTGCATCTGCTGGATCTTTTTCTCGTGCTCCACTGAGGTCTTCATCAGCTCCTCGATGTCCACGACCATCCGGTTAAAGGCTTTTGCCAGATCCTCCACTTCATCGTCCGTGTGAATGTCCACACTGGCGGAAAAATCTCCCTGGCCGACCTGCGCCACGGCACTGCTCAGCGCATTGATCGGATCCGTCACGCGACGGATCATATAGCGCAGAATAATTCCAATGCCGACAAGCATCAGCACGAAGATGATAAAAATCGGCAGCACGGAATACAGGGAGCTTCGGATCAACTCCTTCCCCGAAATCTCGGAAACCAATACCCATCCGTCATCCATCTCCCCGGAAATCACATAAACGCTGCCGACATTGCGTTCATATATTCCGTCCTCTGCCTGTTCCGGGATTTTCGTACCTGCAACCTGGATCTCTCCGTTCTGAATCAGAGGCTGTCCTCTTCCGTCCAACAGCACATATCCGCGCAGCATGGTGGTATCGATCCGAATCATATTCTCCAGCGTGTTGTATTCTACGTTAATGATCAGCTCACCTAGCCGGTTGCGGTACCCATCGATCGAATAATACCCCGTGACATAGCTGATAACGTCCGTGCTGTATCCGCTCTGCATGGGCACAGAGCTGTGTACACCCGTAAATCCGGATTCCCGTCCGGAGCGCAGAAACTCCTGAAACCAGTCTGCCTCCTGCGGATCAAACGCCCCGCGCACATAGCGGCTGGTCAGCGTTCTTCCTTCTGTGGTATAGATGGTGATCTCTTCTGTTCCTTCGACAATATGCAGATATTCCTTCAGTGTGGAGCTGATCCGACGTGCAGCATAGAGATCATCGCCGAGACTGTCTGATTTTCCCGAAAGTCCTTTCTGCACCACATCATTATAGACGATCAGGGAGGCAATGTTTTTGATCGTATGCTGAAGCTCCTCAAGCCTCCCTGCTGCCTGCGAAAGCTGGTTTTTCTGATTATCGATCTCCCGACTCCGTTTTGTCAGGAACACTTCTCCCGCTACAATTCCGAAAAATATAAGAAATCCGACGGCCACAGCAACAAGAACGGCACGGATCAGCTTCGGTCCCATCCGGCCGGCATGTACATTTCTCCCCTTTTCGTCCCCCATCCGGTTCCTCCTGTAATCTCCGCTGCAGCAGACCCATCCCGGCACACTCTTTTCCCATCCCGGTGAAGCAGCATTCACTTCCGGGGTTACCGCACTTCACTTCCCGCGCGCTTCTGGTACTCTTTCGGGGATATCCCCTCTTTCTTTTTAAACACAAAGCTGAAATACTGGGCAGAGGAAAACCCCGTTTCCTTCCAGATATCAGCGTTCGGAACCAGATGATCCCGCAGCAGATGTTTTGCCTGACGAATCCGATAGTCTGTCAGATAGTCAACGATCGACATGTTCATTTCCTGTTTGAACAATCTGCGCAGATGTCCTTCGGAAACGCCCACACTCTGCGCAATATCGGAAACCGAAATATCCCGCCCGTATTCCTTTCTCACATACTGCTGTGCCCGCAGCACATGCTCCGAGTACTGTGCGAGCACCGCCCGTTCCTTCTCTTCAAAAAACAGCTCGATACAGTTTTGCAGTGCACGTTCCAGGTTCACTGTGTCCGTATAACAGGGCGAGATCGCCAGATAATCCCCACTGCTGCGCTCACGCAGTGTCGACCCTTTCAGAACCTGGAAGAGGCTTCGCATATGTTCAATGTAAGCGTTCTGTGTATCCTGTTTCCTGCAGGACGCGAAAAACGCTTCTGCTTTCCTGATCGTTCCCTCATGATCATCCCCTGCCAGCATTCGCGCGATCTCATCCAGCAGATCATCCACCGGAAGTTTTTCTTCCGGCGCATAGATTATATCATGCGCGAAGCACACCGACTGATCCCTCTGTCTGTAAAGATAGGCTGTACACTCAGTCTGCCTCCTGTACTCCTTCTGCAGCTCAAAAAAACGCTGACAGACATCGGAACAGATACATTTCCAGCCCGGATCGTCCTGAGTAATTCTGGAAAGAATGATGTCTGCCATCTGGAAAAGCCTGCGTCCGCTGTCCACAACGGTCTCACTGATGAACACTACACCGCAATATTCACGGCTTCTTGTCTGAGCAAACGCCGTACAGTCCATCCCCTTCGGAAAATCCATGCGCTGCAGTGCATAGCTGTCCAGTCTCAGATCTTCCTCCGGCTCCCTGTCCGGGTCGATCCACAGCTTCGGCGGTTTATAGAAGGTCAGAAGTGCATATCGCTGCATGCGGCGCTCTTCATAGACATGATCTTCCGGTACGCGCGAGCTTCCGAAAAGAAAATCTCTCACATTCTGCTCCAGAATCAGCTGCCGCTCTCTGCGGGATGCCGCAATCTCCCGCTCAGCATTTTCCAGAAGCTCCTTCAGAAGCTTCTCCGACAGTTCATTTTTCAGCAGGTAGTCCGCAACGCCGATCCGCACTCCCCTTTTTGCAAATTCAAAATCCTCGTATGAGGTCAGCAGATACACTCTGGTATCTCCTCTTTTACACACCTTCTCAGCCAGCTCCAGCCCATCCATTATCGGCATACTGATATCCGTGAAGACAATATCCGGCTTAAGAGTACGAATCTCCATATAGGCTCTGGTGCTGTTTGTCTGCGTTCCCACGATCTCGCAGGGATACCCGCTTGCTTCGATCAGCATCTGTGTATAGCGTACCGCCATAGGTTCATCATCCACAAGGTAAATGCTAAGCATATTCTCCTCTTTATCCGCTCACCATACCTTCCATAGAAGGCAGAGGCACAATCATATTTTGAATTCTATCATATCAGCTTTTTCATGGATTTGACATAACAAAGCGTCCTATGTTCGATATTTCTGAAAAATGTTCGAATTCCTTTGCGTCCGCCTGCACGATCCATTTCTAAAATAGGACAGGAAACGTATCTTTGTCTCACAATAATGGGACAGGGACAGGATGTGTGTCCCACAATGAGTAGAACAGACTTTTTAGCTGAAAAAGGAGGAGTGTATGATCAGAGCATTCGAAACCCATCGAATCCGGAAAACCCGGGAGCTGTCCTCTTCCCTGTGGACCTTTTATCCTCTGTCAGGGGAGCACGCAGGAAGACGGCGGCTCGTTCCGGTGCCGGGCTGCTGGGAGAGCTGGCCTGATACGCGTACCTACCGTGGGAAAGCGATCTATGAGCGCAGCTTCGAGGCAGAAGGAAATATCCGTCTTGTGTTCAAAGGCGTCAGTCATACCGCAAAGATCTTTCTCGATGGAAAGCAGATTGCCTCTCATTATAATGCCTACACCCCCTTTGAAGCGCTTGTAACAGGCCTGGCAGATGGCACACATACACTGAAGGTGGAGGTTGACAATTCCTACAGCCCCGCTTCAACGCTCCACATTCCCAATGATTATCAAAGCTATGGCGGCATCACGCGGAGTGTCGTGCTGGAAATGCCCGGGGATGTTTTCATTTCAAAAATCCATTTCACCCCTTTCCGAAAAAGCACTGCAGACATGTGGTACGGAGCAGTCCGGTGCAGTCTGCATGCTCTCACGGACGAGCCTGTTTCAGGAACTCTTGTGCTGAACCTGAATGGGCGCGAGATCTGCTCGCTGCCGGTCTGCCTCAGGCAGCAGGGGGAACAAACAATTGCGTTTCCCGTTCTTGCATTTCCCGGTATAAAAGCCTGGAGCCCCGGTGATCCGCAGCTGTACGAGCTGCAGGCGATATTTCGGGATTCACAGGGGAATGCAGTAGACGACCTGATCGAGCGGATCGGATTTCGCGAGATCGCCGTCGACGGACGCCGCCTGCTCCTCAACGGCGAGCCCTTCCTCATCCGTGGCTTCTGCCGGCACGAGGATCATCCGGATTTCGGATGCGCCATTCCTTTTCAGATCATGTACGAGGATCTTTCCATGATGAAAGATATGGGGGCCAACGCAGTCCGGACCGTGCACTATCCAAACGACGAGCTGTTCCTGGATCTATGTGATGAGCTGGGAATGCTGGTATGGGAGGAAGGCCATGCCAGAGGCCTCACGCAGCAGCAAATGCAATCCGGGCTGTTTCTGGAGCAAAGCCTGACCGGCATCCGGGAGATGGTGGAGGCGCATTACAATCACCCGTCGATCGGAATCTGGGGATTCCTGAACGAATGTGCAAGCGATACCCTGTTCGGGAAAGACTGTTATCAGAAGCACTACGATCTGCTCCGGTCTCTGGATCCGAGCCGTCCCAGTTCCTTTGCCACCTGTGCAAAGGGTACGGATCTGTGTCTGGGAATTCCGGACATCGTCTCTTTTAACCTTTATCCGGAATGGTATGAACCGGAGTCGGCCGACGTGTTTTTCACGAAGCTTCTTTGCTGGATCGAGGAAGAAACACAAGGATCCGGAAAACCGTTTCTCATCACCGAGACCGGCGCCGGTGCCCTTTATGGGTATCGCACGCCTTACCATGTCAAGTGGTCGGAGGAATACCAGCAGACAGCGCTGCGGAACCAGCTCACTGCCGTATCACGGCTGGTGGAGGAGAGGCGCTGCATCGGCGTTTTTCTTTGGCAGTTTTGCGATGTACGGGTGTCCGATGAATGGTTCTTCTCACGCCCCAGAACCATGAACAACAAAGGAATCGTGGATGAATACCGGCGTCCGAAGCTGGCATATGACACGATCAAAGAACTCTGGAACGATTTCGATGCGCTGGAGGACAATGTTCATTTTTCATGAAAAATGTTTGAAACTTGGAAGCATCTGCCGGTTATGCAGGTGATACACTGTATTCAACCCAAAAAACAGAAAGAGGAGGTATTATCATGAGAAAGAACCTGTTTAAAATGGTCGCCGCTGCAGTTCTGGCAGTTTCCGTTCTGGCTGTTCCTGCCATGGCAGACGATCCCGAAGTAACCATCACTTACTGGGGCTGGGACTCCAACTACACCTGGCCGATGATGGAAAAGTATCATGAACTTCATCCGAATGTAACCTTCGAGCCCATCGCAACCGAGTGGGGCGATATGCTCACAAAAGTACAGCAGGCTCTGGCTTCCGGTTCCGAGCTTCCCACCATTATTCCCATGGACAGAGCTCTGATTGCCAACTGGAAACAGTTTGACATTCTGGAAGACCTGAACGAATACGGTGTTGACACCAGTGTTTACAATCAGGCTCTCATCGATGCGGCTACCACGGACGATGGCCGGCTGATCGGTCTGTTCTCCGCTGCCTGCCCGGCTGGTATTGCATACAAACGTGATCTGGCGAAGGAATATTTTGGCACGGATGATCCGGAAGAGCTGCAGGCCATGTTCTCCACCTATGACGATTATGTAACGCATGGTGCAGAGGTCGCAGAAGCCTCCGGCGGCAGCGTTTACCTGTTCCATTCCGGTCAGGCAGTTGCAGAATGGCTGTATTTTGCAAGTGATGTTCCGAACTATGAAGACGGCAAGATCAACATGACTGCCAAGATGGAAGATGTTATGGGCAAGCTGATTGCTCTGAGAGATGCCGGAGCAGTTGACACCTATCAGAATGGTACCCCGGAAGGCAACGCTACCTACGCGGGAAAGAACCACATCTTCTATCCGTGTCCCGACTGGGCGATCACCTATTACATTGAAGCAAACGATCCTGACGGTTCCGGCAACTGGGGCATCATCAAAGCTCCCGTAAACTATCAGCACGGCGGTACCGCATTCGGCATCACCACCTCTGCTACCGATGAACAGAAGGCTGCCGCTTATGATTACATCCACTGGTGCGTATCGGATCAGGTTGGTGCAGAGGAAGCCAGAGATGTAGCCGGCTTTATCACCATGGACTCCACCATTGCTACTCCGGAATTCTGCAAACGTTCTGACGAAGAATTCTTCGGCGGCGAAAACATCTCCGATCTTCTGTATCAGGAGATCGCTCCGAACACCGTGATCCCGGCTCCGTCAGCGTATGACAATGATATCACCAGCGTACGTAATGACGTTGCACAGCAGATCATGGACGATGCTTCCATGGATCTGGATACTGCAGTTGCAGCTGCCATCGACGAGCTTGGCCAGCTGGTAACAGATGAATCTGTAACGATCGAATAATTCACAATCCGTTTTTGCCAAACAGGCAGACACATCGTCTGTTTCTTCAAAACACAATAGTTCTTAAGGAGGGGCTGCCTTGCTGCCGGGTGCAGCAAAGGCAGCCCCTCTTCTGTCTGGTCTTACACCGGAGGTATCCTATGAACAACAGTCTGAAAAAATACAGATTCTTCTGGCCGGTCGTTTTTCTTGCACCTTTCGTGATCTGCTTCTTCCTGTTTAATCTGTATCCGATCCTCTACTCTTTCTATATGAGTACGCTTGACTGGGCTGGTTATAATCAGAAGGTATATGTGGGCTTTAAAAACTTCATCAGTATTTTTACCAAAGATAAGCTGTTCTGGAAATCGGTTTTGAACACTCTGAAAATCGGTCTGTCGGGATTTCCCATCGCACTGGTGCTCGGACTGATCTTCGCAGCACTGCTCGCGAATACGAAGCGTTTCAAAAATGCGCTTCAGACCATGAATTTTCTTCCATATATCACGACACCCGTTGCGATCGGCATGATCTTTACATTCATATTCGAGCAGCATATCGGTATCTTCAACAAGCTGATCGTCGCAATGGGCGGCAAGGCAATCAACTTTATCGGCAGCGCGAAATACGCACCCTTTGTGATCGCTTTCATGATCATCTGGCGCAATACCGGATACTTCATGACCATGTATCTGGCAGGAATCACTTCTATCTCAGAGGATCTGTATGAAGCAGCCAAAATCGATGGTGCCAGCAATCTTCAGTGCTTTTTCCGGATCACGATTCCGCTGCTGCGTCCGGTTACGACATTCCTGACCATCACCAGCCTGATCTACATGTTCCAGATGTTCGATGAGGCAAATCTTCTGTTCACCAATCAGACCAGCTCCACCGTTGGCGGGCCTTCCCAAAGCTGCCTGACCATTGTATGGAATTTCTATAATCAGGCATTCGGATCCAACCCGCGTATGGGATATGCATCTGCCATGGCCTGTGTACTGTTTGTGATCATTGCGATCGTGTCCGTCATTGGACTGCGACTGATGAACGGAAAGGAGGACTGAGCCATGAAAATCAAAACTGCATGTAAAACCGTTTTTCTGGTTCTGATGTCCGTGATCTCCCTGATTCCTTTTTACCTGATGTTTTCCATGTCCACCTTTAAAAGTGAGATGATCTTTCAGGGCAACCCGCTGATCCCTTCCAACTATTTTATCGAAAACCTGAAAACAATTTTTGCCTCCAACTTTGTACGTTCGTATCTGAACAGCTTTATCATCTCGGTCTGTGCCATGTTCTTTTCGGTCCTGATCTGTTCCATGGCCGGATATGCCATGAATGTCTATCAGTTCCGGCTGAAAAAGGTCATGAATATGTTCATCATGATGACGATGATGGTTCCGACGCAGATCGGTATCATTGGATATATGATCGAAATGCGCAATCTGCGAATCAACAATACCCTGCTGCCGATGATTTTTGTATGGCTGGCCAGCGGACTGGGTGCCTATTGGATGATCTCGTTTTTTAAGACCTCACTTCCCCTGGAGCTCGTGGAGAGTGCCCGGATCGACGGAGCCAATGAATTGCAGATCTATTTTCAGATTGCTCTTCCCTGCATCCGGCCCGGCATTCTGACACTGGCACTTCTTCAGTTTTTGTGGTCGTGGAACAGCTATATGTATCCTCTTGTATTCGTTAATAAGACAGAAAACTACACAATTCCGATCTTTGTCAAAAGCCTGGCCAGTGCTTTCCGTACCGATTACGGTGCACAGCTTGCAGGCCTTACCCTGGCAACGATCCCTGTACTGATCATCTTCTCCTTCGGCGCCAAGAGCATGATCCGCGGACTGACAGCAGGCGCTGTGAAAGGTTAACATTCCACAATGAAATACAAGACCTGTGAACTGGAAAAGGTTCTGTTTACATCGGGCAGAGTATCGCACCGCAAAGAAGGAATCACATTCTTCTGGACCGGAAGCAGTCTGGAATTCATTGTCTCCGGAAGTGAACTGAGTGTGGACCTGGAAGTCCCGGAGGATTCTCTGTGCCCCTGGATAAGTATTATGCTGAACGGGCATCTGCTGCAGCGCTGCCTGCTGAGGAGAGGCCGTCAGACCCTTTTGGTCTATGACCGCCTGAATTACCGGGAGCCGAAGACAATCAGAATCATCAAGGATTCCCCCGCGCTTCTCCAGAATGCGCTTTATGAGGGGGAAACGTTGTATACGGTGACCGGCATTTCAACCGACGGAAGCTTCACCCCTCTCCCGGAGAAGAAGCTGAAAATCGAACTGATCGGTGACAGCATCACCTCCGGGGAGGGTCTGTTCGGATATCCCGGTCTGATCACGGAAGATCTATGGTTCTTTACAGCGATGCCGGATCTGCATTACGGAATGCGTATTGCCGATACTCTGGATGCCGACCTGCGCATGGTCACCCAGGCCGGGTGGGGCGTTTACATCGGATACACAAATAATCCGTCCTATAATATTCCTTCTGTTTACGAACAGGTTTGCGGTGTACAGAAAAGTCCGTCTGCTGTTTCGCTCGGAGCACAGGAAATGAACAGTTTCACCTCCTGGCAGCCTGATCTGATCCTGGTCAATCTCGGCACCAATGATGCTGCCGCGTTTGTCAATCCGGAATATGTCGATCCCCTGACCCACAGCCACTGGAAAATGCATGTAAATGCGGATGGATCACTTAATCATGAGGATCTGGCGCATATCCGCCATGCAGCAATCACTTTCCTGCATGTCCTTCGCAAGCACAATCCAGCCGCTCGGATCCTCTGGTGCTATGGAATGATGGGGCATGAAATAGAAGATACCCTCATAGATGCAGTCCATTCCCTGGGAGATCCTCTTGTTTCCTACCTCTCTCTGCCGGATACCCTTACAGGAGAATTCGGTGCAGTGGATCATCCGGGAATTCCAAGCCACAAAAAAACAGCAGACAGGCTGCTGTCTGCTATTCTTTCATAAATGGGACAGGGGACGGTTCTCTGTCCCATTTTCAAACAGGGAACGGTTCTCTGTTTGAAAGCTTCAGCCCCGCCCCCAGCTCTGGGACTCCGTAACCACTTCTTTACCGCTTCCTGCTGCTTCATCCAGCATAAGGTGCAGATATGTATCCTGCAGCGCTTCCCGCAGCGGATAGATCTCGTTCCCGCCTTCTGCATACGCTGCCATTCCGTCGAGAATGGAAGCCATCGCGATCTCGTCGTCGCTCAGCCTTACATCTTCGCAGATATACGGATTTTCATAAAGCACTTCTCCGTTCAGCCGCAGGCTTCTCAGTCCGCATCCTTCCAGATTTTCATATTCCCCAAGGGTATCCCGGCAGATCCTGCCGGTCACCGGAAGCTGATCCTTTCCCAGATACGCCACATTCAGATCCGCGATCTCGCCCAGTTCTCCCTGAACAAACAGATGCCGGCTCCGGAAATAGTTGAAATACTGCTCGTCGGAGAAATCGTAGAATGCCGTCTGTCCGGTCTCAAACACGATGTCGGCGCGTTTTCTGCGGTCCCTTACCAGATTGCCTGCAGGTGCCGGATGCATGCCCTCACGGCCGCAGTGATAGTGTACGGGAATGTGATATTCCTTTGCGCGGATCACTGCATTTTCAAATGTGAGACCGCACATGCGGCGTATGATGCTCATCGCATGATAATCGTGCAGGATCCCCATGTGAATGCACCAGATCCTTCCCAGCGCGCCGCTTCGGACCATCTTTGCGACAGCCTGATAGTAAGGGCGCAGATGACACTGCTCGGCGACCTGGATCTTTGCGCCTGTCCTGCGCTGCACGGCATAGCATTCGTTCAGCTCTTCTACTCCCATGCCCGGCGGCGTCTCGGAAAGGACGGGGATTCCGCGTTCCATCAATGCCCTGTTGTAGAATAGCGCCTCTTTTCCGGGAACCATCACTGCAACAAAGGTGTAGGGCTGCTTCAGAAAGGTCTCGAGATCCGTGCAGACTCTGCCCGGATCCTCCTGCTCCATCTTTTCACGGCTCTCCCGTGAATGCACCAGAATCCCGGTCACCTCCATCCGATGCCCCAGCTGCCGGATCACATTCATGTATCCCTGCGCGCGCCAGCCGCATCCGATGAAACCAATCTGTATTTTCATGGTCATCCTTCATCTTCTCCTTTCCATTTCTCCTTTCCCTCTTCCCTTCGAAACCAGGGAGAGCCATGGGGACAGGTCCGCCGGCTCGCGCAGAGCGGAGCCGGCGGACCTGTCCCCATGGCTCTCCTCTCTCCAGTTATTTATCGTCTCTAAGGTAGTGAATGTCGAAGGGGCGGTTGGTGATGAAGAGGAATACGCAGTCCTCTTCGACGGTCGCTCCGTGCTCCATGGCCATGCCGGCGGGGAACCATACGAAATCGCCGGGCTGTGCCTACCCGATGCTGGTGTTCAGTTTCCCCTGCAGGATGTACATACCGTGCGCACAGGTGTGGGTGTGCCATTCGAGATGGAAGCCCTTCTCGTAGCGCGAGATGGCAACGCTCATGCCGGTCTCGGGATCGCTGACCAGGGGTTTGTCGTACAGCGGCACATCACAGTAATCTGCTTTCAGCTGTTTCCATTCCAGTTCGGTCGGTCGGAATATTCTTGCCTCGTTCATTTTGTCCTCCCTTTCGTGAACAAATGGGACACAGGGACGTTCCTTCTGTCCCACTCAGGCCTTCCAGTGGTTTTCGATCTCCTCACGGATCAGCTCGACATAGCGTTTTCCCTTGGCAGGATTTCCGTCCAGCGTGTACACATCGCGCGCGGTGATCTCCATATGACAGCCGCGGGCGGCCTCGAGGCTTCTGCGGATGTGCTTCCTTACCGCTTCCTCGTCGAGCGGTCCGGGAAGCCCCAGAAGCGTTGCCGCCGGCTTGCGGTGGTAGATCACGCGGCTTCCGCGCAGGCGTTCTCCCATAAATTCCTCGTTGCACCAGGGAGAGATCGACACCTTGCGCAGATTCGGAAGCTTCGATATGCATCGATCCCACACCTGGTCCACCGGCTCGCAGCAGCCGTAGGAAAGCAGGCCGAACAGACCCGCGATCTTCTCATAGCAGGGGAATACCAGCTCCTCGAAGGTTCTGGGATTGATGCAGTTGGTCTCCTGGGAATCCAGGAAGCCCCACACGTCGTGGGTCGTGAGCGGCCTGCCGGCAGCCTCGGCGCTCTCGGGCAGCTCGTGGTTGTAGGCAAAGGTCGCCTGTCCCACCCATTCATATTCTGCGGTCGGCAGGATCATGCCCTCCTTCTCCAGCATTTTGAAGTAGGCGACGAAATCATCGGCCAGCCGGTCCATCATCTCCTTGTATTCCTCCGGATACTGGGCAATGTTGAGCATCATGTTCTCCATCCCCATCAGGTGGACGATCTTCTGGGTTGGCACGCTGTAAAGGCAGTCCATCTTCATGTACACCGGCAGAATGTCCCCGAAGGCGTCCCGGATCACCTCCACCTTCTTCCGGGAGGTCTCTTTGTCCACCCAGAAGGTGCTGGGCCGGAGCTTGTCCCATTCGTCCTCCAGATCCTCCAGCACCGGGATGAAATGCATGGCAAATCCGGAGTCCTCATTTTCCTTTTTCCCGGTGATGAACTCCTGGCGGATGTCCAGATCAAACGCTTTAAAATCCGTATCGTAATTCCATCCGAAGCGGTCGGGCGTCACCCGGTCATCGTCAAACCAGGCCTGGTTGATAAAATTCTTGTAGATTTCCCGCTCCACCAGCCGCGCAAATTCGCCCTCGCAGGCCAGATGCGGATCCACCAGCTCCGCGTATAATCCCCATGCATCCAGGTGCACCAGGGGAACGTCCCACTCCAGCGCATTATGCTTATACCAGATCGCTTTCCGCTTCTGATTGCTTTCCATTTTTGCGTAATCCAGCTGCTTTTTTGCCAACTCCCGCAGAATGCCGCGGTCATGTTCATTGATAAAGAGTTCCACTCGTTTCTCCTCCGGTTTCTGTCATCATTGAATGCTATTGGTATGGAATTCGGACCTCCATACGCAAATGCACCCGTTTTTACTTCGTAATCAGTATGCCACATTCCTGATCGTTTCCCGCTTTGGATTTTCAAACATTTCCGATAAAAAACAGGCATAAACGAGTGCTTTACAAACAGCAATCCTCTGCCGTACAATGAGAAAAGTGCATTCCAATCCAACTCAGAACGGAGGGGTTTTCTTGCAGTCTCTACGCATTCAGGATAACAAAGCATTCATGCAGCACCTGCTTCTGTCCGGCACCTTTGACGCATTCGGGCTGGTCAGCGCACAGGTGACGACCTTCTGCACCTTTCAGGTCTCCGGAGAGTTTATTCCGGGCTTTCTGCCGGAGACGGAGGATCCCTCCACTGCAAAAGGTACATCGCCTGCCTCCGAAACGTCCCCTGCTTCCGACACGGCCGGCCATACCCCTTCTTATGCGCCATGGCGGCTGGTCCGCCCCCATGTACTCGATGTGATCCGCGGGAAAAACAAGCCCGGCAGCATGCGTATTGTGTTCCGCCTTTCGGATGAAAATATGCGAAAGGTGCTCCGCTCCTGCGGCGAGTCCTGGACGGATGCATCCGTCGCCGGCCTGTTCCTGAATATCACCTATCAGCATAATGGCTCCGAGGAGTCCATCACCTGTATTCCCGGCGTTTCTCTGCGCATCTTTACCATGGACAAGCAGCTCGAGCACACCTGGGATGACCTCGTGCAGCGGTATCTGAAGCAGGCTCAGATTCCATTTACACTGGAATAAACCGGGCAGAAATGTATCACAAAACCGGAGCTTCACGGTGTTAGCACTCATTCTTGCCGAGTGCTGATTTTTCCTTGACTTTTCCATTTCCTGGTATTACAATCCCTTTTATGAAGAAAAAAACCCGTCTGTCCGTTTCCCGGCCGGGCGGTTAAAATCTCAGAAATCATAAAAAAGGAGTTGTTAATATGAGCACAAGAACAGGAAGTCTCTCGATCAACAGTGAGAATCTGTTTCCGATCATCAAAAAATGGCTGTATTCCGATCACGATATTTTTGCCCGTGAAATGGTCTCCAATGGCTGCGATGCCATCACGAAGCTGAAAAAGCTCTCCATGCTCAGCGAGTATGAGTATCCGGAGGGACATAAGGACAGCATCCAGGTCGTCGTGGATCCGACGAACAAAACACTGAGCTTTACCGATACCGGTCTTGGCATGACGGCGGACGAGGTCGAGGAATATATCACGCAGATCGCCTTCTCCGGTGCGACTGCTTTTCTGGAGAAGTATAAGGACCAGGGCGGCAAGGACGAGATCATCGGCCATTTCGGACTGGGCTTTTATTCTGCCTTTATGGTCGCCGACATGGTGGAGATCGACACGCTCTCCTATCAGAAGGATGCCACGCCGGTCCACTGGGAATGCGACGGCGGCTCTGAGTATCAGATCGGGGACGGAACGCGCAGTGAAGTCGGCACGACCATTACGCTGCATCTGAATGAGGACAGCCTGGAGTTTGCAAATGAATACCGGATGCGTGAAGTGCTCAGCAAGTACTGCGGCTTCATGCCGGTGGAGATCTTCCTGTCCCAGGCCGGCGCCGCCCAGGAATATGAGACGATCGACGAGAAGGATCTTCGTGAGGATGATGTCGTTGTGGAGCGCATTCACGAGGATGCCAAAACCGAGGAAAAAGAGAACGAGAACGGTGAAAAGGAAACCGTCGAGATCTCTCCTGCCCGCGACACGGTGAAGATCAACAAGCGTCCGGTGTCCATCAGCGATACGCACCCGCTCTGGACTAAGCATCCGAATGAGTGCACGGATGAAGAATACAAAGAGTTTTACCGCAAGGTGTTCATGGATTACAAGGAGCCGCTGTTCTGGATCCATCTGAACATGGACTATCCGTTCAATCTCAAGGGAATTCTGTATTTCCCGAAGATCAATATGGAATACGACAGCATTGAGGGCACCATCAAGCTGTATAACAATCAGGTGTTTATCGCCGATAACATCAAGGAGGTCATTCCGGAATTCCTGATGCTCCTCAAGGGTGTGATCGACTGCCCGGACCTGCCGCTGAACGTATCCCGCAGCGCGCTCCAGAACGACGGCTTCGTCAAAAAGATCGCCGACTACATCTCCAAGAAGGTTGCCGATAAGCTCTCCGGCATGTGCAAGACCGACCGTGAGAACTATGAAAAATACTGGGACGACATCAGCCCGTTCATCAAGTACGGCTGCCTGAAGGAAGCGAAATTCAGCGACCGCATGATGGATTATGTGCTCTATAAGGACATCGACGGCAAGTACTTCACGATGAAGGAGTATCTTGAGGCAAACGCGAAGAAGGACGACGAGACGCAGGACACTGCCGCAGCTGAAGGAGAAGCTGCCGGTGAGAACCCTGAAAGCGCTGACAGCACGGTGGAATCTGAAGCTGCAGAAGACGGCCAGAAGGCCGATGCTTCTGCATCCGAAGAGCCCCTCGATGTAGAGGAGAATCCGGAGGACATCGCAAAGGAAGCGGAGGAAAAGGAGCCGGAAAAGACGGTCATCTTCTATGTGACCGATGAGGTACAGCAGAGCCAGTACATCCGCATGTTCCGCGAGGCGAAGCAGGACGCTGTGATCCTGAAGCACAACATCGACACTGCGTTCATCTCCCACGCCGAGCAGAAGGATGAGACCATCCGCTTTGAGCGCATCGATGCCGATGTAAACCAGTCCGCAAAGGAAGAGGTTTCCGCCGAGGAGCTCAAGGATGCGACCGACAAGCTCACCGCACTCTTCCGTAAAGCGCTGGGCAACGACAAGCTGGAGGTGAAGGTCGAGAAGCTCAAGGATGCCGCTGTTTCCTCCATGGTGACCATGTCCGAGGAAACACGCCGCATGGAAGACATGATGCGCATGTACAACATGTACGGCATGGATCCGTCCATGTTCGCCGCACCGCCCACACTGGTCCTCAACGCCAACAATTCGCTGGTACAGTACCTGCTCGGGCATGAGGACGGAGCACACACGGATCTGATCTGCGCGCAGCTGTACGATCTGGCACTGCTGGCCAACAAGCCGCTCACGCCGGAGCAGATGACGAAATTTATCGCCCGCAGCAACGAGATCATGGGCCTGCTGCTCTGAGACGATCAGGACTGGGCGCAACGCCATGAGTGAGGACGATTTCGCGGTTAGCGCCAACTGTCGAAAATAAAGAATGACGGAACCAAAAAAGGATCGCCGCGCCGGTTACCAGGCGTGGCGATCCTTTTTTTCATGAAGTTTCAAAAGACCGGCCGTGTTTTCCCCAATCCCCGCAATTGACCAGTCCCTATCCATTTTCCGTTTCGGCTGGCCCGGAACGATCCCTGCCCTGCCGCGAGTGCTAACCCAAAATCTCCTTCACCTTTCTATACATGGCCTGTGCCAGAAGCGCATGTCCCTCAGGATCCAGGTGGAGTCCGTCAGCTGCTCCCGGGCCTGTGTATGCCGCAGCATCCAGGAAATGGCACCCGTACAATTCGGCCTGCTCCCGGAAAGCCGCCGGATATTCCAGACTTTTGCGTGCAGCCTGCGCTCCGAACATGTGCCGGAACACTTCATGATCCTCGATGCGGATCGGGGAGACAAGCAGCACCTGCGGCGGAACCTTATCAGGACCGAACGGCGACGTCATCGCCATCCACACCAGCCGGCCCGCACTCCGTGCGATGGTCTGTGCAGAAACATTAAAATAGCCCTTGGCATCATTCGTGCCAAGCATAATGATGATCAGGTCAAAGGGCGAATGCGATTCCATGCATGGCCACAGATATTTGATCCCAGCCATCCGGTTTCCCACCGGATCATCCCACACGGTGGTCCGCCCATTCTGCGCCTCTTCGATCACGGTATAGTCCGGCCCCAGCATTCCGGAAAGCTTTCCCGTCCAGCGCACCTCCTCCGGAAAGCGCGCGCCGTCATGCACCTTATCATAGCCCCAGGTGTTGGAATCTCCAAAACAGACAATTCTCTTTTTCATCGCGTTAAACCTCCTGCGCAGAATTATACACCAGTGCTGCCGCAATGCCCAGCACTCTTTCAGGGCCTCCGATTCTTCATATCTTTTATGTGACTATCTATTGACTTTCTGCTACTCCTGCTGTATACTATTCGAAAAGAAATGCTCTGATCTTGAAGAATCCTATTTGAAGGAGGCGAACAAATGCAGAGAAATCCAGCTCTTTCCATGATCGTTTTCACAATTATGCTTCTGAGCGGAGCTTTCCTCCCCGCTCCGGCCCTCTGCCTCTCCCCGGGGGAGCACTGCGCTCATGCGGCAGAGCAGGCTGACCCGTCCGGACAGCAATATAGCGTTTCACCGACCGCATCCGGTTCTTCCTCATCGGTATGCTATGAAGTATTCGTTCGTTCCTTTTATGACAGCAATGCGGACGGCATCGGTGATCTGAAGGGCCTGATGCAGTCGCTGGATTACATCAATGACGGCGACCGGTTCTCCGATACGGATCTGGACTGTGACATGCTCTGGCTCATGCCGGTGTTTCCTTCTCCCACTTATCACAAATATGATGTGACGGATTACTGCGCCATCGATCCCTCCTATGGCAGCATGGAGGATTTTGACCAGCTGCTGTCCCGGTGTCATGAACGGAGCGTTCGTGTGATCCTGGACCTGCCGCTCAATCACACCTCCACATCGCATCCCTGGTTTATACAGGCATCGGATTATCTGCGCTCCCTTGCAGCGGGAGAGGTTCCTTCCGGGGAAGCATGCCCTTACGTCGACTATTATCACTTTTCCGATGCCCCCGCGGACGGGTCGGTGCCGCTGGAGGGTTCCGACTGGTATTATGAAGCGCGGTTCTGGTCCGGGATGCCGGATCTTGATCTCGACAATCCTGCCGTGCGGGATGAAATTGAATCGATTCTCCGTTTCTGGCTTGAAAAGGGCGTCGACGGTTTCCGTCTCGATGCGGTGACCTCCTATTACACAGATAATGAGCAGGCAAACATTGCCTTCCTGTCCTGGCTGAACGCTGCGGTCAAGGACATCCGGCCGGAGGCCTACCTGGTGGGGGAGGCCTGGACCTCTGTGCAGACCTACGCCCGCTATTATGCAAGCGGTATTGATTCGCTGTTCGACTTTTCCTTTGCGGGACAGGAGGGCGTGATCGCCGGCATCGCCCGGGGCACTGCCCCCGCCTCGCGGTACGGTGAACGCCTGATGGAGGAGGAAGCCCTGTTTGCAGAGTATTCCGCATCCGCGGTCAACGCACCCTTCTATACCAATCACGATATGGCCAGAAGCGCCGGATACTATGCACGCGATGGCGAACCCCGCGTGAAGCTTGCCCAGGCCCTCAATCTGCTGATGCCCGGTCAGGCCTTTCTGTACTACGGTGAGGAGCTCGGTATGAAGGGCTCCGGCAAAGATGAAAACAAACGTGCCCCCATGTACTGGACCGATGATCCTTCTGCCTCCTGCCTGTGCGACGGACCGCCGGACATGGACGAGGTGAAAATGAAATATCCTTCCTGGGAGGAGCAGTCCGGGGATCCTTTTTCCATTCTGTCCTACGTGAAACAGGCGATCCGCCTGCGCAGAAATTATCCGGCGATCGCAAAGGGCTGTACGCAGATGATCGAACCTCTCTCCGGGAAAGAGGTCTGTACGCTGCTGCGCACCGCCGACGATACTGAACCTGTGTTACTGGTCATCAACACCTCTGACACAGCGCAAACGGTCGACCTGTCCGCCGGCGGCGGAGAAGCTTCACACTATACACAGCTTGCGGCACAGCTCCATGTGTCTCAGAACGCGTCCTTCCTGATGGCCACTCCCGCCGGCGGCATCCTTACACTGCCTCCGTTTGGAATCGCCGTGCTCACTCAGGCAAATGCCGGCCGCCTGACAGACAGCCTGTGCATCCTTGACTAAGTCAAACAGGGGACGGTTCTGTGTTTGACCCCATATGTCCGTCGCCATGTCTTCATCCAGCTGCATATCTCCGCCAAATCTGACCCGGCAGCTACGCCCCGTACGTTCGGGCACCGGGACATTCG